>JBFWZL010000009.1:0-31332 GCA_050185455.1 Binatia bacterium | reverse complement strand
CTCCTCAGTCGCCATTGGGTCCTCACCGACGCCAACGGGAAAGCAGAAGAAGTAAGGGGACCGGGCGACGTGGGCGAACAACCGGTTTTGGCGCCGGGGCAGTCTTTTGAATATACCTCCGGCTGTCCGCTCACGACCCCATTCGGCACAATGCATGGTGAGTATCAGATGGTTACAAAGGCTGGGGAACGCTTCGATGCGCAAATTGCGGCGTTTACCTTGAGCGAACCGCACGCTTTGCATTAATCACAAAAAATGTAGGTACGATATGCAGCATGAAGAAATCGAACTAACCCGCGACTGCCAAGCTGAACAAATCCCGTTGGGAACAATCGTCACCATCCCTCAAGGAACGGCAGCGGTCATCACTCAATCCTTAGGCGATACCTATACTGTCCGGCTCCCCAACGGCGGGCTATACCGCATTGCCGGTCAGGACGCGGACGCCCTGGGGAAAAATCAACAGTCGGCCGCTCCGATCTCGCCTCCTCACGCAGGTCCAGTCACGGAAGACCTAGTCTGGGCGCAACTCAAAGATGTGTACGATCCTGAGATCCCCATCAATGTCGTGGATCTTGGCTTGATTTACGATCTCCAGATCGAACCGCAACCAGACGGGGAAAGCAAAGTGTTTGTGCAGATGACGCTAACCGCGCAAGGCTGTGGTATGGGACCTTCCATTGCCGGCGACGCTCAGCGGCGGATTGAGATCCTTCCCGGCGTCGCGGAAGCCGAGGTGCGAGTCGTATGGGACCCGCCGTGGCATCCAGACATGATGTCGCCGGAAGGAAAGAAAAAACTCGGTGTTGAGTAAACTCTCCTTTGCAGCAGAAAATCATAGGATTCCATAAAGACGAAGTCGGTGATTGGGTTGCCGATCTGCAGTGCGGACATACGCAACATGTTCGTCATAATCCACCCTGGCAAGAGCGTCCGTGGGTGGCAACGCCGGAAGGACGGCAGGTCCACCTTGGCGATGAGCTGAATTGTAAGAAATGTGAAGAAGAGACCAACTAGGGGCGGCGCGTCGTGCCCCTACTCTGCTGTCGCTAATTTCTTCAGCACCTCACCACTAATACGATACGGCAACCATTCTTTCTGGTGCGCCAGACCCAGACGATGGTAAAATTCGCGCGCTGGGTTCCAGTGTAACACCGACAACTCTAAACGAGCGTAGCCGCGATCCACGGCAATGGCGGCAAGCGCGGTCATGAGTTTGTACCCAACTCCGGTCCCACGTTCTTCTTCAATCACAAAGATATCTTCGAGATGAATTCCAGCTCGGCCTTCCCAGGTTGAGTACGTAGGAAAAAAGAGCGCAAACCCAATGGGGATTTTTCCACGTTCGGCAATGAGGACTTCAAACTTCGGCTGCTCCCCGAACCCATCGCGAAGCAGGTCATCAGTCGTTGCCTTCACCGCATCCGGCTCGTGCTCAAACGCAGCAAGTCCCTGGATGAACTCAAGGATAACCCCAACATCGTTAGGGGTGGCGGGACGGATAGTTATTGCTGTCATGAACGAGTCTTTCTGTGCGCGTGTGATGCACGTGTTGCGTGAAACGTATTGCGTTTTTCACCCCTGGTTCTACGCTCCGCGTTTCACGTCCCGCGCACCATCTGCCTTACGGCTCCGTCTTCACCAAGCGGAAGTCACCTTTCGCGGCGTTGCGGTACAGGTTGATTTGTCCAATGTGACGGGCGCGTCCTTCCTCGTCACGCACGCCGAGTCCATCTTCCGGCGCAAGACAGCGTACGGCAATCTTCCCGATTTGCATGTTATGATGTACGCGATACGCAGCCTCTCCCGTCTGCTCCAGTGGATACGTTTCTGACAGTAGCGGATGAATCGCACGTTTGCAGACCAAACGATTCGCTTCCCAGGCTTCACGGTAGTTGGCGAAATGGGAGCCGATGATGCGCTTCTTGTTCATCCATAAGTAGCGGTTGTCGTACTCGTGATTGTAACCAGTGGTCGAGGCGCAAGTCACTACCGAACCGCCGGGACGCGCAACAAACACGCTCGCGGCAAAGGTTTCACGCCCAGGGTGCTCGTAGACTACATCAGGATCTTCACCCTCCGTCATCTCGCGAATCTTCTTCCCAAAGCGACGGAGCTCGGCGACATTCTGCGACCCATCTTCGTTCCAGAATTGATATCCTTCCGCGCGCCGGTCGATGACCCAACGCGCGCCAATAGTCTCACAGAGCCTCACCCGCTCTTCAGAAGAAACGACGCAAATGGGAAAAGCTCCGGCATTAAGCACATACTGGATCGCGAATCCGCCAAGGCCGCCCACGGCGCCCCAGATCAGCACGATATCACCCTGCTTGATCTGCGTGCCGTTATGGCTCACCAACATACGGTACGCAGTCGAATTGACGAGCGGCATCGACGCTGCCTCTTCCCAGGTGAGATGTGAGGGCTTGGGCATCAGTTGGTTCGCACGCACCAAGGAAATCTCGGCCAGGCCGCCGAAGTTGGTCTCAAATCCCCAGATACGCTGATCAGGGTCCAGCATCGAGTCGTCATGACCGTCCGGCGCTTGCATATCGACATAGTTACAATGAATCGTGACCTCATCTCCTGGTTTGAACAGGGTCACGCCCGGTCCCACCCGTAAGATCACGCCGGAGCCATCACTGCCAAGAATATGATAGGGTAGGTCATGACGTTTATCCCACGGACTCCGCTTAGCGGCGCGTTCCAGAAATTGAAACGTGGGAATAGGTTCGAAAATCGCGCTCCACACCGTGTTAAAGTTGATGCTCGACGCCATGACCGCCACGAGCACTTCGTTCGGCCCAGGTTCAGGCACAGGCGTTTCGTCAAGATGCAAACTGACGCGCGGGTCCTTCTCCTCCGATTCCATCCCATCAAACATGCGTATTTCGTCTTTGTGGGTGGTGATCGCACGCATGGACTCCGGCAGGGGCAGGTTCGCATAGTCCTGCAACTTCGCTTGTCCTGACTGAATAGCGTCAAGAATATTTTTCATGGCGTTCGGCATACACTCTCCTCACAGGTAATAAACACAGCCTACAAAGCAAAAAAGGAGTAGGAATTAAAAATGGGGCATTGTTCTTCTCCTAGCCCTTAACCCCTACTTCTTTTTATGGATCAATCAACACGCCCGGGTTCAACATCCCTTGGGGATCAAGCGCCGCCTTGGCCGCGCGCAGCGCTGTAGCAAATAGATCCGGACGTTGTTTATCATACCACGGCTTATGAATGCGGCCGACAGAATGATGATGCGTGATCGTTCCCCCTTGACGGATGACGGCATCACAGGCGGCGGTTTTAACTTCTTTCCATTGCTCTAATTCACTGCCCGGCTTTCCCAAGCTCAGGAACGTAAAGTACGGCGCCGGTCCGTCTGGATAAATATGCGTAAAACGACAAGACAAAACGCCGCCGCCACAGACCTCATTGAGCGCCTTCTGCGTTGACGCCATCACGCCAGCATAAAAGGCGTCAAAACGTTCCCAGGTAATGGAACTTTCGACGGTATCAAAGATTGCGCCCATAGCCGCCATAGTAATGGATTGGTACGGCATGCGAATAAAGGCGTCTCGCCAATCGCCCACCGAGCCTTCTCGTCCTGCTGTCTCTCCACCGCCACGAATGACGACTCCGTTCGGCGTTGTTCCGTCATAATCGCGGCAGCACTCTAGCGCGCGATTGATCCAGGCATCAAGCGAATGATCCGCAGACTCGAACCCTAACATCAACATGGCCCCAGTGCCGTCGCCAACTTTATTTCGCTTTACTTCCATGGGATCGAGCAGCCGACAGTTTGTCGGATAAAGTCCCGACTGACTCAAGAGGCGTACGGCGGTCACGGCGGACTCGAATTTATCGAAACGCACGCCAGCGGAAGCGCGGTACACCGGCCGATCCTGGAGTCGCATCCACGCTTCAGTGATGATGCCGAGAATTCCTTCGGAGCCGATAAACATGCGATCCGGGCTTGGGCCGGCCCCGGACCCAGGTAAGCGGCGGCTCTCGACCATGCCGCGCGGTGTAACGATGCGCAACGATTCGACGAATTCATCGATATGCGTATACAAGGAGGCAAAATGCCCGCCTGAGCGTGTCGCGATCCATCCGCCCAGACTCGACACCTCAAAAGACTGCGGATAATGCCTGAGTGTATACCCGTGAGGACGGAGTTGATCTTCCAACGCAGGGCCGTACACGCCGGCTTGGATGCGCGCGGCGCGAGAGGTTTTGTCAATTTCCAACACCTTGTTCAAGTAACGCAGATCAATCGAGACCGCCGCACGCTGCGCGCACTCTGGTGGTGGTTCCACCCCACCGGCTACACTTGAACCGCCGCCAAACGGAATGGCGACGGCGTTCACCTGACTGCACCAATCGAGCACAGCAACAACATCGGCTTCGCTCCGCGGAAAGGCAACCACATCCGGCGGATTGGGAAATTGACGACGGTATGCGCGCCAAAGGTCAGGCATCGCCTTGCCATAGGAATGCGCGGCGCGATCGTACGTGGTCGTCGAACAAATGGCGGCCAGGGAAGCAGGAGGTGCAATACGCGGCGCGCGCAGCTCAATCTCTTCAATTTTCGGTTCAGGGGCTAACTCAACATCACTACGACCCAGGCTGGCGGCAATCCCATGGGCAGTGGCTTTGCGCTGCTCAAGAGTCGGTTGTTGATCCTCATATCCCCATCCCCAAATTGATAAGCGACGGTCTGACATTGGTTTATGTCCTTTCCATGCAAATTTGACAGAGCGCCTAATATTTCCCAAACGGCGGCGCGGCAATTGTCGTTTGCAGTTCAATAAGATGCATCTCACCAGAAGCAAGCGCTTTTTCTAGAGCGATCCCTAATTCCTCAGGCGTACGGACACGGGTTGCGGCTACTCCGAACGCGTCGGCAAATTTTAGAAAATCGGGATTCGTCAACCGGGCTTCATACTCTTCCTGATAAGCCGTGCGTTGTAAGTACCCAATCACTCCATAGGCATTGTCATTCACCACAACCATGGGGAAGCCGATTTTATGACGCACACAGGTCGCCAGCTCTTGCGACGTGTACAGGAATCCACCGTCTCCGATGATGCCGACAACAGGTTTCGTGGGACAGGCCACCTTTGCGCCGATAGCTCCAGGAAAACTGAACCCTAACAACCCAGACCCTTTGGCGCCGATGATCCCGTTCGGCTGATATGAAGGATAAAAATACTCGGACCAGTAGGCCAATTGAGTATTATCGATCACCAAGGCGCTGTCACGGGGCAATACCGCACGGATGACGTCAAGATAACGGACTTCGGCCAGCTCTTGTTGCAACTGTGCCCTTTCCGCGTCCGCTTGTTGGCGCCACTCCGCGACCCGCTGCTGTCGCGGACCGGAATATGGCTCTCCTTCAAGTTGCCGTCGCAGTTCTTGCGTAATAGCGTTGATGTCGCCCACTAATGGCACGGCGGCTGGAAAGTTCTTCCCGATCCAGCGATCATCCCAATCCACATGGATCAGATGTTCAGGAAGCACCAGACCACGCCGTTTCGCATCAACCTCGCGCAAGCGCGTGCCGATGGCTAGCGCAACATCGCATTGAGGCACAATATCTTTTACCACCAAGCGTCGCGCGGCGTTACCAAAGGTCAAAGGATGGTCCTCGGCTACCACTCCCTTAGCAGCTGAACTGACGATGACTGGCGCACATACGGCTTCGGCAAGCGCGGTTAAATCAGTAGCCATATTGGCGCGCGCCGCGTTAGTCCCAAGGATAATGACAGGCTGTTTCGCACGCCGCAAAAGTGAGACTGCTTCGTCAATGCGCGTTGGCAACGACGAAACCGCGGGCGCGCTTTCCGCTTTTCCCGCCGCACCGACCTGGACTTCACCAGCAAGCAGATCCGTTGGCGCTTGAATACAAACAGGACCGGGGCGGCCGCTGAGCGCGAGATTGATCGCGTTCTTTGTCGTCGTGTAAAAGTCATCGCCCGGTCGCATGCAGAAGGTGGCCTTCGTTACTGTACGAAATAATGATCCCTGTTCTTCCAGTTCATGCAGAACGCCAAGCCCCTTGCCAATCTTCGCCGCATCGATGTCCGTGGTGATCATCAACACAGGCGAACAACTGCCCCAGGCCTCCTGCAAGGAAGAGAGAGTAAACCCGGCGCCAGGTCCAGTGGAAGAAACAATCACGCCCAATCTTCCACCGGCGCGAGCGTAGCCGTCAGCCATGTGCGTTGCCGCCGCTTCGTGGCGACACTGGATGTGGCGAATAGACGGTTCGCGGCGCAGTACATCGTAGAGACCGATATTGTGAATACTCGGAATACCAAAGATCGTATTAACGCCGGCGTCTTTCAGCGCTTGCACGACACCGTCCGCTCCACGTGGCATGGATAACTCCTTTTCTTTCGGAAGGGTGGACGCAGCCCACCCTTCCGATTACTGGATACTGACTCCTTATTTAATGACTCCTTTTTCTAACAACTGCTCTAAATCCACGTCTTTCAATCCAAGCTCTTGCAACACTTCGCGCGTATGCTGCCCCAGCGTGGGCGGAGCCAGGCGCACGGCGCCAGGAGTTTTCTTGAGCTTTACTGGAATGCCCCCCACCTTCACCTTGCCAACACGGGCATGGTTTACCTCAACCGCCATCTGATTGTGCTGCACTTGTGGATCGGCGAAAGTTTGCTCGTAGGTATTCACCAAAGCCGCCATGCAGTCTTCTTGCGCGAGCCGGCGCATCATTTCATCCGAGTCAAATTGCGAGAACGCCTTCTGGATTTCCACATTCAGGTCGGCCTCACGCGCGAGGCGATCTTCGCCATTCGGAAAGCGGGGATCGTTGATCAAATCCTCGCGTCCAATCGCTCGGCAAATATTGTGGAAGAATTTATTGTTGAACGAGGCAATCTGAATGTCGCGACCGTCGCGGCAGGTGAAGGTTCCATAGGGCGCATAAAACGGGCTGGCGTTGCCCACACGCGGCTGCACATAGTTGCACAGGAAAAACTGTCCCACTTGCGATGGCTGGATATGAATCTGCCCATCGAGGAGACACACCTCGATCTGCTGACCGATGCCCTGCTGTTCACGCGTCCATAAGCCGACCATTGCTGAAAACGCGACCAGATTCGCGCAGGTCGCGTCCGCAATAGCCGGCCCCGCTTTCAGTGGTTTTCCGTCTTTTTCACCAGTCACACCCATGAGACCGCTCAACGCTTGCGCCAGTGGATCAATGCCAGGCCGCCCGGCGTACGGTCCACTTTGGCCGAAAGCACTCACCGAGATACAGATGATCTTGGGATTGTGCTTACAGTTTTCCTCGTACGTCACGCCGAGCTTGGCTTTCGCTTGCGGGCGAAGGTTATCGATAATGATGTCGGCGGTGCGCACCAGACGGAAGTACAGCTGTTTTCCTTCAGGCTTGGTAAGATCCAGGACAAGGCTGCGTTTGTTGCGATTAATGCCGACGTAGAACCCGCTATCGTTCTCGACCTTCACGCCGATCGCGCGAGACTCATCCCCATACGGCGGTTCAATCTTAATGATATCCGCACCCATGTCCCCCAACATGGTCGCGCCATACGGACCAGCCAACATGCTAGCGATGTCGAGCACGCGAATCCCTGCAAGTGGTAGCGCCATACTGCACCCTCCTTCGTGTGGGGGTGACGGTAGCATACCGAGAAGAGATTGCCAAAGATGGGAGCGCTTACTGCTAAGCCAGCAACCAGGACAGCCAAGTCAGTAGAAAACTAGAAAAGAAGATTCCAGCAGGTTAGTACATCAAGGACAAAGTATGCTACCACAACTCCCGCACCGACAGAACAAATCCCAGCAACACCGGGTCACCGCTTACAGTGGTGGGATCGTCGAGTTGTTCAATAGATTGGCCGGGTCTGTAGATATATACACGCTTCTCAAGCGGGTCGATCAACCAACCGAGCTGCGCGCCGTTGTTGATATATTTCTGCATCTTCTCTTGAAGAATAGGGAGGCGATCTTGAGGGTAAGCGCAGTTCGACGACAAAGTCAGGACAGAGCGGATCAGTTCCTTCTTGTTGTTTTTCAGTCAGAGCATTCCATCGTTCTCGCTTCACCCAAGAAGCGTCAGGCGAGCGTTTCGCCCCATTGGGAAGAGTGAACATCGTGGAGGAAGCAAAGGCAAGACCAGACCCATCTTGCTCAGTCCATCCTCCTAAGCGGAGAGCGAGCGTATGGTTACGCATACCAGTTTTCATTCCTGTTGGCGGCATGATGACTAACTCCTCCCTAGCGTTCATCTCAATGCGCAGGTCTGGATTCTCCTGACAGAGTTGGAGGAACTGCTCGTTAGACAGGTGAGCCGCCTGGATATTGAGTTTCAAGGGAAGATCCAATTCTGCCCATCCAACAGATTGAGACATGCTCGCTCCTTGTTTCTGTCAATCTAGAAGGTTCTCCTTGCGCTTTCAACTCGGCAAGCCGAGGTTTATCGTTCCGCGTACTCTTCGCTAAATTGGTTATAAAATAAGACCCAGCCAAGACAAAGCCAAGTTCTCTTAGCTATCTCCCTTCTCTGTTTCTGACATGCGCGCTATGCTATGCCGACACGGGAGAAAGCATCACAAAAAGGAGGGCTTTTATGCCGCTATATCTCGATGAAATCTGGTTGAACGAAACCTCAGCTGATAACGTGAAGAAAATCCACAAAATGTTCCAAGGCGTTCTCAAAGGCGATACCGGCTTTCCCGAGGGAGTCTCACTCAAAGCCGGTCCCTGGGCCTCGAACGAAGAAGCAAAGATCATTCTCGTGCTCGACATTCAGGACCATGCAAAAACCTTCGTCACCTTTTCAAGCGTGATGGCGAGCGGGTTGGTCATCAAGCGTAAACTTACGCCAATTGTTGACTGGAAAGCAATGGACGACGTAGTGAAGGCGCTATAAAAACGGAAGACGAGAAACGGAAAAAGAGATAGGAAAGAAAGCAAAGAACGGCGTTTCCTATCTAACCTCTTTCCTTTCCCGTCTTTCGATCAACGAATCAAGGAATAACAGACATGCTTTCTCCCACACCCCCTCGCGCCCTTGCCATTACCGTGTATTGCGCGTCCAGTCGACGTGTTGCCCAGCACTATCTTGATGTCGCCGCAGAACTGGGACGTTTGATCGCCTCTCGTGGGCACACCCTGATTTACGGCGGCGGCAATATCGGTCTGATGGGTGCGCTTGCCAACGCTGTCATGCTGCACAACGGCAAGCTCAAAGGCGTCATCCTAGCGGACTTCGTTGAACGCGGCTATGCGTCAGAGGGGCATGAAATGCAATCAGTCACTGACATGCGCCTGCGCAAACGCGGACTCGACGAACTGGGCGACGCCTATATCGCGCTTCCCGGCGGCTTTGGCACACTTGAAGAAATTTTGGAAATCCTCTCGTTCAAACAACTCGGCCTCCACCATAAACCGGCGGTATTCGTCAATACGAACGGTTATTTCGATCACTTGCTAGCGCAATTTGAGCGTGGCTTTCGGGAGGCGTTCATTCACAAACGATTTCGCGATTTATATACCGTTGTCACTACGCCGGACGAAGCATTGGAGTTTATTGAAACTGACGCAGCCCAATAATTTCTCTGTCCCTACAGAGGGAGGGCGGGATGTAAAGGGGAGCTGTTTACAGTTCCCCTTACAGAGACGTTTGTAGTAAATGCAGCTCCGAGTGCTTGCCCTTGTAGAAGCGTGGCCTCTTCTGTCTATGGATTTGCCAGTTTCCAGAAAAATACAACAATCAGCGCCATAATAGTCGCGCCGATAGAGAAAGCTATCCATTCCATGTCAGTCCTGCTGTCTCCTGATCCTGCGCTATCGTAAGACGCACGCGGCAAAAACTATCGTCCCTGGTACTTCGGTTTCCGTTTTGTGGCAACCGATTAAGTGAACAGGGCCAGCGCGCTTCCCGAACAGTGGTGCATCAAAGCTGTGGTCTTTGAGAAACGGCTGTCCGACCATCTCTTTGGCCGCAGCCACGCCCAACGCTGCCGGTATCGCGTGAGGCACGAGCAAGACCTCCGTGTCAGACAACTTCACGAAGAGATTGCCAGCGTCTTCTATTGCTTTAGTTCGTTGAAGAATTGCTTCGCGCGGTACGCGCGACATTTCCTTTTGGCGTCCAGTAAAGTCTAACCGGTTCCAGTCCAGCGCCTGGCCACTATGAAAGCGGCCCTTGCTGGATTCGCGAACACCTCGCTGCACCAACGTAATCACCGCGTCGTGCAATGCTTCCTTCACCCGCTGTTTCAGCTAACCGATCGTCGTGACCTCACCACCACGAAAGAGACTTTGGAGACTCAGATAATCCTGGAAACGCTTGTTACGTTGCCCTTGCTCGGTTTCATTCGCTGGAACGTTGCCGAGCGAAATCAGCCACACCTTGCCGGGTACCTGCGATAGGCCGGTCATCAACTCCGCGTGACAGATGTCAATCTCGCCCGGATTCTTGGCCCAGCCAGCCTCTCCGTTGGAGAGGACCATCAGGGTCTCTCGCGCCATACCGTAATTTTCCAGTCTCGGACCGTCAAGGAATTTTCTTCATGGACATGATTTGGCAGGCTTCCTCTGGGAGATGGGCAGCAACCTCCATGACCGCTTACGATGGAAAGTCCGCAGGTGATATTTACGAAACCGGCTTTCGGCTTTATCCTTCCCACTTTTGGCGACAAGGAGATCACCATTCTCAGTCATGAAAAAATGACAAAACTTACCGCAACGCTCTTAACACGAACCGAGCCGCAGCTCGGGAAAACAGTTCCTCTAAAAATCGTCTCATTTTGAAAGCACCAGGTGTTATGGACTCTTTAGCCACCGTCCTGCGTCGTATCCCGCTCTTTGCCGATTTACCGCCTGGCAGCTTCGCGAAGATTATCGCTGACCTGCGTGAAGAACAGCATCCACCAGGCACGGTCATTTGCTATGAAGGTGAAGAAGCGCAAGATTTTTACATCATTAAGTCCGGAGAAATCGAAGTCCTCATTACTCGCGCGGGGAATCAACGTGAGGTCGTCGCAATCAGCGGACCGCACGAATGGTTCGGCGAACGCGCGCTTTTCTCGGACCGTCCGCGCTCAGCCACGATCATTACTCGCAGCACAGTCCAATTATGGCGGTTGACCAAAGAGAAATTCGATGCGCTCATCGAAGAAAACCCACGGCTCATTCTGCACTTTACTCAGGTCCTTAGCGATCGCCTTTATCAAGCAAATCAAGAACTTTCCAAGAAACAATCGGCGTTCAATTTTCAGATCGACACGCTTTTCAATTCTCAACCGCCGAAACGTCAAGAATTTCTGATGCATACGGCGATCCTCGCAACTTTAGACCCATCGATTGTAAATGCCTTACTTGGTCATCACGACGCTGGTAAGGAACTAGCCGCCTTAGAGGAACAGCAAGTATTCGTTGCACGTCACGACGGCGCAGTGAGCTACCCTGAAGCAATTCGTGAATATTTATTTGGTCGATTGATCGAGGAAGTGGGCACGGACGGGGTGCAAGATCTCTACCAACGCGCCGCCCGCTTGTATGAAACGAGTGGACATTGGGACCTCGCTATCGAGCACCACCTGGATGCCGGAGAATACGCAGCGGCGGCGCCCTTGCTTATCGCCCACGCCGAGGAGGAGATTACGGCAGAGCGGTTTGACTTGTTACGCAAATGGCTGGACCGCTTCCCTGAAGACTCGTTGACGAACACACTGCTCGACGTCAAACAGCGCGTCTTTCTCCAAACCCAGACAGTCGATAGCGGTGCAACGCCAACAGCGCCGCGACGCTGGCAGCTTCTACGGATTTCCCCTCGAGTTCACCGTTGGACCGGGGCAGTAATTGGTCTCATGGTAGGACTCGGCATCTGGCATACGCCACCGCTTACAGGACTCGATAACAACAGCATGCACATGTTGGCGTTGTTAGCCTGGGCGGTGATTTTCTGGGCATTCGACGTGTTACCGGATTACGTCGTCGGCTTGGGACTCATCATTGGATGGATCTTGTTCGCCGTGGTTCCGCCCGAGATCGCGGTATCCGGATTCACCACCAGTCCGTTTTTTCTGATCATTGGCGTGCTCGGCATCACCGCTTCCTTACAAAGCTCGGGTCTCCTTTTTCGCCTGGCATTGTATATTCTCCGCTGCTTCCCACTCACCTACCGTGGACAAGCAATGGGACTCTCCCTCAGCGGAACTTCAATCACAACGTTTATTCCTGACTCCACGTCCGCCACCGCGATCGCCGGGCCGATTATTCTGGCGCTGTCGGACTCTCTTGGTTATGTACGCCGTAGCAGCGGCTCCGCCGGGTTAGCCATGGCCGCGTTGCTGGGGTTCGGACAAATGGGACCGTTTTTTCTGACCGGCGCGGCGGAAAATTTGTTGGCGTGGGGTTTGCTGCCGGAAGCGGTGCGCATGCAGATCGGTTGGGGAGGCTGGGCGTTCGCCGCCTTGCCGTTGGCGCTCGTAACATTTACGTTAGCGTTTACGTTGACAATGCTCCTCTTCCCTCCCGAATTTCAACCGACTATCTCCCGTGGGTTGATTGAAACCCAAATCGAAGCGCTTGGCCCGCCATCGCGCGCGGAGATCATCAACGGCTTTGTCGTCGTCGCCGCCATGATTGGCTGGATTACGGCGCCCTATCATCAGACCGACGTCGCCTGGGTCGCCATGAGCGGACTCGCCATTTTGCTCGCCACCAATCTTCTTGACCGAGAAACATTCCGCGCCGGCATCAACTGGGATTTTCTCTTTTACCTCGGCGCCGTGCTCAGCCTCACCAGCGTTGTGCGGCAGCTTGGCGTCGACATCTGGCTGATCAACCAGCTCGCTCCATTGCTCAAACCACTCGCTGAGCACCCGCCAACGTTTGTCTTGACGATGACGCTGGCAATCTTCGCAGCTCGGTTCATTTTGCCGAGTTTTCCGCTCGTCTCGCTCCTCACCCTCACGGTTGTCCCGATTGCAACCCAAGCCGGCATGCAGGCCCTGCCGCTCGTGTTGGTAACGTGCATGGCGGTGACGGTCTGGTTTCTTCCCTATCAAAGTACAACCTATCTAGCGCTCTACTTCGGCACGAAAGAAAAATCATTTTCTCACGCCCAAGTGCAGCTGCTCGCGTGGAGCTACGGCGCGATTTACCTGCTCGCCGTTCTCGTCGCTATCCCGTATTGGCAATGGCTGGGATTATTGCCGTGAAAGGAAGGCAAGCGTAATGGCATCATATTTCTGGTTGGCTCCTCTCGGGTTCGTGATCGGAGCTTATGGAACCTTGATCGGCGCCGGTGGCGGCTTTGTTCTGGTGCCGCTTCTGCTTTTGCTGTATCCCACGGAAAGCTCCGATGTCATTACCAGCATATCGCTAGCGGTAGTCTTCTGTAATGCTTTGTCGGGGTCGGCGGCGTACGCGCGTAGCAAACGTATCGATTATCGAGCAGGCGTCTTGTTCTCTATTGCCACTATTCCCGGAGCCATTCTAGGAGCGCTGACGACTGCGTATATTCCACGTCATTTCTTCAACCTATTACTAGGACTTATCTTGCTCATCGGGGCAGGATTTCTGCTCCGGTATCCACCCAAAGAGCCGAGCGAACCCGGCGATGCGTCGGAACAAGGCGCCACTCAAGGTCTCGCAGATGCGAGCAAAGCGCAAGATGGCGGTAGACAACCTCTCCCTTTCAACTTGAGTCTTGGTATCGGATTAAGCGTTGTGGTTGGATATCTCTCCAGTTTGCTAGGAATCGGCGGCGGCATTATTCATGTGCCGGCGCTGGTTCACTTACTCAATTTTCCCGCACACATCGCCACGGCAACCTCACATTTCGTCTTGGCAGTTATGGCGCTCACGGGCACGCTCGTGCATATCGCAACAGGCGCATTTCATCACGGAGTTCACAGGACAATCGCGTTAAGTTTGGGTGTATTACCAGGAGCCCAAGTGGGCGCCTGGCTTTCTCAGCGCGTACGTGGAGAGTGGATCATGCGCGGCTTGGCTATCGCTTTAGGGTTAGTCGGCTTGCGTCTTCTTCTCTCAGTCTGAGGATTTTCAGCCCCATCGCCAGCGCATCAATTCTCTTACACAAAGGGTTCGAGGATTCATCCGACTTCACGCCGCTATCCTTAATCCTCTTTACTTCGTCAGTTTTTTACGACATAACGGCTTCCGCGGCGGGTTGCCACAGGCGATACGATCCCAAGCGGGTCATCAAGGCGGCGGCAAGAATCGTGGCAAACACAAAGACGCCTAACATCAAACGGTAAGAACCGGTAGTGTCGAATCCAATGCCCATGAGCAACGGGCCAACGACGCCTCCCAGCGTGAACGCGGCGAAGGCGTACCCATAGATCTCACTGAAAGCACGCAAGCCGAAGTAGCGACTGACGAGATAGGCGATAATGTCGCCTTCAGCGCCCATCCCTAACCCAACGAGGAAAGCGGCGACGAACACCAGCGCGCCTGTCGCCCCACTCCAGAATAAAATGAATCCGCAGGCAGCGCCGCTGAAAAAACCTACCGCCACCGTCGAGGCAAAAAAATGATCGAGGAGATACCCGGCGCCAACCCGCCCGAGCAATAATGCTCCACCCAAAAGCGAGGTCGCCAGCGCCGCCGTTTGCGGAGTCACACCGCTGTCGGTGAGCAGAGGAACAAGATGGATCAGACAGCCATGCACGCTTGCGGACATGAGGAAAAAAGCACTGACAAGAATCCAAAACGTGTCCGTGCGCCACGCCTCGCGGGCGCTCATCCCTTCTTTTTGTGTCCCGTACAGCGCGGCTGCCTCGTGCCTTCGTTCACCATCCGGCGATAATCCCAGCATGTGCGGCGTTTCTTTCAAAAACAACGCGACCACTGGAATAGCCACGACCATAACCATGAGACCGATGCAGACGTACGCCCAGCGCCATCCTCCAATTTCGATGAAGCGTTGCGCTAAAAACGGCATGATAAACGCGCCGAGTCCTAAACCGACCATGGCGACCCCTAACGCCAGGCCGCGTCGTTTATCAAACCAGTGTGAAAGCACGTTCGAATACGGGATGGGAGCCGTGCCGCCGCCAACAATGCCCAGCAAGAGATAGATTGCGTAGAGATGCCAAAGGCGTGGGGACAGTAGCGCAAACGACATCAACCCCAAGCCGAAAAAGAAAACCGCAGGGACAATCACCCGACGCGCGCCGAAGCGATCCACCAAACGGCCAACAAGAGGAAAAACAAGACTCATGACAAAGAGCGACAGAGAGAACGCCAACGACACTTGCGCACGGCTCCAGCCGAATTCTTGACTGAGGGGCTTGAAAAAAACGCCAAAGGTGAAGGTAACGATCGGACCATACCCCATGAACAGGCCGATCGCGGCAAAGAAGACAATCCACCAGCCGTAAAAAATTTTCCCGTCGGATTTCAAGCTCGTTTCTCCCTAAATAGATCGACAACTGAAACCTACAATACAAACGATACCTTCACCGCTCCCGAGGTTTTCTTGCTTGCCGCTTCAGTGAGCGCTTCACGGTATTGCGCTAAAGGATATTTGCGCGGCTTGATCGGCGTGAGATCCGCCCGGCGTTTCGCCACCAACTCGACGGCCCGCACGAACGTGTCCGCGCGTTTCCCTTTGAAGACTTCCGTCCCGTAGGTCAGACTGCCAATAACATTGATCTCTTTGAGCCAGATCGGCGTCCAATCTACTTCTTCGGGAAGCGCCGCGAGTCCAAGAATGACAACAACGCCTTTTCCTAAAGCCATGCGCAGCGCCTGGTTAATAGTCGTCGAGCTAGTGATCGTGTCGTAGACAACTCGCACACCACCGGCGAGGAGCGCGCCGCCACGAGACAATTTATGCACTTTCGTCTGCACGAGTTTGCCAACGCTCTCCATGACGTCATCGTTCTGCGCGTCGATTGTGTACTCGGCGCCAAGCTGCTGGGCGAGCTTCGCCTGGAAAGGATATTTGGCGACACAGACAATACGGCAGGTCGGCTCTATCGCCTTGAGCGCCGCGATATTCATCAATCCAATTGTTCCCGCGCCAATAACGACTACAAGTTCCTTCTTTTGCGGCGGGTTATTCAGTACGGCGCGTAAACAGACGGCAAATGGCTCCAGCAGCGAGGCCTCGTCATCGCCGATCTTATCAGGAAGCGGATGGAGTCGATGGCCAGGAGCGACAAAATATTCACCCCAACCGCCGCCGGTATCGCGACAGGTGCCAATGAGAATGCCGGGAGCGAGACAGCCTTCGGCCAGACGCTCACAAATCCCGGGATTGCCGTTACGACAGTGGACACACGGCTTAGTGAAGCCGCGCTCTTTGCACCCCAAGGACGGGTCAATCGACACGCGCTGGCCGATCCGGAGACCTTGCACTTTTTTCCCTACGGCTTCAACTTCACCAAACAACTCATGCCCTGGAATGATCGGTAACTGAAAATAGGGCTCCGCCGCCGGCATCGGCTTCCCTTGCAAGAAACCGAGATCGCTGCCGCAAATACCCGCAATTTTACTCTTGACGACAACCCACCGCTCATCAGGAAGATCAGGGACTGGCGTCTCTGTCAGTTGCAAGTGGGAGAGGCCCGGCAATACGTCCGATGTAAATTGACCCGGAATTCGCTCACTATGAAAAATGATTGCTTTCATATAGACATTTTACTCGCAATGCTTTGTGGCCAGGGGAACAATTCTCTCAGACTGCCCATTTGAGGCAGCCCAGGCAATATCTCCTCTACAGTTTTGCTTCCGCCAACAGCCGTACGATCTCCTCCGTTTTTCGCACTCGTCCAAACGCCAGACTGAACGCTTGCAGCGCCGCCCGGTGTAAGTCCGAACTAAACGCCGTACACGCGTCTTCGGCAATAATCACCTGAAACCCCCGATCCGCAGCGTCGCGCGCCGTGGTCTCGACGCAGACGTCCGTTGTGACGCCACAGACAATGAGCGACTCAATGTCCATGTTACGGAGCGTTTGATCCAACATCGTTGAGTTGAGCGTGCCACTAGAGGTTTTGTTGAGGACGATTTCGCCAGGTCGGGGAGCCACGCTATCATCGATCTGCCAACTCGGCGCATCGACGGCGGGAAACATCCGCCGTCCCACCACGGACAGACTTAAACGGTCAAGCTCTTTCCACATACGGTTGAGATCCTGGCCGTTTGGAAGACAACTACCAATGGCCGTATAAATAAGTGGGAGCTGGAGCGAGCGAAAACAGGACTGTAAACGGTTGATATTAGGAATCACCATGCTGTTGACCCGTTCGCAGTAACCCGCCGTGACTCCGGGCACGAGCTTCTCGAACGTTTGCATGAACGGATAATGCGGGCTCACAAAGTACCGTTGCATGTCAATTACTACTAACGCGGTTTTGCGCGCATCGATCTCAATGGGGGTCTGATCCTTGAGGCGAATGATTTCCAGGATTTTTTCATGATCAGTCATACAGACCTCCGTATATAGCGTATGGCCCGCTTTGCCCTATGGCGTATGGCAAGAGCTTTCCTGCCACAGAGGGGGCGCAGCGAACGAGCCATTTGCCAGAGAGCGAGTGAAACGAGCGGGCCATACGCTATTTGTGTCACCCTGCCAAAGCGCCATTATCCAAATATAACGCATGCCCATTGATCGGTGAGGATTCGTCGGAGGCAAGAAAAACTGCGGAGTTCGCCACTTCGTCCGGCGTAATCAACCGCGCCTGGCGCGGGGCAAAGTGTTTCTCCCATACATCCTCCCCAAATCCATACCGTTTATACGCCTCCAGTCCGCGCGCGGCCATGCCCGTCTCCACCGACATCGGGCAAATACAGTTGACTCGGATTTTTCCCGCCATTTTCACTTCCTGCGCGACGGCTTTGGTAAAGAGGACAACGCCGCCTTTCGAGGCGCAGTACGCTGACCATAACGCCGCTCCGATAACGCCGGCAGCCGATGCGAGATTCACGATGCTCCCACCACCGCTCCGTTCGAGCAGAGGGAGACCATGCTTCGTGCACAGGAAAACCCCCTTTAAATTGATTCCCTGTATCCAGTCCCATTCTTGTTCGGTAATTTCCGTCACCGGCTTGACAACTTCAACGCCGGCATTGTTGACGATGATATGCAAGGCGTTGTAGGTGTGCTCAATGAAATGAAATAGGTTCCGCACCTCAATTTCCTGTGAAACATCTGCGCTACAGAAACGCGCCACGCATCCTTCGCGCTTGATCTCTTCCACTGTCACCTCGCCACTCGGCACATGAATATCACTGGCCACGACCCGTGCTCCCTCCTGCGCCATTTTGAGAGCGATTGCCCGGCCAATGCCATTCCCTGCTCCAGTGACGAGAGCCACCTTATCCTTTAGCCGCATACGGCTCTTCCTTTCTGGAAGTGCGTTTGACCGAGTCTTAAACTAAGGAGCCGATCAGCGCAAGCGAGAGGTTCATTGCGACGCGCACCAGTTTTTGTCATGATCGCCCGGGGAGTGGAGAAATGTAGGCAGCAAGAAAGGAAGAAGAGATGGCTCAACTGACAGTGAAAGAATTTGAAGACGTGGTTGTGACCTTGGCAAATCATCTTCGTCTTGATCGCTTTCATGAAAAACTGCTGAAAGCAAACGCGTTGGTCTCCCGTAAACGTCCCCCTTCGGCGCAGGCGCTCGCGGGACAACTCTACCAATTAAGCGCTGGTCTTCGTCGTAATCACCCAGCTCGATATGCCGTCGAATTACTGTGGCAGGAGATGCTCACGGAAAATGTGAAAGAAGAGCACGGCAAGACGCTCGAAACGCTCGCCGACCGCATCAACGTATGTCTAACGGACAAGCTGGAAGTCGTGCCGGAAAAGCATTTGGAATTGACATCGGCGCTGGGAGCGTACCACCAAGCAGTAGCGGCGCTCACAACCGATGAAATCGCTTATCTTGAGGTGATCATGCGCGCGAGCAATGATGTCGCCAGCTTCCTTCGGGAACATAAGAGCGAGGTTATGGCGGCGGGGACAGCAGCGCTACCTAATCAAACAACAAGTGAGGCAGCGCCAGCCGAGGGAGAAACTCCGACCTCTGAGTCGTCTTCTTAAACGGGGAACTGATGGTGTTGCTTTACGATGACGCACCAACGGAAGGGGGAGCGGTCGATTGCTCGGCGATCCCTTTCTTGAGGGCTTGAATCGTGGCGACAAAGGTCTCGCGCAGCGCGCTCTTCTGCATAGCAAGAGGAATCGGCATTTTTGCCTTGTCTGTTGAGGTTCCAGTATAGGTGAGCAGCGTCTTTGTCCCATCAGGGGAGGGAACAAAGCGATATTCTCCGCTGAGGTCCGAGAGCGGATTCTCCACTGTTCGTAACGTCACCCGCCGTTCTTCAGGAAAGAAGGTAAATTCTAAGGAGAAATGCTGAGGTTGTCCGAGGATGACCATCTCGAACTCAACGGTTTTCTTGTTCCTCTCGCTTTGCATAAGCTTCGAGAAGCGTACGATACGGCTGAATTCTGCGCTACGCTCTGGTTCGGCAAACGCCCGCAGAACCGTATCGATGGGTGCATCAATGCGCGAGGTGAATTCAATGGACATAGTGCCGGCGTCCTTGTCTAGTTTCTCACTGAGAATTTCTGGCGCCGGACCTTCCCACAGCGCGGCCGCGCTATACAGCTGATAGTAGCGCCATCCTAGGAAGGCAATACCGACGCCCAGCAAGACGATTACACCCCACAGTGTTTTTTTCACAAGCGTCTATAGCTTTGTCTTTACGGAGTCGCAGGCGCACTAAAGTAGATCGGCTGATTCCCACGCAGTTGCTCAGGATTCAGGACGTAGTTTCCGCCTAACGACGGAGTCCAGATACGTTCAGCCACTTGGTAATTGGCGCCAGTTAACACGTACGCAAAACTCCCAGTCACGCCGCCGAGCGTTGCGTACACCAATTTTGTCGGTATATACAGAAGGTTCGCCGCCACCGTGGCGGTTCCCATGCCTGCGTCTTCTAAGTAGTCGGCTTGAACAAATGGAGGCATTACCAGCGTAGCCGCCAACACGCCGCCGCTTATCCAACATTGTATCGCTTTTCTCATGGCATCCACCTCCTCAACCTTCAGTCTTCACCACACAGCCTTCTGGTAAAAGCGCCAGCAAGTGCACGAATGCACGTTCCACGTAGTCTTTGTTCTTTGATTCGAGAGTCAGCTTCACCCTATATTCAGAATCGCCAATCTTCGGATACGACCCGAGCAAAAGTTCCGGATACTCACGAAGCGTGTCATTTAGATGCAGGGCAATCGTACTCTCAAGCTCATTCGTATAGATAATTTTTAAATAATAGGGATCCACACTAAAGCGGTTTTTGATCGCCAAAAATTTTTGCTGGAGAATTTCAGGAATGCCGGGAAGGATATAGATATTCTCGACCTTGATCGTGGGAAACCGCAGTTTGTCCTCTACCAAAAGTTCCGACCCTTCCGGGACTTCCGCCATTTTCAAATGAGCGGAATTAATCGTTCGGCCGCTGAGATACTCCCGGATTTTTTCCTCCAACACTGGGTGAACAATCACCTGTCGACCAAGCGCACGGGCAACCCCTTCAATAGTAATGTCGTCATGCGTGGGTCCCACACCGCCTGAGGTGAATACGACATCATACTGCTCATGAAACATACGCACCGTATCAGCAATGATATCGATTTCATCGGGAATAACGACGATACGCTTGAGCGTCACCCCCAGCTGGCGCAGTTCGCGCGCAAGGAAAGCGGAATTTGAGTCCACGGTCTTACCCGAGAGGATCTCATTGCCAATTACCACGATGCCGGCGCCCATCTCTCGCATAGGCTGCACTATAATCCTCTTTGGTAACGCTACGCAATATTGCGGCGTGAACGTTCAGTCTTCAATGAACCCAACGTCCAGATCCTTGAGATCTCGCAACTCCCGTAAGAGATACTCTTTGAGCTTTTTCTTAATCCGGCTCTCCAATTGTCGAACGCGTTCACGACTGATGCCGTATTGATCGCCAATCTCCTGTAACGTGAGCGGTTCTTCCGCTAAGAGCCGTTTCGAAAAAATAACCTTCTCTTTGCCCTTGAGGGTTGTGGCGAACTCGGCCATTTTTTCACTAATCAGCTCTCGATATTCGTTCGCGGCGACTTCTTGTTCGGCCGTACCTTTCTTATCCGCCATGAAGTCCAACAACGTTGCGGATTCATCATCACCGTCAATCGGCACATCCACGGACAAATCGCGCGACGACAGCCGCTGGGTCATCTCGACGACTTCTTCTTCCTTGACCCCCAGATTTTGCGCCAGCAGTTTGGGTTCCGGAGAAAATCCCTCGGCCTCCAGGCGTTCCCGTTCTTTCTGCAAGTTGAAGAACAGTTTCCGCTGCGCCTGCGTCGTGCCGATTTTCACCATCCTCCAATTATTCATGATGTAACGGATGATGTAGGCGCGCACCCACCACACGGCATAAGAAGGAAAACGCACCCCGCGATAAGGATCAAAATTGCGCACGGCTTCCATCAGACCAATGTTGCCCTCTTGCACCAGATCCAGCAGGTTACGAAAGGCGCGCTGGTACTGGCGGGCAATCATCACCACTAAGCGGAGGTTGCCCGTCACTAAGCGGTAGGCCCCTTCAATGTCTCCGTACTCTTTATATTGGACGGCAAAATCGTGCTCTTCCTCCGGCGTGAGAAGGGGATAGCGGCGAATCTCTGCCAGATATCGCTGCAATGAGTCATAAGGAACAAGTGCGGTATTGGCTGGAGCTTCCTCCACCGAGTCATTGTTCTCCGGTTTCGTTGACGAGGGTTCTACGTCAGCAGGCGACAACGTTTGCACCTTTTCGTCATCGAGTTCAAAGTCTTCAGATTGGTCTTTCGCGATACGCGACATGGTAAATTAGTATAAACAAGTAGCTCAGCATCCCAAAGAGAGATTGCCGCATTTAGGAAGAAACGAAAAGCCAGCGATACAGAGAATCGGAGAAAGAATACAATTCTTCCCTTCACCGATTCCAATCATATTACCCTTGATAAGCACAACCCGCGCATACTGCGCGTTTTTCCGCAAGTTATAGGCGTAAATGCTTACGCGGGTTTTCGTCGTAACAGGTCTCCAAGAGGTCAACAGCTCGACGCGCACGCTCACTACTTTCCTCGGGGATCTGGATGAGCAGTTTGACGTACAAGTCCCCATCTTGTTGCCCTTTAGGGTCGGGAACGCCCTTGCCTTTGAGGCGTAGCTTTTTCCCGCTCTGACTCCCAGAAGGAATCTTCACTTTTACTTCGCCGGTAGGCGTCGGTACGGTAATAGTCGAACCAGATAACGCCTCGCCCACAGTAATCGGTACGTCAAGAAAGAGGTCTTTTCCTTTCCGTTCAAGCTGCGCATGCGGACGAACATGTACGACCAAGTATAAATCGCCAACATGCCCACCAGGCGTGCGAGCCGCGCCCTTTCCAGCAAGCCGGATACGAGAACCTTCGTCAACCCCTGGAGGGATACGAGCAACAAGCCGTTCAGGATTGGTGACCCGTCCACTCCCCCCACACCTGGAGCATCCACCCGAGCGTAGTCGTCCCGCTCCACCGCAACGTGCACAAGTACGAGAGATCGAGAGCGGTCCAGCGCCAGAACGCACCTGCCCTTGTCCGCCACATTCTGGACAGGCGGTATGAGAACCGTTTCTCTGTCCCCCCCCACCTCGGCAAACAGGACACGGTATTGGACGTTGAATGGAAATTGTCTGACTTGTCCCACGAACAGCGTCGAGAAGATCTAGCTCAAGAACGTATTCAAGATCCTCTCCAGGCCCGCCACCTGGGGAGGTTCCCTGACGTTTCCCCCCGAGGCCACCAAGTAGGTCGCCAAAGAGATCCTCAAAGGAAAAAGAAGAACGCCCACTACCGCTGCCAGGACGCCCGCTGAAGTCAAACCCGCCGCTCGTACTCCACTGTTTATAAGCGCGTGCGCGATCTGGATTGAACCCAGGCTGGAGGCCTTCCTCACCAAATTCGTCGTAGATTTTTCTTTTCTCCGCATCGGTGAGCGTATCATGGGCGAGAGAGATTTCCTTAAAGCGCTCTTCAGCCTCTTTCTTGCCAGGATTCACGTCGGGATGGTATTTCCGTGCAAGCTTACGGTAGGCTTTTTTGAGGTCATCGTCCGTTGCCGTGCGACTGACCCCAAGCACTGCATATAGATCTTTTTTGGCCATTGCCTTCGTCTCTTGGCCTTTTAGTGAGATTCTTCAGGCTCGACTTTCCATACCTTTGCGTCAGCGATCTCACGGAGAGAAGTGACGACTTCTTTATTTTCCGATTTTACCAATGGCGGAGAGCCCTGCAGAAGTTCTTTTGCTCGACGGGCCGCCACTACTACAAGCTCAAACCGGTTTGGGATACGAGCGAGACAGTCTTCCACTGTAATACGAGCCATAGCTGTCCTCTTTTCGTCAAAGCCTTTAATTTTTATTCTAAATAACGCAAAAACGGGTCGGAAGAAACCTGGTTAGGCGCCGGAGCACGGTTCCTTACATTGGCAAAGAAAAGATAAGGAGAGCCGCTGCTTCAGGTAGCAACTCACTTTCACGCTCGCCCGCAACCTTATTGGACAGCCCAAGGAAGCATGAAGCAGTGATGGATGAGTTTTCGGCAGCGCGTTTTAATCTTCCTCTTCAGCCAACTTTCCACCATGCAGTGGACGTGGGGCAAAATGCCCTTGAACAGACGCTGCGGAGGGAGGCGTCCATTGTTGAGGCTGCCCCTGATTAGGACGCTGTCCATTCGGCTGTCCACGGGGTGGCCGCGCGTGGCGACCTTGTTCATGACGCCAGGGTTTTTGTCGGTCCTGCCCGCCACCGCTACTACCGCCATGCTTGAGGCGATTGGCAACGAAACCGACCCGTTCTTCCAAGCGTTTCAGACCCGCTGTTACTGGAGTCAAATGTTCCATAAGATGCCGGCGCAACAGATCCGCCACCAAAGGTAAGGACGAGTCTGGTACGGCTTCGGACTCTGCTCCTCCCGCTGCCGGGGTCGTTTTGAGGGCGTGCATCTCTTCCATCAGCCCTGAGAATCCCACGGAAATTTTTTCCTCCAGTGTATCGAGTCGCTGGAGAATCGACGCCAAGGCATCGGTTTCAGATACGGTGGAAGCAGGTATTATCTCAGTGCTTTGCGGCGCGCGAGTCCTTGGTTTGCTCGTAGTCGTCTTTTTGCCCGACACCGTCCCCTTTGTAGTCGAAGAAGCAGCTTTTGCCATGAAATCCCTCTCTTACCCACGATAGCGCGCAATCCCGTTCCTCGACGGAGGTGGCGCAGTTTTTACAATAACCCAGTCGCGTATTCTAGGAGTTCACTGAGCTTGCGGATTTTACCAGCCCGCACCGCCCATTCTTCCTCCGGTGCACAAGAAAGTTCAGCCAGCCGTGCTTGTAAGCTTTGACCGAGAATTTCCACACAGAGGTGGATATGTTCCTGCTCTTGCTGCTTGCGACGCGCTTGCCGCACGGCGCGTAAGTGAATGACTTCAGCCATGAAACATCGCTGGATACGGGTCGCTAGGTTCTTATGTTTTCCATGCCCGCGGAGGTCAATTCGTGACGCCAGCCGCCGTTAGCATACCATTCGATCTGGCGCGCCATCCCCAGCAAAATGCGCACGTCGCGCTCCTCGAGTCCCGCACGCCCGAAAATACGACGCAACGCGAGCATGATGTGCTCGGGATTATCCTTGTGTAAGAAGCCGACTTGAAGCAGGGATCGCTTCAATCTCTCGTACATCAGCTCTTGTTGCTCCGCAACTGCTAACGCACAATCAGGGAGCGGTTTCTCTCCTTGCGCCGCAAGAAACACCTCGTAGCAGCAAAGCAAAACCGCCTGCGCCATATTCAAGGACGCATAAGAGGGCGCGGTGGGAATCGTCACGAGACGATGACAGACTCGCAAATCTTCATTGGTCAGGCCGCTCTCTTCTGGTCCGAACACTAACGCAACGCGGTTATCGGCGGCTAGCGAAATGATCTGCGGAGCGAGCTTGCGCGGAGACTCGGCATGATCACGGTATAGCCCGGAACGACACGTGGTCCCCACCACGAACCCACAATCTCCTACCGCCGCGCGCAGGGAGGAGTAAATACGCATAGCGTCCAGCACTTCACGTGCATGCACGGCCATCATGTCAGCTTGCTCTCGGCGTACAGGAGCCGGATTCACTAAAGCCAAATCATGGAGCCCCATATTGCGCATCGCCCGAGCCACCGCGCCGATATTTCCGGAGTATCGCGGCTGAACAAGGACAATGCGCAGATTACTCAAACTCATAGGAGCGTCAGCGGTGTGCTTTCGCGAAAAAATGCAAGAAGCAAGCAGCGTGCGAATACAAGTTGGACCGGTTTCAGTTGCTCACTATCGTTTCCCGGCAGCAGCATTCGTTCGATTTTCGGCGTTGCGCTGTTGCCGGAGCCAGCGGATGATCGCTTCTCTTTGGACAAATGGCCCACGTCGGCGCGTATGATGGCTTTCCCGGTACACAATATCCGCTTCTAGCAATTCTTCTAGATAACGGTGAAGCGGGTACGAACCACCCTCTTCTCCCATTTCCTGCAGCAACTTGCGCAGACGGTCAAGCCACTCGCCGTCGAGTTGTAACTCGACTCGTAAAGGACGGCCAATAGCTAATACTTTAGAGCGGATATTTTTTTCCATAGGCGTCCAACGCCTTCCGGGTGGGTGTAGTATTTCCCTATTCTTCAGGCTTTTGCAAGGCCAGGCCTTACACACTGCCTTGATCCGTTGACCCCCCAAGAGCCATCTACTAGAACATTCCCAGGCGTCATGCGCAAGGAGAGCCAGATGAAAATCGTGTCTTTTGGCGATGTACATATGGCGGTCAAGCAGATGGAGAAGATTGCGGTAGAACTCTCGACGGCAGATCTCCTCATCCTTTCGGGCGATCTCACCAATTTCGGGGGGCGCGTTGAGGCAAAACAAGTGCTGGACGCGGCGCGGTCATACTACCCTGCTGTACTTGCCCTCCCCGGCAATCTCGATCGTCCCGAGGTTATTGAGCTTTGCCAAAGCGAGGAGGCGGCTCTACATGGGCGGCATCGACGCATCAATGACCTTGGCATTTTTGGTTGTGGCGGGTCGAACATCACGCCTTTTTGCACTCCGTTGGAGTATCGAGATGAAGAACTTGGAGCCATTCTTTCCCAAGCCTATACCGAAGTGGCCGATGCCCCTCTCCAACTCATGGTGAGTCATACTCCACTGTACGCCACGCTCCTTGACCGTTTAACCAATGGAGCGCCGGTTGGCAGTCTCTCCATTCGACAATTTATCGCCCAACACCAACCGCGCGTATGTATCACCGGCCATATTCACGAGTCTCCTGGCATTGATTTCATCGGACGAACCAAAATCCTCAATGCCGGTCCCTTTTCCGCGGGCAG
The DNA here is from genome assembly GCA_050185455.1 of Binatia bacterium. Taxonomy (GTDB): domain Bacteria; phylum Desulfobacterota; class Binatia; order Bin18; family Bin18; genus SYOC01. The sequence goes on along the minus strand of JBFWZL010000009.1, from coordinate 4,897 downwards.
GTATATCATCGTGCATTGTCAAGGCAACGAAATGTACGCAGAATTAAAATATATGTAACGTGGCGTCTTGCCCCCTTCTCTGTCTCTCCTTCTGTCTTTATCCTGCTCGTCATGGCTACTATTCACGCCACCGCCACCGCGCATCCGCTACATCGCTATGATCAAGACGAAATCCTTCGTTCGTTACCACTATGGCTTGCCGAGGACGAACGGCTGTTGACCCTCGCCCAGCGCGTGTTCGCCCACGCCGCCGTGCAGACACGCTACGGATGTCGAGATCTATTCGATTTGGTTAATAAATTATCCGTGACGGAAGCAAACCGTTTGTACCAAGAACAGTCTCGCCGTCTCGGGGAACAAGTCGCGCGCCAATGCCTCACAGAAGCGGACGTATCGCCAGAAGTGGTCAATTTGATTATCTCAACGTCCTGTACCGGATTCATGATTCCCTCGCTCGACGCCTACCTCGTCAACGCGTTGGAATTCTCTCCTCAAGTGAAGCGTCTGCCCATTACTGAACTGGGATGCGCCGCCGGCGCGGCCGCGCTCGCCCGCGCCTTCGATTACCTCCGTGCTTTTCCCGAGCATACCGTGCTTGTAGTTGCGGTAGAGCTGCCGTCTCTCACTTTTCAAGTGCGCGATGTCTCTCCCGCGAATATCGTCTCCAGCGCCCTGTTTGGGGACGGCGCCGCCGCCGTGTTACTCACTGGCGAAGCGAAACGAGGCAATCCTCGTGTGCTCGCTACAGAAAGTAATTTGTTTCCGCACACAACCGACCTGATGGGGTTCGACCTGAAAGATTCAGGGCTACATATTGTCCTCTCCGCCGAGATTCCCGCCGTGGTTTGCGCAAAGGTTCCTCAGCTCGTCGAAACGTTTCTCGCGCGTCAGCGCTTAACTGCCACTGACATCACCCACTTTTTGATACATCCGGGCGGCCGGCGCGTTTTGGATGGTCTCGCACAATGCCTAAACCTCCCCGAAGAACAAACAGCCATAAGTCGCCGCATTTTGCGAGACTACGGGAATTTGTCCTCGGCCTCTGTGCTCTTTATTCTCGACCAGTTTTTGTCGAAAGAAAAAACTCAATCCGGAGATCTTGGTCTACTGCTCGCCTTCGGACCGGGCTTCAGCGCGGAAACATTGCTGCTGGAATGGGTATAGAGCCTCGGAGGCAGGAGTTGGGAAACGAGAGACAGCGAGTGAAAAATGGGACGGTCTCTGTGTCCTTTCTTTGACCTACTTGCTGACAGCTGAAAACTGACTGCTTTATGCTTTGGTATTTTGCTCTCCTTCTCGGATTCGTTCTCCTGCGGTTCGGAGAACTCGTGGTTTCCCACCGGCATCAATCACGGCTACTAGAGGAAGGCGGACGACACATCACGGAACCAACCTATCCCCTCATGGTCGTCGTCCATACCAGCCTTTTTCTTGGCAGCGTCGCGGAAGTTTGGTGGCTGGAAAGAGCGTTCATTCCTCCGCTGGGCTGGGGGATGCTGTCTTTATTAGCCGCTTGCGTAGCTGGACGTATCTGGGTGTGGCGCAGCCTGGGCGAGCAATGGAACACGCAGGTAGTGGCGTCTACGCGCCCTATCATTGATACAGGACCGTATCGTTATGTCCGACACCCTAATTACACGATTGTCATCGTTGAGATGTTCGCCTTACCTCTGACTCATACCGCCTACCTCACCGCCCTGGTCTGTTCCATACTGAACGCCTTTGTGTTACAGGCTCGCATTCAGGTTGAAGAGACTGAACTTTTCTCTCGACCAGATTACGCGGTCAAAATGGCGAAGAAGCCGCGCTTCCTTCCTGCTCCTGGTGGAGGACGCTAATGTTGCTTCTGGCCTCTCGCAACTTATTAGTCTACAAAGGTCGTTTTCTCTTGTCGGTTCTTGGCATCACGTGCTCGGTTGTGCTCGTGCTTTTTCTCATGGGGCTGTACGCGGGATGGCGGGATAATATGTCCGCCTATCTGCGTCACATCCATGCGGATGTATGGGTTGGTCAGAAAGGCGCCTCAGACCTGTTCCATACGCTCTCCATTCTTCCCGCTGCTGGAGAGAGCAGATTTTACGAGGCGGAGGAAGTCGAAGGGGTTGCCTCGTTTGTCGGTCGTCTGATGACGTGTGAAGTGCGCGGACGCCAACGACATACCTTTATCGTCGGGGTGAACGATAAAGAAAGCGGTCCGGTTCGCTTGCTCCGTGGCCGTCAGGTGGAAAACGCGGGAGAAATTGTCGTTGACACCGTTTTTGCCCGCAAGGAAAGCATCGATCTGGGAGACACGGTAACCGTTGCGGGAACGCCTCTCCAAGTCGTCGGCATCGCTCAAGGCGGGAATTGTTTTTTATATCAATATGCGTTTGTGACGATCGCGCAGGCCAGACAATTGCTTGGCCTCGGCGGCATGGTAAACTACTTCTTGGTGCAGCTTGAGCCGCACGTCTCTCCCCAAGAAGCGGTGACTCGCATTGAGCAAACATCGTCCTTGGTGTCGGCTTATACCAAAGACCAATTCATTGCTAATAATCTCTCTTTGACTGGTGATAATTTCCTGCCGATCCTGCGCGTACTTGAAGTGATCGGCGCGCTCGTTGGCGCAGTCATCATCGGGTTGACCGTCTACACACTGACGGTTGAACGCAGCGCGGAGTATGGCGTCCTCAAAGCGATCGGCGCGTCGGACGGCGCGTTGTATCGAACAGTCGCCGCACAAGCGCTTATCTGCGGCCTCTGCGGCTGGCTGCTCGCCGTGCCTTGCAGTTGGGGCGTAGCCGCAGCCGCGCAATACTTCGTGCCGCAATTCCCCACTTCGTGGCATCCTCTCCACGCGTTCTGGGCATTGCTAAGCACAATTGGCATGAGTCTTCTCGCCGCGCTAGCGCCAGCGCGACGAATTGCTCGCATCGATCCCTTGGTAGCGTTCAAAGGCTAGGGGCTGGGAGTTAGAGGTTAGTCATGACTCGACACTCGGCACTCATTATCCTGCAAAATGTCAGTAAAGTGTATGGCCAGGGCGACGCGGCCGTCCGCGCAGTCGATCGGGTCAATTTAGAGATCAACACTAGCGAGCTGGTCTTGTTTCTTGGCCCGTCAGGAGCGGGGAAAACAACCCTTTTGTCACTGATCGGGGGGCTCCTCCAACCGACGAACGGTGCAATCTACGTCGCAGGTACGGATCTCCGCGCTCTTTCTCCCAGAACCTTGGCCCAATTTCGTCTGCGACAGATCGGCTTTGTGTTCCAGTTCTTCCAGTTATTTTCGGCGCTCACGGCGCAAGAAAATGTCGAAACCGTGTTACGGTTAGACAAGCGTTCCTCTCAAATCGCAAGGCAAGAAGCGGAAAAGCTCCTCAATCGGTTCGGCCTTGCCCATCGTTTGACCCATTTACCCGTCCAGCTGTCCGGCGGAGAAAAGCAACGCGTCGCCCTGGCGCGCGCCCTGGCGCTCCAGCCGCCCATCATTATCGCTGATGAACCGACGGGTAGTCTGGATTCTCAGAACGGCGAAGAGGTCATTCGTTTATTGCGCCAACTCGTTGATGAAGAAGGACGCACAGTGCCGGTCGCGAGTCATGATCCGCGCCTCGTCAACGTGGCGACGCGGGTGTTGCATTGTGAAGATGGACGAGTGAGGGAAGCATAAGTAGGGTCATGCCCTGAAGAGTGTAAAGAGGATTCAGCCTCCGCAGTGGCCTGCATCTCTTGAACTGCTGCTACCACAGGGTTGGTATCGGATATTGCTGAATCTGCGGATCAGGACTCACGATCACCAAACCGTGTGTGAGCGCTTGACAGACTAATATCCGATCAAACAGGTCGCGATGCAGCACCGGCAGACGATCCAGCGCTAACACCGCAGCTTCTTCGATCGGAAGCGTCGTGAGTGCGAGTAACTCCCACTGCGAAGGAACAGACTGTCGCGGCGGTTCTGGCAACGGGAGCTTGCCAAGCGCGTGCTTTATCGCGATTTCCCATACTGAGGCAGCGCTCAGATATACTTCATTGTCGGGGTTGGTGACGACAGTACGCGTTTGTCCGGAGAGTTCAGGGGCGGCGGCGGCCATCCACAGGAACGTGTCGGTATCCACCAGCACCATCATGACCCCTGTCCCTCAAAAGTCCGGAGAATCTCTTCAGGTAGCGGCTCGAAGAACTCTGGCGGCACCTTGACCTTCCCCTTGGCCGTCCCGAGAGGGCGAGGAGTGTTGCGCTGCCGGGGCAAAGGGCGAATCTCGGTAATAGGGACGTTGTGTCTACACAGCAGAATGGTTTCTCCAGTTTCCAGGTGTTTGAGATAGCGCGAAAGATGCGTCTTTGCTTCATGAATGTTCAGTTTAATCATGAATCTAAAATTAGCCTAAAAATTAAACTAATTCAAATTGTTGAGTCATTGGCTCATCGGGTCATTGATTCATTAAGAAAGACGATTTTTAACTGATCCAATCGCCCAATGGCTCAATCATTCAATCACTCACTGGCCCAATCACTCAATTCTTCGATCAACGCTTTGGCTTCTTGTAGGTCTTTCGTGTCAAAGCCCTCGGTGAACCAGTTGTACATCTCAGATAACATCTGGTGCGCTTCGGTGGGTCGTTGTCATCCAACTCGAACCGTCGCTTAAGAATACGATAGGCTATTCGCTCCTCGCGCTCCAACAACTCCCGCACCTATATCAGAGTCTCCTCAAAGGTCATCGACCGCTGTCCTTGTCTATCGCTCAACCAGACCGGCAACGCCGCCGTGACGAAGGCGCCCGTAAGGGAAGGAGCAGGTCAGGTCGTGCGAATATCTCCCCGGCGCGTACAGTGTTACGTCTTTCTACTCGGTAAACGTAGCGTGTAAGGCGTAACGGCGGAGTTCCGCGATCATCCGTTACGCCTTACGCATGC
>JBFWZL010000008.1:0-31349 GCA_050185455.1 Binatia bacterium | reverse complement strand
GGGCATCGCGTGATCATGGTTTCGGCTTCCTATGAAGAAGAGTGGGAGCCTGAGATCAAAGCGATTGCCCAACATTTAGGAGCCGAGCATCGGTTTCTCGATTTCGCGGAAGGAGCCATCTTTGACTATCCTTCCCATACCCATCGCATCATGGATGTGATCCGGGAGTACAAGGCCGATGTCATTATCACGCATCAACCCACTGACTATCACCCAGATCACCGGGCGCTGTCCCGCGGCGTGCTGGGAGCCTGTCTCTTATCGCGGGTTGGAGAAATCAAATCCCAACACGCTCCGCACAAAGTCGGTAATTTGTTTTACTCGGACACGACCAGCGGCATTAATTCGCAGGGGGCGATCTATATCGACGTTGGAGAGACGTGGCGACAAAAGATCGAGGCGCTCAAGCTGCACAAACAGCTTTCGGAAAAACACGGAGTGGCGCATCTCGACAGTATTGAACACTTGATCGAGCGGGAAGAGACCAATCTCAAATTCCGGGGATTTCAGGTCGAGCGCGACTACTGTGAGGTCTTTCAAGCGGCGCTCAATTACCGGGTGACCTGGGCGCATGACCTACTGCCCATTGCCACCCTGCCGCCGCTCGAAGATTAGCATGAACTGGCAAGCCTGGTGAATAGCCGGGCTTGCGTCTCTCCCCTTGAACCTGCCTGATGCGGCAGCGGCGCCGAACATAGCGGAGAAGAATAAATCCAGCGCCAAACCCAAGGGGGACGCACCAAGTGGCGGATCGCCATTCACAAAACGGCATCCGGACGTTTTCCCTTGAATAAATAAAAGAGCCACGCTAACGCCGGGCCGAGCAGAACCACGCCTCCGGCGATACTCCATACCATCACCCACAAAACGGTCTCCGGGCTTTTCGCCGCGCTCATGGTTAGCACTGGCGGCGCCAGGAAAGGATATTGCGCAACTCCCCATCCCCCAATAACCGTACTCACGGCGACGCCAGCGCCTATAACAGCCAGTGTGAAATGGTAACGGAGTAATGCCCACAGCGACAAGAGACCGCCAATGATAGAGACGCCGACGAGCGGCCAGGCGCGGTCTTGAAATCCTTGCCATAACAACGGCGCGTCAATGGCGACGAAGGCCAGTCCTACCATCGCTAGGATACCCACCCACACCCCCGTGGCCAGGGCGCGCCAACGCCAGAGCGTAACGAGCGCCGGATCGTCTTCAATCGCTGCTTCGCGGGATAAGTACACGGCGGCCAAATAGGCGCATACACCAACTGTGAAGAAGGCGTTGAAGATCGACAAGGGCGATAGCCAGCCGGTGACGTAGTCTCCGCTATAGTCGCCCCGCGGCGTCATAGCCAACCGTCCGGATGCGACTGCCCCAGCGGCGGCGCCCAGAAAAAACGGGGTCGCTGTAGAAGCGAAGGCGAACACCGCTCCCCAGACCGCTTGCTGCCGCACGGCTCCCGCGGCATGAGAGCGAAACACATAACTCGCACCGCGAAAGAGAATGCCTACCAAAGCGAGAAACAAGGGCAACCATAACGCCCGACTCAGAAGCGCAAAGGCCGGTGGAAACGCACTCCACAGCAACACCAATACGAAGATCAACCAGACGTGATTCGCTTCCCACACCGGACCTATGGCCCGGTAGATAAGCGCTCGCTCTTTCTCCGAAGCCTGCAGCGCTGTATTAAATTCCCATACACCTGCCCCAAAATCGGCGCCGCCGAGCACGATATAGAGGGTGAGCGCCACAAGCAGTACGCCAAGCAGAATGAACTCAGGCCCCATGATGGTCCTCGGTGAATGGCGCACGGGCGAGCAACTGCAATACCAGCACCGCCCCCACTCCTAACACTACATAGATAGCTAGGGTCGCAGCGAGCACCCAGACGATTCCAGGAGCCGCCGTCACCGCTTCCGACGTGCGCATAACCCCTTGAACAATCCATGGTTGACGGCCCACTTCAGTGACGACCCAACCCGCTTCCAGCGCCGCTACAACTGCTGGACCAGCTCCCGCCAACGCCCATAGGAATACGCGGCTCTCCGGCAGGCAACGTTGCCGCCAGACCGACCAACCCGCCCATAAACTCAGCGCCATAAGTCCCGCGCCAATCGCCACCATAAGCTGGAAGGCCAGGTGAACAATGGCGACCGGCGGCTGGTTTTGCGGCGGCGCATCATCAAGACCTTGCACGACGGCGTTCGGATCGCCATACGCCAGCCATGACAGGCCGCCGGGAATTTCTAGTGCATACCGTGTAATCCGCGCTTCTTCATCCGGTAGGCCGCCGATCCGCAACGGCGCCCAGGCTTCCGTACGAAACTGTCCTTCCATCGCCGCCAGTTTCACGGGTTGTGTCTGCGCCACGGTTTTGGCCGCCCAGTCCCCTACGATTATTTGTACAGGTGTGACAATTGCGCCTAATGCGACTCCCAGCGCCATCGCGCGACGATGATAATTGGTGTCCTTGCCGCGCAAGCGAGCTACCGCATAGACGGAAGCGACGACAAACCCCGTCACCATGTATGCGGCTAAAATCATATGCGTGGTCTGCGGGCCGGTGGCCGGATTGAGCATGGCGGCGAACGGATCGACGTCGAGGATTTTTCCATCCGCCATCTGAAACCCTCGCGGCACATTCATCCAGGCATTCGCAGTGACCACGAACCAAGCGGAGGCCAGTCCGGCAATAGCAATCGGAAAGCCGGTCAACCAGTGGACGCGGGGCGGGAGACGATCCCAACCATAGAGATAGATGCCGACAAAGATAGCCTCCAAGAAAAAGGCAAATCCTTCCAAGGTGAACGGCAAGCCGATCACCGCGCCAAACGCACCCATGAACTGCGGCCACAGGAGCCCTAACTCGAACGATAAGACCGTCCCCGACACGGCCCCCACACCAAACAACACGGCAAAGGCTTTTGACCAGCGGCGCGCAAGGATCTTCCAGCCGGCGTCCGCGGTGCGGAGGAATTGCCCTTCGGCAAATAACATCAGCACCGGGAGGCCGACGCCGAAGCACGCGAGGATGATATGGAATCCCAGGGTGAAGGCCATCTGCATGCGCGCGGCCAACAGATTGGAGACAATTTCAGCAGTCATGCCCAGGCATCATAACGAATTCAAGCGTCGTTGAGGAGACGCATACGAAGATCCTGGGGATCAAGGGCGTGAAGACGATCTTCACGGGCTCCGCGACGTAGCGGATCATAAATGTTCAATACCTGACCGTTCTCAAATCTTGCATTCATAGCCCGCTCTGACTAACGCTCGGCGAGCAGCCTCCAGCGCTTTCGAACCATCGAAATGCGGCGAAACAAGCACCTCGGGCGCGGTGGACAGTTGCGTAAGCAACGTTGCCACTTCCTTGTCAACGAGCTGTTCACAAGTCTCATAAACTCCTCCGGACCCCTCTTCAATTTCATTGTGAGCGACAACAATGGTGCGAAGGGCGGCAATGATAGCCGGCGTTGGCGTTGGCACAAGAAGTGCGGCGAGCGCACCATGATCAAGGCGGAGTTTGGTCGCAAGAGGCAACGGCTCGCCGCCGCGTGCTCGCCGGGCAGCTGGAAGAAGAATTTTTTCTTCCATACTGATGTGTTTGAGGAGACCGGCGCGGAATTCAGCATACGCAGCACGGTCAATCTGCCCAGGGAAATTGGTGGCGCGCTGCAGGAGGGTATCGAGTCGAGCATGATCCTCGTCAAGAAAACGGAACAATGGACCAGACATACGACATTCCTCAAAACATAGAGGCCTCCACCCTGGCTGTCGGCCTCTTTTTTTTACTCTTTTTTCTCCGACTGGGAATGGCTGACTTGTGCTTCCAACGCCGCGACACGTTGCTTCAGTGCTTTGTCTTGCTGCCAGCGCGCCGTCACCTCACGCATGATCGCTACTGCCCCGGTCAGTTTCTCCGCGCCCTCGCGTAGTAGCATGATCGAAAATTCTAGTGAAATGCGCGACCCATCTTTCCGGATCGCCGGCACCGCTAACAATTCCCGTCCGTAGCGGGTCGTCCCAGTCTCCATCACCTTGCGATAGCCTTCCCAGTGTGGCGCTCGCTGTCGATCTGGAATAATCAAATCCAAAGACTGTCCGTTGGCCTCCTCCGCACTGTAGCCAAACATAGCCTCCGCTCCGGCATTCCAGAGGCGAATGATTCCCTCTCGATCAGCAAAGATAACGGCTTCCTGCGTCTCTGCAACAATTTTGCAACATAACTCTTCATGGGTCATGCGCCGTCCTCCTCTTGCGTATGATTCAGCGTTGTCTTTTCTCTCTAGCCGCGGGGACTCGCCTGATTGCTCATCGCCTCACGCCATACTAGAGAACGTGGGTTAGTAAATCATCCCACTGCAACCGGTCTTTACCGTACCAACAGCCGGTCTCCGCGCCCCATCGTCTCGTCCGCATCTTTGGTAAACATGAGTACGGCGATGGCTCCGGAATGCGCCACCACCCACTCCGTCTGCTGTCAAGGCGAGGGGGACGCTCCTGCCTAGAGCGATCCGCCTCCTGAGCGTGCGATTTGGTCGCCAAGGCATTATGCGCCTTCTCTCAAAAATGTATTTAAAATACATTTTTGAGAACGCTCGTCAATGCCTCTTTGGAGATTGCGACAAATATCAGTTTAGACAAGTAGAAAAATGAACAATATCACGCTGTAGCGTTTGCCGTGGGCGTTCCCAGGCTGGACGGGGCGCGTCGCGTTCGCAGGCGAGACCGCTTGGAAGCCGTAGCGTCGCCGCTGGGCAACGAGAAGAGACGAGAGAGTCGCTGCTGGTTGGTGAGCAAATCGGCGAGTGTGTATCGATCGAGTGTGGCGAGAAAATTTGTCCGTGCTTCGGTGAGAATGCCGCTGAGTTGACAAACCGGAGTGATAGGGCACGTGTTGGTGGCGCGGCGAAAACATTCGACGAGCGGCATATCACCTTCCATACGGCGTACAACTTCGCCGACGGAGATAGCGCTCGGCGGATATCCCAGCGTAATGCCGCCCCTTCTGCCGCGCTGCGATCGTACAAATCCTTCCTGCGCCAGCTTATGCACCACCTTCACCAAGTGATTGCGCGAGATATTGTACTGCTTTGCAATCTCGGAGATGGACGAGAGCTGCTTCCCCTTCACGCCAAGGTACATCAGCACGCGCAGCGAATAATCGGTATAGGAAGTCAGTTGCATACTATACCTAGTATTGTCAATTTCTCTACATGGTTGTCAAGGTTTGCGTGAGTTTCCCGCCTCCACGCGACGACTGGCTTCCCGAGCGCAGCGAAGTCGAAGGGTTGCCTCATGGAGCATGCTCATCGAGGAACCGTATTCTGACCCGGGCTGTTGATTCTCTAACATGTATTTTATATGCATATTTAATAATATGTATCTAGAGTGCATATTATTAAGCAAATAAAGGAGTCTGTACATGCTGGATCGGAATACCATTCGTATTGTGAAATCGACCGCACCTGTTCTCCAGGAGCATGGGGAAACCTTGACCCGCCATTTTTACAAACGGATGTTCTCGCACAATCCGGAGGTTGCCCCCTTCTTTAACCATTCGCACCAGGCCGGCGGCGCGCAGCAAAGAGCATTAGCTGGCGCTATTGCCGCCTATGCAGCCAATATCGACAACGTGGAAGTGCTGGGAGGGGCAGTAGAGCTGATTGCTTACAAACATGCTTCCTTACAGATTAAACCGGAACATTATCCCATCGTGGGGGAAAACTTATTGGCTTCCATCCGTGAGGTGCTAGGTGAAGGCGCCACCGATGAGGTGATTGATGCCTGGGGCAAGGCCTATCGATTTCTTGCAGATATGCTGATTGGTCGTGAGAAGCAGATTTATGCTGAGAGTGCAAAGAAACCAGGTGGTTGGGAAGGATTCAGAAATTTTGTAGTGGAACGGAAAGAAAAGGAAAGTAGCGTCATTACCTCCTTTTACCTCAAACCGAAAGATGGAGGTCAACTACCGTCTTATCTGGCGGGGCAGTATATCACCGTGCGGATGCCAACATCGGACGGCAACACCACTATGCGGAACTATAGTTTGTCGGATAAACCGGGGCAGGATTATTTCCGTATTAGTGTTAAGCGTGAAACCGGCCCCAAGATCGATTCCCCGAAAGGCTATGTATCGACCAAGCTGCACGAGGAGATTGAAGTGGGTGATACACTAGAAATCGGGCCGCCATGCGGAGAGTTTTTTCTCAACCTCAATGGCGCAGATGAACGCCCACTGGCGCTGCTGGCTGCTGGTGTCGGCATCACGCCTCTGATGAGCATTCTGAAAACGGCGCTGGAAGCGACGCCGGAGCGCCCAATCCTCTTCATTCACGGTTGTCTGAATGAGGAGGTACAGGCGTTTAAACCGGCCATTGATGCATTAGCGGAGAAGCATCCAAAGCTGACGGTACATTATCGGTACAGCGACCCTGCAAAGGATGGGGTCAAACGCGAGGGCAATGTCTCGACCGGTTTTGTTACCGCAGAACTGCTTGAATCGCTGCTCCCGTCTCACCATGCCGATTATTACTTCTGCGGCCCCACAGTATTCATGGTGAACATCTATCACATGCTGCTGGCGTGGGGCGTTCCCAGGTCACAGGTGCATTTTGAGTTTTTCGGTCCACGGCAGGAACTGGAGGGGAAAGGTGAAACAAAAGCGGCTTAATATCTCTCTTTCCGGCATTGTCAAGTGAAGGGTAACTAAATGTGAAATATCGCCATGGTTGGCAGTCAAAAATCCTGACTGCAACAGAATGGGGTCCTATCGGGCTGCGATCCATTCACTTGACAATGCCGCTGTCGCTTTGCTGTTCTTGCTTGCGAGTCGCTAAGCATATAGAAGGCAACCTAAAGGAAGACGAATAATGGGAATCTCTGCGATACGAAGTGAGCGAAGCGCAGTCAGGCGAAGACGGCTCCGCGCGCAGTGGGCTCTCCTCCTCGGGGTGCTGCTCGTAAGCGGTTTATGGACAAGCGTAACTCCGGGATGGGCTACGGAGAAACGCACCTGGCGTTCTCTTACTGAACTGCCAGAAGAAGAACTGCGAGAAGTAGATCTACGGGCAGAGACGCCGCGCGACCACACCTTTCCCTATATGCCGGCTGAGCGCTATCCCTTTCAGTCCCCGTACACAGCCGAAGAGATGGGGTATCGGGCGATGGAATTCAGCCACTCTCCCCGCTGGTCGTGTAACCTCATCGATGTCACGGGCACGTTGACAAGCGAGGGGTACCTGTTTACCTCCAAGCTCTATAGCCCCATTTTTTACGTACCCAATGCCAAAGACCTCAGCGGCTTTGCCGGAGAGCTCTATGGCACTAAGCCCGGGGATCCCACGCGCCAGATTACTGGTCAGGATGTATTTCCGCCGGAAAACTATGGGAATCAGATGGTGATGATCCAGTATCGCACGGATCAGGAGCACTCAACCCGTTGGAACCTCTTTTTCTACAGTGAGGGGCTACGCCGGGTGCGCCGCCAACCCTCACCCCGCCGTGGCGACAAACTCGCCCAGGGTGCGGAAGGGTTGGATGATGTCTTCGGTCGTGACCCCTGGGAGTTTCAGTGGGAGTTGTTGGGTACGGACGTGCTCTTTCAGACTGTGCGCTTTCCGACAACCCGCCCCACAGTCACCCTGGCGCGACCCGATGGAACGTTCTACCCTGTGGCGCCCAAAGATTTACGTCTTATGGGAGAAGAGTATCCTTTTTATTCCCGCGAGGGCGGAGTCAAGTGTTGGGTAGTCAAAGCCCAGGTGAAAGAGTCCTGGTTGCCGCATTACTATGCCCCTACAATCATATATTGGCTTGATCAACACTCTTTCTATCCGCTGCGCATTGAACAATATAACCGCGAGGGCAATTTAATCTTCGTTGAAACACGTCTGGCTAAACTACTGAACCCAGCCATGGGCGACAAAGGGTATGGGATTCTTTTCAACCACTACTGGGACGTTACGCTCGATTACATGCGCTACAGCGTGCACGATGCTCATGAAGTCAGGGAATGGTCCAAGCGGGACCAGGAGGTCTTTTTCCATCCGGCGGTGCTGCCGCGGAAGTGGTATTTTGCCCCGCTGAAGAGTCAGGTAGAGGTGACGTCCGCTGAACAGTACTTTCTTCGCCCGACTCTTGACCGTGACAAGTTTCCTGCGCATAGAAAGATTGTGTTGCCTCAGGAACTCGAGGCTCGCATCCAAGCACAAGAGGAGACAGGATATCTCCGCTTCGAGGAAGAGCAGCCGGTAACTCCTTCTACAGTGCAGGAAACCTCGACGCGTGTCGACTCACAGTAGAAAAAGAAACTGCCGCAGGTCAATAACGCAGCAGTTTCGCATCCATCGCAATCGTCCCAGTCTATGTACCCACATGCGTGCTGATCGTGCAGATAGCGCCGGGCTCCTCTACCATCAACACCAGGCTCTCACCCACATGCAGTTGATAATGGACTCCATCCTGACCGATGTAGCCCGCCATCAGGTCTTGTCCCACGAGTAATCGCCCGACACGCGGGTCGATTAATATCCCATTTTCGATAGGCGCTTTATAGACCCCCCGCTCGCATAAGCGTCGGAGATGTTGCAGCTGCAGCATGTCCGTCCCTGGATACCGCCGAAACAGCCCATTATACAGCGGCGGCGATAACGCCAGCGCATATGGCCCGCGAAAGCCCTTGGCATCCAACGCGTTGACCGCCGCGAGCACATCTTCCAACGCCTGGTCGATGTTGGTCCAGTCGCCCCCCGCATGCTGATTACGGCCCTCAGCAGTGAGTAATCCCGGCAGCCCAAAATTTTTCTGTCCAGTGTAAATAAACTCTTCTTCCCTCGCCGCGACCGCCTCGGCGGCCGTCTGTACGGGGGCGAGGTTAAGCGGTTGCCCCATCTCCTTATATGCAGCAATGCGCCGAATGCTTAACTGAAACCCCTTGCGCAGCATCGGCACGGAGATGGCGCGGCCCAGGACTGCCCCAGCCTCGTCAGGTCCGGGCTGCCGACAGTAGTCATCGTGACCAACCTCGACCGAGGTCAGGCCTACTCCATACGGGCCTTCGACATCAAGAAAACGCCGGCCGGTGAGCACGTCACGCGCCGCGCTCACCGCCGCCTCGTCAATCAATTTCCATATGTCGCCATCAAATGGCGCTGCTTGTCGATTGAGATAGTCCATCCTTCAGGCTCCTTTCATTGCCCCTACAGTCAAACCTCTACGGTCCAGGTGTTTCCCTGCCGGTTGCGCCCCGCCATTCGCGCCTTCTTCCTGCTCTTCAATGGCCGTGATCGCCTGCTCCTGAAACAGGTAAGTCCGTAAATGCTTCTCGAACACCGGTGCATGCCGACGCAACCACTCCAACACCATGCAGGCGTGCTCGACTTCTTCTTCCATGTTGTGCAGCAACACCGCTTTCAGAGCTTCGTTCTCCGTGGCGTCGGCGCGCTGCCGATACCAGTCGATGGCTTCTAATTCTTCCTGTAATGAAACGAGAGCGCGGTGGATGTTTTTGGTTTCTGGAGACAGCTTCTCCTCCGCCTCATGATATCCTTGACTGGCTCCTGCCATAAATGGGTTCCTCCTCGTACATATTCGAGCTTGGTTGCTTTTTATCGTTCGGACATCTCGTCTGTCCACACCATGTCAATTTGTTCTGAGAGAGAGTTAGGTGAACAGATTATCGAGCACCATCATGATCAAAAATCCGGTCATACCGCCAAGGGTCGCCTCTCTGTGATGTCCCCGGCTATGACTCTCCGGGATCACCTCATCAAAGACAACATACAGCATCGCGCCAGCGGCGAAAGCCAAGCCAACAGGTAACAGCGCCGCCGCCCAACTCACCACCACCACGCCAAGGAGACCGGCTATCGGCTCAACCAACCCGCTCAGCGTGGCATACGCCACCGCTCGTTTCCTGCTGTATCCTTCGCGGATCAAGGGAAGGGCCACCGCGAGCCCTTCGGGCATGTTCTGTAGCCCTATGGCTGTCGCTAGCAGTGCGCCGGTCGTAGAATTCTCTAGCCCAAAACTGACGCCGACAGATAGTCCTTCAGGGAAGTTGTGGATCGTAATGGCCAGGATGAGCAGCCACACGCGGTGGAGAGACGAAGCGCCCCCTTCAGGGCCACGGACAACATGCAGGTGGGGAATAAATCGGTCGAGCAGTTCTAAAAAGACGCAACCGATAATAATCCCACAGACAGTGATCCATAATCCTCCAAGCGCCAGTGCAGGCACGATTAAGCTGAACGCCGAGGCGGCAATCATGACTCCGGCGGCAAATCCGAGCATGGTGTCCATGACCCTTTCGGAAGTACCTCTGAGAAAAAGGCTGGGAAGAGCCCCGACGCCGGTTGCCGCTCCGGCCGCCAGACTGGCTAAAAATCCTGCTGTTATCGTATCCATTAGTGATGTGCACTGCCTACCACGCCTCAGCGGCTAAATGAAGCTTCAAAGAGGAAAAGGTGTTCTTTCAGCTCTATAACTAAAAGTCAATTCATATCGTTTTCCTAGTTGAGATAGAGGGAAAGCAGATGTGTACGTCCCATATAGGGGCAGTCCTCAAGAAGCGCTCAACTATGACGCATGTAACCAACGACGCTGCGATAGAGGACCTTGTCCCACCCCTTTTGGCCCAGCGCTGATTCCAAGACCGTGGGAGTTAACCCTTTCGGGACAATACCAGTTACTGGCGAGTCAGCATTCGCCCCAGCGCGAATAAGGCGCTCACTTTTAGCAATAGTCGCCAGCGCAGCGGCTGGAGCGACGGCTCGCCTAGTCGTATGGAGAAAATTGGCCACTGCTTCACGCCCGACGCCTTCCGTCTCCGTTGCCGCGATGGACGAGATGTCTTCTTCTCGCAATGTATGCACGACTTCGGTTTCGACTTCATTCCCCGGCCGGTAGCGGCAATAGATAAGCGTATTGTCGCTAAGCTTTACTGTGATTGTCTCCTCGGTGTAGGGGTGGAGCGACTGCCGATCGATAACCTCCCAGCGGGAAAAATGCATGCGTCCAACCACGGGCGGGGCTTGCAACGTGACGACAGCGTTGGGGGGGTACATGCGGTACAGATTGCCGTAGCCATCGCTACGACCGGCCAAATCGCTGGGAGAACAATTCACCACGGCGCCAACGCCGGCGCAACGAATGTCCATCACGCTTTGTGTGTCGGGCGCGGGCAAAGAGTCGGATCAGACTTTGAACAAAAGCCTGCTCACGCGTGGTCGTGCGTTTCCTGCAATTTGCGGTGTAAATTCCACGCCGAGCACCAGATCGGACCAGGTGGGTGGTGACGCCAATTTTTGTTTCACGCTGGCGTCGTCGCTTTTGAGCAGGAGGTTGAGTAAATCCAGCGATGACGTTGAGGGAACGCTGGCGCTCACCGACCCGTCACTGAAGTGGTAGGTCCAACTCCAAATCCGTGGGGCGTCGCTACGCACGGCATAGAGATGCTCGGCGACGCGCACGGCGCCGTCCGTCACCAGGAACGCCCGGCGCCCCCATCGCCCGGCCATTTATGAGCGCCAAGGTCTCCACCGCTCCATTTGTTCAGTCCCCACCACCATTCACAGGCAATGTACACCGCGGGCGGGTTAAACGTTGCTTTGCAGTAAGTTGTTTTAATATTGCTGTCATTAAGAGTGAACTGTTGTTCCGTGTAACTCGGCATGGAGACGCCGTTCTGACCGCTCTTGCCTAGACCGGCGTCTTGACCACGGCCGCCGCGGGCAATGAAGCGCGTCCGCGATTCGTCTTCTGGAGTGGTGATGTGGTCCACAAACACGGTGAGGTTTCCAGCGTGGCGTCCGTGCGCGCCGTCTTGTCCGGACGCGCGAGTTTGCGGATTCGCATCGGCCGCCTTCGCAAGCGACCATGGCAATGGTGAGGTGTTGATGGCGCCGTTATTCACGAAGGCGAGCGTGCGCGCGTAGAGCGTGACGTGACACTCCGGCAGGGAGAGTTCGCCATGGATTTCGAGCGCGTCACAAGCGATGGCGAGCGATTGGGTCGCGACTTTGAGGTTAGCGGCGTCGAGCTTCTGTGCTCGATCAACGTGGAACGCTTCATAAAGGCCGTTAGGATCGCCCGCTTTGAAGATCACATGCACGCCGGCGGTCACATGGTTCTCCGAACCGTCCAGATTCTTTGTCGAAGAACGATGGATATACAACGAGCTGCTTGGTGGCGTAGGATCTGGGTGCGTATGAATAAAGGTTTTCTGGGTTGAGACGGTGGGTAGGTCAAAAATTGACCTACGGCATCCTCCTAATGCCAATGTGACTGAGGCGTCATTATTGAATCATTGGCCTCAGTCTTCGGCGATATGTCCGACCGCAAAAACTCACCTATCGACCAGCTTGTCAACCTGTGTTCCTGGAGATGGAGGGGCCCATTCGTATAGAGTTGCTTTTCCCTTTGTCCCGAAAAAGAGCGCTAATCTCACAGAGTTCGAGCGAGATGCCACGTCGCGCGGGTAAGGATGAAGGATGCGGTCTCCTACAGCTGCATCCGATAAAACACATACGGCGCGACAGTAACCCAAATCAGGATCACCACCCATACTCGCCCGGCGAAGAGGTTGTAGTCGTGCAAAATGCTGCTCCACGGATGCCCCATCACGTAATGGAAGAAGAGAAACTCGAACGCAACGGTGAGGCAGAGCCAGAGGAATCCGATGACGAGTGCTTGGTTGGCGGAGGTTGGTTTCCAAATGCGTAGCAGCATCCAGATATACACTCCGAATAAAAGCACGCCGAAAGCCGTGGATACTTGATGAGCGCGTAATTCACTGAGGTGCTTGCCGTACCACGCCTCGCGCAATGCGCCGTTGGCGATTGCAAGGAAAACCATCGGGAACCACGCGAGAACGTATTTCCACATTGTCGCTTAAAGATCAGTCTTGCAAGGCTAGCCTATGTCATGCGCTGCGTAGTAGTAATTCAAATTTACAGAGCCGCTGCCGGCTCCAGTTTCCTCTGCTCACAAGTATTCGCGATGTCCGAGACCGTGGCGCGGTGCATTTCGCGCCGCCAGCGCAGATCGTCGAAGTCAGCGCCGCGATGCATGGTGCAGCGGTTATCCCACATGACAAGGTCATGCACCCGCCACCGATGTGTGTACACGAATTGCCGTTGCGTCGCGTGGGCGAGCAGTTTGTCGATCAGGGCGCGGCCTTCCTCTTCTGGCATCCCCTGAATTCGTCCGGCGTGCGATGCAATGTAGAGCGACTTACGTCCGTTCTCGGGAATTGTCCGCGCCACCACTTGTGGCACCGGCGGTAGGGTCGTCTGCTCCGCCTCAGTGAAATCCGCAAAGCCCGTCTTCGCGCGGGAATACGCCAGCGAATGTTCGGCCACCAGTCCGTCGAGCCGCCGCTTCATATCTTCCGAGAGCGCGTCATAGGCGGCGCGCAGATCGGCGAATTCGGTGTGCCCACCGACCGGCGGAATGACCAGCGCGTAGAGGAGAGACGCACGGGCGGGAAGGTACTTAAAGGAACTGTCGGTGTGCCACAAGCGGTTGCCCATATTAAACTGGCGCATCCGGCTTTCCGCTTTCCAGATCTCGTCGCTCAGGGTGATATTCGAGACGTCGATGAGATCCGGGGGCACGCGGAATTTCGCGTTTTTATTGACTGTAAAGAGGTTGGTCTCCAGCGGTCCGATATGCCGCGCAAACGCGAGATGTTGCTGTTCCGTCAGCTCCTGACCAGGAAAAATAAGCACGGCATAGCGCCCAAATGCCTGCTTAATCTCGTCAACCTCCGCCGCGGTCAACGGCTGTGAGAGGTCGACATCGCCTATTTCCGCGGCAAAATTGGGAGTAATCGGTGAGATGGTAATCGCCATCGGGGTTCTCTCCACTTCTCAGGCGTTGAGCTTAGCGAGTTCGGCTTCCATTTGCTGTCAGTTGGTCGGGGTTTGCAGGCTGTACACTTTGTGCCGCGTCGTGTCGATCTCTTCGAGTTCGATGTCCGTCGCCAGAAACACCTCGGGAGCCGAGGAGTGAGAGTATTCCTCCAGAAAGTGGTGTTCCACCCCCTAGGCGTAATCGTAACTGAGCCGATCGGCCAACTCGATTTGCTCGAGCGCGGGTAAACAATTTACACTCGGAGTTTTCCGTCCACGGGCGTGGTAGCTGGAGTTCATAAAAAATGCCAAACTTCATGGTCTTTTCCTTTCACCGATCTGTTGCGCTAGGATGATCGCTCCGCGAGTCGGTGTAACGTTTCTTCTTTCCTTAGCAAGTGCTACCAAAAAAGCCAGAGCAAACAAAATTTTCTCTGCTACGCGAAAAGAGAGAAGCGACAACAAAACGTAGGGGCATTTTCAATCAGGGGCTCAGCATCGTAGCCTGGATGGAATGAAGTGGAATCCAGGATGTAGGGAAGTTTTTCCCGGATTTCATCCGGGCTACGAAACTTGCATGGTCATTTGTACCATGTTTTCCTCTTCCTTATTCTGCCGGCCAGAGATTCACCTTCTACAGCGTTTTTCATACCATAGAAGCAGCTTAGCGGGAATTCATTGCCAGGCGACCCAATGCTGAAGAATTTCGCCAGCGCACGGAAGCTCTGGCGGTTGCGTATGGGATTGAATGAGGTGAGGTTAGTGTACTCAAGAACTTCCATCTTGTGTGTTGCAATCTGTGTAGTGAAAAGCCGTCTCTCATGTCATTAGCTTCTCGTGAGGACATTCGCGATACGGAAAGACAGGAGGCCAATCTTGATTCTTGAACTTGGGCTTTCTCAATTTCCCTGCCCTGGGAGAGAACTGATATTTCAGGACCTGGCTCCAAACTTGTTTACCAGCCTATTTTCGTTTCTTCCCTATTTCGGGAAGTACACAGGGTATAGGTGTTTGGATTGCAAGAAGAAGTGGATTATATAAATTCCCGAGGTGCATCTCATGCGGAAGCTCAGGGAAGATGAATTGACTGCCATCAAGTATATTGGTATTGCCTTCCTGGTTTTTTGGCTTCTCATAATAGTTGTTCATTACTTCAAGGAATATGAACCTCAAAATCTTACGGCAGCAGTTGGAACTATTGCCGGAATAGCGTTTGCTGTCGGTTATCACTATGGCAAAAAGAAAGGGGATACTGAAGGATTTAAGGCGGGAGAGGAGCTTACCAGGATTGAGGTTATTTCTAAAGCATCGGCGACGCTCCAAGAAGAGTATCAGGAAATGATTTTAAGATTGCGAGGAGACCAGAAATCAATTCTTCTAGATAAGAGGTTGTTTGTAGAAATGAGAGATTTCCTGCGCCGTGCCTACAAGATAGGCAGAGTATTTGACGAAAAGACTTTTAATCTTCTCCGGAGCAAACTCTTTCCCGGTTCGGATTGGATCGGCGGTGAGCCGATGGAGCCGGTGCAAGCCTTGATTCATGAATGGGATAATATATGCCGTGGTTCCATGGAAATACTTGACTCCGTAGAAAGTGTGCACTTTTGTGAGCACAGAGTATTACATCTTAAACAGAGCGGTAAATATCTAAAGAGTATTAGCGCAATGCTTGATAGATGTGAAAAATTTCAATACTCGTTCCCATTAGAGTAATCTCATTTGGCTTTCTCGAAATCTTCAAGTATTTTTTCCAATTTTTCAATAGTTTTTTGGTCCGTTTTTATCACGATTTGCTTAGGATCCTGCGGTGCTCGTGCGGGAACAGTCCGGTTGAATAACCCGCCAAGCAATTGATTTTGAGCTTCGATACCAAGATCTCTGAAGTAAGCAAGTAAATTCACGCACTCAGAGGAATATTGCTCTGCTAAGTTGCGCAAGTGTTGTAGTTTCTCCGGTGTTGGCGGCCCTGGAACGACGGTCTGACGTATTTCATTAACGAAAGTTTCCATAGGTAAAAAGTTGTAAAGCTCGCCCGAGTATTTAGAGAACACCTCATCGATGCTTCGAAATTGTCTTAAAATCATCCGCTTAAAAATATCAAAGTAGGGAACTGTAATCTCGTATCGTTCCAGGATGAAAACAACCTGGTTAGCGATTTTTATCATACTGAAGTGTGTGCTATGAACAGATTGCATCCTCTCTTCAATAGGTTCCGGATTCAAATTCCATTCAAGCTTCTTCTTCCAATAGAAGTCTATCTGAGAAGGAATTAGATAAAGTCCATTTGCTTTTATAATCTCTTCCTGCGCCGTTTCAATTTGCGAGGCGAGTAGCTTGTATATTTCTAAGAAAAGCTCATCTCTGTGATTTTGTTTTTGTAATTCTAAACTGTATCGAAACTGTCTACCGACTTGCCATACAACAATAAGAGCTCCTAAAAGTGTCCCAAGAAATCCTACGAAAGCTACAAACCACTGGGCGTCTAGGTCAATATAGTAGCCAAAGAAATCCATTGCTTCGGTATTTCCTTTCTTACGTTGTAAAATAGAAATGATAACGCATTAAGTTTATAGGTTTGTCAACTTGTTCTATGCCGAGAGAACAATTACGTAGCAACGGGGAGAAAGGCGGGAGGCCGCGAGGGAAAAAACACAAAAGACTCTTGAGGAAGAAGCTGTGTCTGTGCACTGTAAGGGACCTTGGGAGCTCTTCAGGATATAGGGGGCGGTTTCAGCCATGAGCTGGACAATCTATGAAAAAAGAGAAGCTTGTATGAAGGGAGTATGAGATGATGACACGACTAACGAAACTGAGCCGTTCCATTGCCGGGAAAGTTGCGCTGGTGACCGGAGCCGCCAGCGGTATGGGCCGAGCAACCGCTTATCTTTTTGCCGATGAGAAAGCCAAGGTCGCCGTCTTGGACCGAAACGAAGAAGGCGTAAACACCGTGGTCAAGGAGATTAACGAGGTAGGCGGAAACGCTAAAGGATGGACGTTGGATCTTCTCCAAAGCGAAAAAATTGCCCCGACGGTCGTCGAAATCGCCGAGCACTTCGGCGGACTCGACATCTTAATCAACAATGCTGGGATTGACGCGTCCGCCCGCATTCAAAGCAGCAGATACGAGGATGTGTGGGAGCGCTGTTTTACCATTAACTTGGCGGCGCATCACCGCCTCATTCGCGCGGCTCTGCCGTATCTGACCAAAAGAGGCTCCGGGCGGATCGTCAATATTGCTTCGACCGAAGGTGTGGGAGGCAGCGCCTTTAGCAGCCCGTATACGGCGGCCAAACATGGCGTAATCGGGCTGACACGCGCGCTTGCGGTCGAGTTGGGGACGCAGGGGGTCACAGTGAATTGTATTTGCCCAGGTGCGATTCATACGGGTCTGACCGCCTCAATTCCTGACAAAGCGAAGGAGACCTTCGCGCGGCGCCGCGTACCGCTCAAGCGCTACGGCGAACCCGAGGAAGTTGCACAGGCGACCTTGAGTCTGGTGCTCCCCGCCGCGTCGTACATCAACGGCGCCACGTTAATCGTTGACGGGGGATTCACGATTCAGAACAACGGGGGCGCACTGAGCTAGCACTCGTTACGATAATGAATCTAAATAGGTTACGTCGTAAATATCGCTGCCGCCCTTCGACCTCGCTTCGTGTAGCCTGTCCTGAGCCTGACGAAGGGCGCAGCTCGAGCGGTTTCAGGGCTCGTTCGTGCTGCGCGTAACTCGTAGGGTGAAATCGAAGCATGAACAGTGTTCGCCACAAATGATCTAGAAGACTATAACCCTTTGTCCATCTCCTCTTTCGTTCGCCGCCTTGTATTCTGTATTATTGACTATATAATTATTTTTGACTCTAAAGTCAAAAATGACGAATAAAGAAAAACCGTAATTGTCTCTCCCTGGTTCGGGACAGCAGCGACAAAACCAGCAACAAGAGAAGAAGAGGGGTGAAGAGTGGATGACGTTTTGAACTTGATTCCGACGGAGTGGAGCGTTCTCCTGGCATTGCGTTGGCAGGATGCGCTCGACGTGATTCTGATGACCTTTTTAATTTACCAGGGATACATTCTTTTTCGCGGCACCCGAGCGGCGCGTATCGGCGTGGGGTTGGCGTTGTTAGGGGTGGGATACCTTATCGCTCAGACCGCAGGTCTCCTTCTGACTAGTTGGGTCCTGGGCGGTATTTGGGCTGTTGTGTTTATCCTCGTCATCGTAGTTTTTCAGACGGAGATCCGTCAGATTCTGGAGCATGTCAATCCTAGGTTGCCCTCACTGCCGAAGTTGCGCCATACTGCCTGGGCAAAAGACGCTCCGGACGCGCTCGCCACGTTGGCGGACACCTGTTTTACCCTGGCCAGTCGACGATGCGGAGCGTTGGTGGTGTTTGAACGGCGCGATGCTTTGGAACCGCTGCTGCGCAGCCCCGGCATCCTTATCGAGGCGCGGGTGAGCGCGCCGTTAGTGGAGAATTTGTTCACGCCGCCAACGCCGTTACATGATGGCGCGCTTTATTTACGGAGGGGACGGATCTATCGCGCGGGTACTGTGCTTCCTCTGTCCGAGACGGCATCGTTGCCGCATTTCTACGGCACTCGTCATCGAGCCGCGATTGGCATCACTGAACGTTCGGACGCCCTTGCCGTCGTCGTGTCAGAAGAAAGAGGGACGGTCTCGGTCGTCGAGCGCGGCGGGATGGTGACGATGCCCACCGTCGGGGAACTCTGCGACTGGCTGACAACTCGTCTCGCGGGCGCGCCAAAGAAGCGTTGGGCGTTCTGGCCGAGTTCCGCGTTGCTCACTTCTAACTGGCGGGCAAAACTTGGGTCCTTCGCGGCGGTCATGCTCCTGTGGATCGTATTCGTCGGACCACAAAACACTGAGATCGGTTTCTCCGTTCCCGTGGTTTATCACAATATTCCAGCTAATCTGGAACTCGATGGGAAACGTTCACAAGAAGTGTATCTACGGTTGCGAGGGTCGCGTGAACTCCTGCGCTTTCTCGATCCGCGTCGCCTGCAGGCGCAAGTGAACCTCAAAGACGCGACGGAAGGAACGAGTCGCTATTCCCTTTCCACCCAAGAGGTCAATGTCCCTCTTGGGGTGCAGGTGGCTAGCGTAGAGCCTGCAACGGTGACGATTCGCCTCAAGAAAAAGCCACCCGCCGAGAAACCTGCGGAAAAAGAGGGCTCGGCGGGAGCTGGGTTACAGAAAAACGGCGAAAAGGGATAGCGAACTATTCGCTTCTTGCCCGCGTCAGTTTGAGTAGGGACAGGGAGCGCGCCTGTAACGCGTAGGATGTCCCGCCTCGGATGAGCAGGCGTCGTTGTGGCCTCCCAGTACTCAGCGTAGTGTCCAAGAGGACTTCCCAACGGACCCTGGCGCGATGGGCCGGTAGGATAAAGCCAAGAGATTCGTGATGAGCGTTCAGCAAGATAAGTAACGTATCATCCACAACACGGTTGCCGCGCGCATCCACTTCCTCAATCGCGTCGCCTGCAAGCCGTAACCCCAGACAACGGATAAAAGGATTATTCCAGTCCTCGTCTGTCATTGCCTTACCGTCCGGTCGAAACCAGGCCAGGTCCTTCACCTCGGAACCGCGAATATGGCGACCCTGGAAGAATTTGCGGCGTCGTAAGACCGGATGATCATGAAACACTTTGATGACCGCACGCGTAAACTCCAACAATTCGCGCCGCGGGCGGTCGAGCCGCCAATCCACCCAGGAGAGCTCGTTGTCTTGACAATAAGCGTTGTTGTTGCCGTGCTGGGTGCGTCCAATCTCATCGCCAGCTTGCATCATAGGCACGCCCTGTGAAAGGAGCAGGGTGGCGAGGAAATTCCGCTGCTGTTGCGCTCGCAATGCGAGAATGGCGGGATCACTCGCGGGTCCTTCTTCGCCGCAGTTCCAACTGAGGTTCTCATTGTGACCATCGCGATTCTGCTCGCCATTCGCGTCGTTGTGTTTCTCGTTATAACTCACCAGATCATGTAAGGTGAAGCCG
Source organism: Binatia bacterium (assembly GCA_050185455.1). GTDB lineage: Bacteria > Desulfobacterota > Binatia > Bin18 > Bin18 > SYOC01. Next base: position 11,499 of record JBFWZL010000008.1, on the reverse strand, counting down.
TCGTGGGCGGTAATAAAATTGATGCTGGCGTAAGGCCGACGCCCACCGCGTTCATAGAGGTCTCCACTGCCGGTCAGACGATAGGCGAGGGAACCAATTTGGTCGCCATCGCCACGCCAGAACCGCCGTACCGTATCCCGGTATTCACCGTTCCATTCGGCCCAGAGCACGGGAAAGTTGCCGACCTGATATCCTCCTTCACCGAGGTCCCACGGTTCAGCGATGAGTTTGACTTGGGAGAGCACGGGATCCTGATGAATAATGTCAAAAAATGCGCCCAACCGATCGACTTCGTGTAATTCACGCGCCAAGGCCGACGCGAGGTCAAAGCGAAATCCGTCCACGTGCATGTCTAACACCCAATACCGCAAACTGTCCATGAGCAGCTGCAACGCGTGCGGATGCGTCATGTTGAGGGTATTCCCACACCCGGTGTAATCCATGTAATAGCGTCGGTTGTCCTTAACAAGCCGATAATATGACGCGTTATCAATACCACGAAAGCACAAAGTCGGTCCCTGGTGATTGCCCTCGCCGGTATGGTTGTAGACGACATCGAGAATTACTTCGATGCCTTCACGGTGCAAGGTTTTTACCAAGGTTTTGAATTCATGCACTTGTTGGCCAAGCACGCCGCTGCTGGAAAGGCGCGCATCCGGCGCGAAGAATCCGATTGAATTGTAGCCCCAGTAATTGGTCAAGCCGCGATCGACCAGATGTTTATCAGCCACGAACTGGTGAACGGGCATGAGTTCCACCGCCGTGATGCCTAAGGAATGAAGATAATCGATCACCGGTGGGCACGTCAGCCCCGCGTACGTGCCGCGCAATTCCGGCGGTACATGAGGATGGGTCGCGGTGAATCCTTTTACATGCATTTCGTAGATGAGCGTTTTGTGCCACGGCGTGCGAAGCGGGGCATCATTTCCCCAACTGAAGGCCGGGTCCACCACGACACACTTCGGCAGTCCAGCGGCGCTATCCCGGTCGTCTCGCGAGAGGTCAGCGTCTGGGTGACCGATGGTGTAGCCAAACAACGCGTCACTCCAGCGAATGGCGCCAGCAATGGCTTTTGCGTACGGATCTAAAACCAGTTTCGCTGGATTGAACCGATGACCTTCTTCGGGGGCGTAGGGTCCATGTACACGATATCCATAACACTGTCCCGGTCGCGCTTCAGGCAAGTAGACGTGCCATACCTGATCCGTTTGCTCTCTAAGAGGAATACGAGTGACTTCCTCAGCCTTCTCCGGTCCGTCAAACAGGCACAGTTCAACGCCTGTCGCGTTTTCGGAAAAGAGGGCGAAGTTGACTCCAGCTCCGTCCCAGGTTGCTCCTTGCGGGTAAGGTTGTCCCGGCCATACCCTCATCGTGCGTAATTCTCCCGTCTCTCTCGAATTTTTCATTATGGTGACATATCACAACGGTTCAATTCCGCTACAGGCGTCTGGAACAACCCTATCCTGATCGCTCTAAAATTGTATTGACTTGGTAAATTGGGGACGCAACACGTCTTGTGGGGATCTGGACCTGGCAGAAGCGAAGGGCGTTTGACAATTGAATTGGCATGCGCCTGACAGCGGCGCGCAACGCTAGGCAAACAAAGAGAGACGCGACAGGCATCGCGTCTCTCTGGTGAGATCTCTTACAGAGCGGGATTGAACTGAACTGCCCGCTCTGTGTTTGGTGAAGTTGCTACTGTTCCTCGTTGCTTGAGGCTGCATTCTCTGCTTTGATCCGTGCTTCCTCTTTAGCAACCAAGGAGGCTTCTTTGGCCACGGCAGCCTTCTTTTCCTCCACCACGGCTTTCTTTTCCGCCACCGCGGCGGCTTCTTTCACGACCTTGGCTTCTTCTTTAGCAACAGCGGCTTTCTTCTCCTCTACCACCGCAGTTTGTTCCGCAGCCGCTTGCTCCTTGACTGCTTGGGGAGCTTCTTTCACGGTTTTGGCCTCTTCTTTAGCGACAGCGGCTTTCTTCTCCTCTACCGCAGCTTTCTTCTCTTCCACGACGGCAGCTTCCTTAGCGACCTTGGCTTCTTCTTTAGCGACAGCGGCTTTCTTCTCCTCTACCACCGCTTTCTTCTCTTCGACAACCGCGGCTTGCTCGGTCTTTGCTTTATCTGGAGTTGCCTTAGCTTCTTCCTTGGCGACTTTGGCTTCTTCTTTAGCGACAGCGGCTTTCTTCTCGCCTACCTCGGCTTTCTTCTCCGCCACCGCGGCGGCTTCCTTAGCAACCTGCGCTTCTTCCTTGGCTACGGCCGCTTTCTGTTCCGTTACCACGGCTTGCTGTTCCACGGCGGCGGCTTTGGCGGCAGGGGCTGAATCCGTCGTTGCTTTGGCCTCTGCTTTGGCTTCTTCTTTAGCGACGGCGGCTTTCTTCTCTTCTACCGCGGCTTTCTTCTCTTCTACGACAGCGGCTTCCTTGGCAACTTTGGCTTCTTCTTTAGCGACAGCGGCCTTCTTTTCACCTACTGCCGCTTTCTTCTCTGCTACGGCGGCGGCTTCTTCGGTCTTTGCTTTATCTGGAGTTGCTGTGGCTTCTTCCTTGGCCACGGTGGCTTTCTTTTCTTCTACCACCGCTTTCTTCTCTGCCACGACGGCGGCTTCCTTGGCGACTTTGGCTTCTGCTTTAGCAACATCGGCCTTCTTTTCGCCTACCGCCGCTTTCTTCTCTTCGACGGCGGCGACTTGCTCGATCTTCGCCTTGTCATCAGAAGACACTACACTTTCTGCTTTTACCTGGGCTTCCTCTTTAGCGATCTGGGCCTCTTCCTTGGCCACGGCGGCTTTCTGCTCGCCTATCACGGCTTTCTTTTGCTCTACCGCAGCAGTCTCTTTGGCGACTTGCGCTTCTTCCTCAACGACGGCGGCCTTCTTTTCGCTTACCGCCGCTTTCTTCTCTTCCATAGCAGCGGCTTGTTTCTTTCCTTCACCTTCAGCCGCAGCCATAGTCAATTTCGCCGGTTGCTCAAGGTTCGCTTGGGCGTTCTCAGTTGCGGAAACGGCGGGGAGGACGCCTACCTGCGTGCTTGCAGCGACAATGTTGTTTGTCCGCACAGTCGCCAGTTGGTATTTAACGGTCGCGCGTTGTTCCGCCAGCTGTTCTTCTTCACTAGCTAGCACGATTATGTCCTGAGCAAGGGCCAGACGTTTTTGCGCAAAAGCGCTCCTCTTTTGAGCGAGATTTTGCTCTTCGAGCGCCAGTGCGCTCAGTTCTTTGGCTAGAGTGGTCCGTTGCTGTTCAATCCCTATCCACTTTTCCGCGAGACGTTTCTCTGCAGCTGCGAAATCTCGCATTGTTTGGGTTGCCGTTATCTCGGTTAATTGGTGAACGTTCTCGTTCATCTCTGCCTGCAAGGCGGGGAGAAAAGCTAGACTGCACGCTGTTGTCAGCGCTCCAGAGACGGTGAGTAGTCGAATGATCCTCATAAATGCCTCCTTTCACCATTTCAATCAGTTGATTGGCTTTTGCGGTTGTAGCGGCGGCTACACCTTATTTCGTTTTTCTGAATGCGCCCGCGCAACGATCAATAATCAGTTGGCGGCTAGATGACGGAGAGCGCGAGGCTCGTGCTGAATCTTGAGATAGGATGGTCTCTGGAGATCGTTGACGCACGGGGCCGTTGGCGATCGTCCAAGAATATTGAGCTGTTAGGTAGCTCGAAGGGATGGGGAAGGACGCTCTCCACTGACGGAAAGTGTATCAATGTGTTTTGTTTATCACCCCTTTTCTTTTGCCCATCCTTGATTAGGTCAGTCAGTTGTTGAGACTTTGACTAATAGCATAAAAATGACCATAAAGTCAATAATGGCTGATTATTTATAGTTGGCTGAGATCCGGAAAGTCACGTCAGGCAGATGAAAATTCCGCACCTCGGCATTTTTACGCAACCGCGCTTCTCACACGTTAAGGGATAACAATAACGACTGAATTTCCTCGTCGTTGCGTTTTCTATTGTTTCGATCCACAAGGGGTTGCGGTCGTATGGTCGTTTTTCCCCATGCTTGCAAAAGTGCTTTCCCGATCAGGCGCGCAGCTTTCTTCCACAGCCGTCGCGAGGTTTTTATTTTACCTCCGGCCGCCATTCCGTGCCCTCCCGCCATTCCCGAAGGTAATAGTGAAGCCAGGAGAAGACCGGCGGTTGCGTCGGGATCCTGGGTCCGTAGGGACACATAGAGGAAATCTCGATAGAACGCGAAACACGCCGCCCATTGAGCCTCGTCGAGTCGCAGAAGAAGATCCGCTACCTCCGCCACCGCATCCGGGTAGGGAACCTCTTCCAGTATGGTCACGGCAGTGTCATCGTACAACATCGTGTTGTGCATAGCCTGGCCAATAAGACGGAAATAATCGCGACGCAGAGAGGGGTATTGGATTTCTCCTAGCAGACGCTTGTCGACATACGGATAGAGAAACTGGCAAGCTATGATGTCGGCAGGTGTGGCTTCCCGGCCCAAATACTGAGTCTCAGAGGAAATGCCATAAAAGAGGGCGGTTGCAATGCGTGAATCAGGTGGAACCTCCCCTTCTTCGAGATACTCAGTCACAATTGTCGATGTCGCCCCGTATGGTTCACGCAGATCGACGAAGGGCACAGCTGCATTCCCTCCCCAATCTGGATGATGGTCGATGACTGCCACGGGGGTAAGGTGATCTGGAAGAGAATTGTTCGCGCGCCGTGGTTGAGTATCGACCAAGATCACCGCTCCCGTGAAGTCAGGAAAGAGTTGCTCCACCGGAACCAACGGAATATCCAAAGTGGCGGCAAGCGCGCGATTCTCGGATCGACCAATAATCCCCCCTAAGCCAATGAACGGCGATCTCTTAGTCTTGTGTTTAATGAGCGTGCAGAGCGCTGCGGCGCTGGCAAGGGAGTCTGGGTCAGGATTGTCGTGTGGAAGAATGAGAATTTTTTTAGTTTTGGTGGAGGGGAGAACCGCTAGCAGTTCCGCGACCTTGCTGCCTCCGTGTCTAGTGGCCGGCTCCGACTTCATAGAGAACCCCTTCCTTTTATTGTTATCGCAACGACAGGAGCGGGCAAGAACAAAAATTGCCAGTACTGGTACCACCGTGAACCGACAGCCCGACAATTTTGTACACCCTATGGGGTTCCCCCCTCCAGCACTACCGTTTCCGTCAGTTGCCCATTAGGAATATAAATCGTCCGGCCATCCGCCGTCTTAATGCGGGTGATAACGGTTCCGACATCTTGCACGGAGCCGCTGTCCGCGCCTATCGTGAGATTCATGCCAGGCCTGTACAGATCTCGAATGTAGGCGCCGGCGACGATATGTTTAGCGATGTCGCGTGTCCCCAGGCCGAGCGCCAGAGCAAGAGCCGCGCCGGTGGCGATCAGGACAATCTCCACTACCCGATTAAACAGCACGGTTTCGATTTGTAATTGCCCGACCGCCAGGCTGCCAGTCACAACAATCAAAGCGCCATACGCCAGGCTGCCAAGCCCTTTGGCGTAGTCTACCCCGAGACCTTCGGCTCCGCCGCGCACGAGATCACGGACAAAATGGGCGAGGGTCATCCCGATAATGAAAATCACCACGGCTCCGATCACGTGGGGTAAGTACCGAACGAAAGCGTCAATCGTCCGTGAAAGATTGCTCAGGCCAAGTGTTTCCGTCGCGGAAATAAGAAACGTCAACATGAACAACCAGAACACGAGTCGCCCGATGATGTCTGAAGCGGTCACCTGAATGCCGGCCTGTTCAAACATGCCGTGTAACCCTACTCGTGAGCTGAGTCGATCAAAGCCGACTCGGCGCAAAATCAAGGCTGTTAATTTTTGTAACCCGCGGGAGATTAGGTAGCCTATGAGCAGGATGATCACCATCCCGAGCAAATTGGGGATGAACGCCATCATTTTGGCCCAAGGATTCGTAGTCGCCGCAACGATGATGTCTTTGAGTTGTTCCGGGTTCATTGGAAATCCTCCTCTTGTGGCAAGAAACACGCAGCCTTTCGCTCCTACAGCATCCCGGCTAACGCCGTGGCAATGCCGAGAAAACTGAAAAACCCCACCACGTCAGTCACTGTGGTCAAAACGATCGAAGATGACTGCGCCGGGTCCTGACCAAGAGCGGTTAGCATCATGGGGATGACGGCGCCGGCGAGACCAGCCGCCGCCATTGAGATCACCATGGAGATGCCGATCACCAGCGTCAGACCGATGGACCAGCTCCACACATAGACGCCGAGCGCGGTTGTCAAAGCAACCGCGACTCCGTTGACACCGGCCACATTGATCTCTTTCAGTGACACGCGCGGCCATTGTCGGGTGCGAATCTCACGCATAGCCAACCCACGCATGGTCACCGCTAACGCCTGCGCGCCAGTATTGCCGGACTGTCCGGCGACAACGGGCAACAAGACGGCCAGCGCCGTGAAGCGCGCGATAATATCTTCAAAGAGTCCCACGACAGCCGCGGCTAAAAACGCGGTCACCAGATTGATCTGCAACCAAGGCAAGCGTTTCCGCACCGCGAACGATACCGGCGACAGCGCCCGCTCCTCTTTGCTAGCGCCGACCATGGTCTGAATATCCGCGCTCGCCTCCGCCTGCACCGCCAGCACCAGGGCGTCATATCGCAGGACGCCGAGGAGCATGCCGGAAAAGTCCACGACCGGCAGACTTGTCAACCGGCGCTGCGTCAGCTCTTCAACCACCTCTTCCCGTGTGGCGATCGCTTGCACGCTGACGGGGGCGCTGCGCACCAGTTCGGCGAGGCGGGTGGTCGAGGACGCCAAGGCGACATCCTGTAACGCTACCGTTCCGGCAAGACGTCCGGCAGTGTCCACCAGGAAGAGGTCGTGAATAGGCCGCCGCCGTACAGTGCGCAAACGCGTCAGAGTTTCTTCCACGATCGTATCCCCGTGAAACGTCGTCACCCGCGGGTCCATCAGACTGCCGGCGGTATCAGGAGGGTACGCGAGCAGGGAGCGAATTTCCCGCGCCGTTCCGGCGTCGAGGAGATTGAGACGTTGATTGCGCGCGTCTTCATCGAGTCGCGCTAGGAGCATGGCGGCATGCGCTGGATCAAGAGCGGACAGCAAAGGCCCCGCCGTTTCTCCTGCCAGCTGTTCGAGCGCCATCCCGGCGGTTTCGGAGGTAAGTCGGTCTAAAAGTGAAGCCGCGCGGGCGGGCGGCTCGGCGGCGAGGAGACGAACAATCTCCGTCGTCGGGAGTTTTTCCAGTATCTTTGCGGCTTCATCGGGGTGCTGCGCAAAAAAACGCTGCATCAGCGTTTGCTCCGCCTGAGCGGTTCTAAACGTCATGATCAGTTCTCCGCTCTATTTTTTGCCGTGCGGCTGGAGGTGTGAGCGCCGACACCAGCCCTGCGAGCATGCGAGACAAACCGGTCAAATACAATTCTCCTACTGTGAGGAAGGTTGCGACCGCGTTCTGAGTCTGTCGGTTCGTTGTGGATTCGTTTTCTAAGTGTCGGAGCGTTTCATAGCGGAGCGTGCCGAGAAATACGCCAACGTCGTCAACGACTGGCAACGCGTGGACGTCTCGCCAGGCGGAATGAGCGACAATGGTTGTACGATCCGCGCGCGCGGAAATTCGCGCTACGTACCCACGCATCACCTCGGTAAGACGCGCGGTTGGAGACGCGAGCATCAACTCGCGCAGGTTGAGCACACCGACCAGCCCATGCTCACGGTTAACAACATATAAATAGTACAAGACATGTTGCGGCGTCTGCCGTATACGCTCCGATGCTTCGCTTACCGTGATGTCTTCTGGCAACGCTAACGCTCGTGGATCCATGAGCGCCCCTGCGGAGCCTGCGGGATATTGTAAGAGCAGATGAAGCGGCCCGGCGACCTCTGGCGCTGCCTGAGCGAGGAGTCGTTCTTGGACGGATCGGTCTAAACGACGCAACAATCCAGCTGCTACATCGAGCGGCAGCGCCGAGAGAATTGGCCCTAGCGGCTCCGGGGTGATGTTCGTTAGACACTCAGCGCCGCTGAACGGGGCCATGCGCCGCAGCAGCGCAGCCGCGACCTGCGGTGGAGTATCCTCAAGCAACGCGGCGGCTTCCTGTGAGGAAAGCCGTTCAAGCAGGGGAGCGGCGTCTTCAGGATGTGCGGCAAGAAAAGCCTGGGCAAACAGTTGTTCCGTCTCCATTATCCCTCCATCTTTTCGCAGTTCTCTTCTGTGGCGGCGGAGGAATGTTTACTGCAACGCCAATGTGGTAAGGGTCGCCAGACATGGACGGTTCCCTTTATCGGGTTTGATCCGCACCTGGACATGAGTGACCTTGCGAGCAGGCACTGACCATTCTTCACGCTCGAAGGTCGCGCCCGACGGACTAAAGGTATACTCCTGTCGCAGCAGTTCACGGTAAGTTTGTCCGCCGTCCTCAGACAGAGCGACGCTCAATTCCTGCGTGCGCTCGACTTCCCGCTCCTCGATTTCCAAAACAATGCGGCGCAGGGTCTGGGGAACATCAAAGGCAACGGTGAGTGTTTGCTCGCCGGGCTCCACGGCCGCCCAACAACTTCCTCCCGGGCCGCGGCGGTCATCAAAAGCGTTTTCAACAGGAAAGTCCGACGCTTCAGATGTCACGAGAACGGTGGCGAGGTCAGCGACGTTTAGTTCTTGGGAGGAGGGAGATGTAGAAGTAAGGGATGTCGCCTGTACGATTTGTTTACGCATATTTCCTCTACTTTCTTGATGAACTCCACGGCGCTGAAAAAGGAGGCAGGAAAATTGACTGCGCCACTAAAATTGACCAATTGGTCAATTTTATACGCTTAGACCATTTTCTGTCAAGCAATATGAATTTTTACTCATTCCGCCGCGTTTGGTTCATGGAAATCGTCGTATCAGCAGTTGCGTCACGATGTTCGACGTGCCCAGACAGTAGCCGAACATCAAGCGGTTTGACAGTATCGAGGTGCACGTCGCGTTGTGGGAAAGCAATGACAATATCCGCCGCGCGAAACAAATCATCGATACGATAGCGCAGGTCGCTCTCGACCCGCCGACGGTCCATAAGCCGCTTCATACGGATCCAGAAGTGCGCTTCAAAATTCAGCGAATTATCGCCAAATTCGGTGAACAAAACTATCGGTTCCGGGACTTTCAAGATCTTCTCGTGCTCTTCGATGGCTTGCTGAATTAACCGCGCAACCTCACGAGTCGGCGAGCCGTACACGACGCCAACGCTGACGTTCACCCGGACCAGATCATCGGACAGGGTCCAGTTGATGACGTTTTTCTCCAGGAAAGCGCTGTTGGGCACGATGATGTGAATGTTGGTGAAAGACCGTACGCGCGTGCTGCGCAGTCCGACACGCTCGACCGACCCATAGGTGCCTTCGACGTCGACCATATCGCCGACGCGAATCGGTCGTTCGGTCAACAAAATTAATCCACTAATGAAATTGTTGATAATGTTTTGGCTGCCGAAACCGACGCCGATGGCCAAAGCGCCGCCAAAGAAAGTAAACAAGGTGAGCGGCACATTCAACGTGCGCAGCGCAAAAAGGGTGAAAAATGTGACTAGGAAATAGAACGCCAGCGTTTGAAAAGCGGTCGCGGCTCCGGAATCAAGTCCGAAGCGCGGCAGGAGCCGGAGGCCAAGCAGCCGACTCAGATAGCGAGACAGGAGAATACCGAGCACGAGGAGCAAAATTGCCGTGACGACGGTTCTGACCATGATGGGTTGATCATCAATTACTAGCAGTTCATACCGCCACACGGCGAAAGCCGACTCCATAATGAGTTGCGCGCGCTCGGCCAACGTGACCGTTTCAGCCTGCCGCTGAATCTCCGTCAACAAGCGTTGGTGCAGGCGGCGAGCAGTATCGACACTGGTCAGGTCCGCCTCATGAATGCTGATGAGTCGCTGGAGGGTTTGTTCTTGCTCGCGCAGCTGTGAGACCGTGGGCGCATTTCCCGCGCTGGCGGTTGCCAGCTTCGCTTGTAGCGCCGTGAGATCTCGACGCAGTTCTTCGAGGCGGGTGTTTCCCAAACGGCGGGAGCGGTCGAGCTCCGCCACGGCTTGGGCGCTTTCTTGTTTCCAGGTCGGCAACTCCTTGCGGGTTACTTGGCTGCTTAAGTTGAGGTGTCGGCGCTTCCAAACCGTCCTTGCGGTTGCCAACCGTTCAAGCTGTTTGCTGAGCAGAGAGACCGCCTGCTGGCTCAGCTGTCGAGCCAGGCGTCGGGCTTCAACTTCTTCAATCAGGCCGGGTTCCGGCTCTGGAGTAGCGTCGAGCCGTTGTTGGGCAGTGGACCAGCGGCGTTCGGCGGTGGACAATTCGCGTTCGGCTTTCTCCAGGGCGATTCTGAGATCAGCTTCCTTCTTTTCGACCTGAGCAAGCGCTTCCTCAAGGTCTTGTGACGCGACCGCAAGCCGCTCTTCAATCCAGGCGATCTGCTCGCGTAAGAGTGTTTCGCGTTGGGTCTGGAGTGCGGCGCTCTGCTTCTCGTTTTTCAATTCCACTTCGCGTAGCGCGACTTGGGCGGCCGCGGCGCGGCTCTCAAGCTGACTGGTGCGTAGACGAAGCTGCAAGCCGCTTGTTGCTGCTGGATCGGTATTCTTTTCGAAGGCCTCGCGCGCTTGACGACGGGCTTGTTCCCGTTTTTCAAAAAGCTCTTGGGCTTGCTGAAGCGCGTCAGCAGCCTCCTGTCTGGCCGCGTCAATTGTTTTCTGACGAACTGTCTGAGCGTCGAGTTCGTCGTACAACTGGTCAAGTTGAGTAAGGGAGTAGGGCGGGGGTTGTGTGAAACCGCTGGCTCTGTGCGCGGTCAGTTTTTCCTGAAGCTCTTGCAGCGATGCGGCCAGATCGTTCGCGTGTCGCACGGCGGCTAGGCGTTGACCATATAGAAAATCGATTTTCTCCAGCAACTCCCGTTGGGTCGTGAGCTGCTCAACCGCTTCAGTATGTTGGCTGGCGGCGGCGGCTTCAAACTGTTGCGCTAGTTCCGTCAACTCTTTCGCTAACTCCGCGCGTTTGCTCTGTATTTCAGTCTCAGGCGCGGCGACGGCGGGAGCCTGCGCGGGGGAAGCTCCTGATGGTTCAGGTTGAGCCAGGGCGCCCTCCGCCGAACCCAGCGCTAGCAAAAAAGTCAACAAGAAAACTATACGGATTGTTGTCATTGTCGCACCCTGAGGAGTTTTTGTTACGTGTGTCGCTGGCATGTCGCTCTGAGGCTGCTACTCTGTTGTGAACCACAGAGCGTTTTGCCATGATCTATCATAAAGCCATCTGGCTGAAGTACTACCAGCTGGCGACAAACCAAACCAGCTTTTTCGTTGGCTTTCCATTTTTAAAAAACGACCTCGAAGCGTAACCCCGCGGCGAACGCGTTTGATACACCCGGATCGATTCCAGGGTGAACCACATATTGCACGTCCGGTTGCACGACGAACCAGGGCGTCAATTGAGCGCGATAGGAAAGTTCGTGGGTTATTTCCGCCTGATGGACGTCCGCCCCGGTGCGCCGCTGGACTTGCTTGTAGCGGCTGCCATTA
>JBFWZL010000007.1:0-31918 GCA_050185455.1 Binatia bacterium | reverse complement strand
CCTGAAATGACGCCTGCACGTCGTCATGACGCGTCAGCACCCATCCGCCCCACCAATCATTCCAATGCACAGGGTCTTCTTCACGGAGTTGGTGGAAGTAGGGATATGGGTTAGCGATCACTTCAGGCGCGGATAGGTTATCGTGTGCCGGCATGCAATAGTCTCCTCTCTGGTGCGAGTCCAGCGACTCGTAAAGAGAAGGAACTGTAGCAAATCAGCGAGGAAAGTGACCAGACCCCTCTCAGACGCGTAAGCTCGTCTAGGATACACACAAATTTTCTTGATTAGACGCCCGTCTCCTGCGCCTGCACCCCCGGCTTATAAGACGAGTAGAGAAAAATTGGCATGGGCAAGTCACCTAAATGGCGCTCAATGAGCGGCTTCACTTCCGTTCAATCTAAGCCGCCGACTCCCGTTGCCAGTCGAGGAAGAGCAAGACTTTTGATCTGTTCGCTTTCCACGGCATGCCGTAAACGACGCAAACAGTGATTGAGGTTAGCCACCGTAGCGCGACCGGGCCGGCTGCCATGCTCAAATCCACCCTCTTGCGTCAGGAGGGTAAACACACGGACGCCAAAGCCGCCCCACACCCATAATTCTCCGGGTTTCGGATGCGTTTGGTTAGCGTAGTGATGATAGTCTTTATGCATCGCCGGCCATTGTTCTCGTAAGGCACGAGCTAATCCTTGATCGAATGGGTCATTTGGCGCCACACCATGGGCAATTGCTTGTGCTTTCGTTAACAAAATGTCGCCGGCTACTTCATGAATCATATACTCCTCCTAAGATTTCTCGACTGTGTCTGTCAGCGACACTATCGGACTCTTTACTGAAGAGCAGGAAACTTGCCAGAGTTGGCAAGAAACCGGAATGCATCTTTGTCGTTAGTTTACGCCGGAATCAGCATGCCAGTTTTCGCGATTCTGAGAACCGCGATGCTATCCAATGCCAAATATAGGAATCAAAGAATGAAACAGCGAACCTCAGTCGCACTTACGGCAATTTCCTCTGGCCTCATAGCCTCTGTGCTTTGGCGAGATCCGCCTGCAACGTGCGGCCCGCCATGAAGTAGTGAAATGCGGTCCACACGTTTACGCCGGCAAGCGTCAGCAGCGCATAGCGTAACGACTCGCTTCCATAACGAGCGCTAAACGCATCGCTGAGGATTCCCACGGTTTGCGGACCAAGCCCTAATCCAATAATGTTGACGATAAACAACAAGATTGCCGAGGCGACCGAGCGCATGCGGACGCTGACCAATCCTTGATTCAGCGCGAAACTAGGGCCAAGATACATGCCACCTAAAAGCGCCGGGACAGCCCCGACCGCAAACGCCAGACTCGTTGCTTGCACCAGATAAAACAACAGGGTAAATGGCAGCGCAAGCAGCAGCGCCACCCCGACCACCCACACATTCCAGCGGATATCTCGTCTCCCCAAGCGATCCGCCAGCCGTCCGCCTAAATAGGTTCCAATTCCGCCAACAACGCCAAAGCCCACGGCGAGCACGGTGCCGATTACGCCGCTTTGCAAACCGTGCGAGCGAACAAGAAACGCCGGCAGCCATAAGACAACTCCGTACCCCACGAAAGACGCCAACGTCGCGCCCGCGGCCACATGACGCAAAGCCGGCGTCGACCACATGGACGATACCACGGCCCTGAAACTGGGAGCCTCATGGGTAGTCGCTTGCAACCCTTCAGCATAACCGCGCGGCGGCTCTCGGAGGGTGTAACGCACCAACAGCGCCAATACCAAGCCAGGCGCGCCAACGACCCAGAACGCCGCGCGCCACCCGTACCATTGATTGATCCATCCGCCAACGAGGAATCCGATGAGCAATCCAAAATTCACGCCCAAAGAGAAGGTCCCCATTGCCGTCGCTCGCTCAGTGGGAGGATACATATCCGCGATAATTGAGTGAGACGGAGGGGTTGAGCCGGCTTCACCAACGCCGACGCCGATGCGAGCAAGCGCCAGTTGGCAAAAATTCGCCGCCATTCCACACACTACCGTCATCCCGCTCCAGGTTGCTAACGCGAGCGTGATGATATTGCGCCGGTTGCTGCGATCCGCCCACATGGCGATAGGAATTCCTAACGTCGCATAGAAAATGGCGAAGGCGATGCCCGAAAGAAACCCTAGTTGCGTATCGGACAAGACAAGTTCGTGCTTGATCGGCTCAAGGAGAATGGCGAGGATCTGTCGGTCGACATGGCTCGAGGTAAACACCGCCAAGAGGAGAATCAGCGCATAGCGTCGGTATTGTGGAGAGACGGTTTCGGTCATCACCGATGCAGGGGAAGTAGGGCTGGGTTGTGTCCGAACTTTCACAAAGCCTCATTTCCATGTCAGTGTTGCTCGTCAACGAGCGAGGCTTCTCATAGCAGGGAGCGCGCGCGCTGTCACGGGAGCTGTGGCAATAGAAGCGGTGCGCCCCTCGAAGAACGCAGAGATGAGATGCAGAGACGGAGGAGGGTCCGTCTCTGCCGGCTCGGGGATTAGCCGTTGGGAAAAAGAAAGCTTACAACCCGCTCACTACGTTCGCTTCATGGCAATGGCTTATGGTAAGCGCGTCTTGCCATGGAGTGAGCGCAGCGAACGAACTGTCAACCATGGAGCGAGCGCAACGAGCGAGTTATCAAGTGCGCGTAGCGAACGAGCAACATGGCTTTTTAGCCCAAAAACTTCGTCACCGCCGCGACAAAAGACTCAGGTTGCTCGTACGGCGGCATGTGTCCGGCGTTGTCAATCATCGCTAGTTGCGCTTGGGGAATCGCCTTCTTCCAATAGTCCGCATACACGGGAGGAATCAGTTTATCGCTTTTCCCCCAAATCAAGAGCGTCGGCGTAGTCAAACGATAGAGCCGTTTGGACAAGCGCCGATTCGGAATGGGGAAGAGAATCTTCCCGGCCATGCTCATACGCTTGGAGTTGGCGATATAGAAGTCTTTTAAGGCGCCCGGATTCTTTAGATCGAGACCGCCCGTCAATAACGCCTCGCCTTGCGCTCGGTCATGAAAGAGATACTGAGCAAATTCATGGGGAAGGAAGGAGAAGATATCGGGAATCGGATGCTCAGGAATCCACAATCCGGCAGGCGCCACGAGCACCAGCTTCGTCATATCGCTGGGCGCGAGGCAGGCCATCTCCGCCGCGATCATCCCACCCATGGAATGACCAACGATGAAGGGCTTCGTCAGCCCCAGCGTTGCGATCACATCCCAACCATGCAAGGCGAAGTCGAGCATGTCTTCCAGCAGCTCTTCACCCGTCGATTCACCATAGGCTGGGAACTCGGGAGCGAACACATGATATCGCTCGGCCAATTTGTCCAGGAATGGGTTTTCGGCAAAAAGACCGCCCGCGCCGTGCATGAATACGAGTGGTGTTCCGCTCCCAGCTTCGAACACGCGGACGCGCGCGCCGCGCCTGGTCTCGATCTTTCGCACGTTCATAGCGGAGGCCTCCCATCCTGACGCGCCGTTTCAATGGTCGTTTCCGGATGTAACCGCTCCTCCATCGGCTTACACCACCACCGGTTATCATCCTTCCATTCCGGCCACATGTTGCGCAGGTGAGGGATCACTTTCTCGGCGAACAGCTTCGTCGAATATCGGGTCTTCCAGTCGGGCATATTGCCGACATGAATGAGACAGAAAATATGACCGACATGCAGCCCCTTGATTAACTCCTCCATGCGTTGGCGCACGGTTTCCGGACTGCCGGCGATCACATAGCCTCCATCAACAAGTTCCTTCCACGTAAGCGTGGGAAACATGTTCTGCATATCTTCGTTCAGCGCGTTCACCACGTCAGCCTTGAGGGTCTTGATCGTCCGATACCCCGGCGCGTCGGCAAAGCCGCCATAGATATGCAGGCAGCGGTTGTAGAAATAGTGCACGTGCTCCGCGTACAGCTTTTCGGCTTCCGCGTCCGTCTCCGCTACACAAATAGTTTGCGCAAAGGCGCCGCGGTACGGCGACTCATCTTTCCCGCGCTTGGCGACCTGATCCCAATAACCGTTAAGCAACTGCTTGCCGCGGAGATAGCCGGTGAAGGAAAGATAAGAGTAATTGTAGTCGTGATCGAGACAGAAATCCCACGTTTCGATCGAACCGCCGCCAGGAATATAAATCGGCGGATGCGGTTTCTGAATCGGTTTGGGCCAACAATTCACCCATCGTAACTGATTATATTTGCCGTCGAATGCGAACGGCTCTTCTTCCGCCCACGCCCGCATGACGAGGTCGTGCGCTTCGGCGTATTTATCGCGCGTGAGAGCAGGAATTTGCCCGTAGCAGTAATTGGTGTCCATCGACGTGCCGACAGGAAAACCGGCCAGGAGGCGACCGCCGGAAATAACGTCGAGCATGGCGAACTCTTCGGCCACACGAATAGGCGGGTTATAGAGGGCCAGGGAATTGCCAATGACGGCGATCGCCGCCTTGGAAGTGCGCCGCGCCAAACCGGCGGCAATGATGTTTGGCGACGGCATTAAGCCGTAACCGTTCTGATGGTGCTCGTTGCACCCAATGCCGTCGAACCCGACGGTTTCAGCATATTCAAGCTGATCCATATACTGATGATAGAGGAAGTGCCCCTTTTGTGGATCGTACATGGTATTGGGAATGTCGACCCATACCGAGCGATTTTTCTCACGGAAGTCGTCCGGCATATAGGGCCACGGCATCAGGTTGAACCACGTAAACTTCATGCGCACCTCCTTATTACAAAGAATCTCTTGCGGAATTAGTCCTCAATATACACAACAAGCTGCGAAAAACGAGGAAGCACCAAGAAATTCCTTCGCGATTGCCCTCACTACTTGATGAATCGTCCAATAAACAATATTGATAGAACTGTCAATAGAGAAATAGCATTGAGCTCTCAGCCGTTAGTCTTCAGTTGCGGCTGAAAATTCTTGCTTTCTCTTCGTCTGACTGACGCTAGAAAGCCGAAGACTGACGTCTCAGGAGCGCCATGATTGCCATCTCTGGTTTAGATCCTAAACCCGACCGCCCTCGGGCGCGTCGGCTCTCTTCTACCGAGCGGCGCACGCAATTATTGACGTGCGCCTTACGAGTGTTTGCCCGCCGCGGGTTGGGTGAAGCTCACCACGCGGAAATCGCCAAGGAAGCAGGAGTTTCTGTTCCCGCCGTTTTCTTTTATTTCCCTACACGCGCGGACCTTGTCGATGCCGTATTAAGTGAGGTTGAGCGTTTTTACCGCGTTATGGCGGACGAGATTCACAGTCAGCCTTTACCTGCTCCACAACTCCTCTTAGGACACGGCTTCGCTTTTGCCGGTTCAGTCGACACTCATCCCGACCACGCTCGCGTCTGGCTCGACTGGAGTACGGCGATTCGCGATGAAGTGTGGCCGCGCTACCTCACCTTTCAAGCCTATGTTGTCAAAGTTTTAGAGAAAACCATTCGTCGCGGACAACGGGAGGGAAATTTTGCCGTCGATATTGACCCGGAAGATAATGCGCACTTGATGTTCGGGTCAGCGCACATGATCGCGCAAATGAAATTCACTCAACAATCATCGGAGAAAATTGAACGGTTCCTGCACACGCTCGTGCGCGTCGCTATTGGCGGGCAACCGTTGGATGGCGTTCGCGATTACGCCAAATAACGACCTCGCCTTGCGGCTCGAACAAACAGAGAAATGAGTGTCTCCCACATTTCCTCAGGGCGGTTCGCGTTCTGATGAAGCAAAGCACAACAAAACCCTGACAAAGATACGACGCCCAGTATCGTTATGAACAGGAAGGACACTGTTCACTGGCGGATGGCGACGATGTCAACACGCAGTACAACCTCGTCTTAGTTTTGCACTGCCCCCCAAAATGCACGATACGGTGGATAGCCAAAACTGCTCTGCAGAAAACGACTTGACCCCTTGCCGCGCAGCACCTCCCCTTGTAATGCAACCTGCAGAGACAAAGAAACCGTCTGCGTCACGCCCCGAAGCTCCAAGTCTCCGGTGACGAGGTATGCCCTTCTCTTTTCAAAGCTATGCGCGCCGAGCGGAAATGAATTGTAGGGTAGCGTCTGACAGACAGTTGACCTTCCGACTCTAGAGTTTGCTGAATCTCCCGGCGATTCTCTTCACTAAGCCCGAGCGGTAGATTGTATTTCTGACGGGTCTCAGGTTCATCGGCGACGAGCGCAGTAGCGTCACCTTCCACGGTAATCTGCGCGGCAGTTGGTGTAGCAGGGTCAAGCTGGATCTGCCCACTGTACTTCGTCGCGCGCACGACATGATCGTGTGCGAGCGCGGCGCCAACAAAGAATCGCTGGCCGCGTGAGTTTCCCAACGCCCAACGGCGCCGAAAAAACTCCTTGCCGAATAGTTCGCTTAAGACACGGCTAACGAGCCGCCGCATGAACTGCCGGCGCCGGCGGTGCAGCCATAACAATGATTCCCCACTAGAATGTCGCGCTGGGCAAGAGCGCGCGCCAAAGCCTCCGGCGGTTGCTCTCCTAACCGGAACGGTTTGCCGTTTCCCGCGCGCATGTCGAGCATTTGATTAAAATCACAGTCATACAGGTAGCCATCCCAAGAGAGGCTTACCTGTGACCCGCACATCAGATGCGTAAGAGTTGAAGGGTTGAAGGCCGTCGCCAGGAGTTGCAGATATTCTTGAAGTTTTCCGTCGCGCTCCAACATGTGCGCGAAGCGCGCGATCGGCATGTTAGTGATGGTATAGACGTGGTTGAAGATGACACCGAAACGGGAACCAAGTTCGCGTTTATAGTCTTCTTCAAGCCCGACTTGCGGCGGCGGAAGAGACGGGCCTACGGGATTATAAACCAGATTGAGCATCAGCCCCGATCCCTCACGGCCATATCCCAACTCGTTAAGGCGACGCAACGCAGCGATCGATTTGTCATACACGCCGCGGCCGCGTTGTTTCTCCACGTTCTCTTCTAGATAACATGGCAAGCTCGCGATGATTTCGACTCGCATGCGCGCCAAGAATTCCGCCAGGTCTTCTTGTCCAGGCTCAAACAAAATAGTCAGGTTACAGCGATCAATGACATGTCGACCGTCTTGCCGCGCCTCTTCTACTAAAAAACGAAACGAGGAGTTAAGCTCCGGAGCGCCGCCAGTAATATCGATTGTCCGCGCGTTGGCCGCCCGCGCAAATTCCAGCGCCAGTTCAGCGGTCCGACGATCCATCATTTCCGTGCGTTTCGGACCGGCATCGACGTGGCAATGCCCACACGCCTGATTGCAGCGTTTGCCAACGTTAATTTGCACCACGTCAATATCATGGCGTTGCAATGGAATGCCTTCTTGCTGTAAACGCTGGGAAAACGGCTGCACGGTAGCACTCATCCGCGACTCTCCTTCTTGTCTTTTCCTTCACAGTAAAGATCCTTGTTTCTAACGTCATCAGCTCAGCGTGTCCACGTCAGCCAAGTGTCGAACAACGATTTTACTCGTGGGGTCAGTCGCGTACGGTTATACGCATCCGCCGTCTTGCGGATTGCCTCCGCTTGCGTGGGATACGGGTGAATGACTGTCGCAAGCGTTTTCAGACCCTGCTTCGCCGTCATTGCCAACGTCAATTCGGAAATCATTTCCCCCGCATGCCGCGCGACTATCGTCGCTCCGATAATAGCGTCGGTCCCCTTGCGCACGTGTACTTTCACAAATCCCTCAGTTTCCCCATCGAGAATCGCTCGATCAACATCGTGGAGCTCCTGTCTAAAGGTTTGCACTGCTATCCCTTTCGCTTCCGCTTCTTTTTCATACAGACCGACATGGGCTATTTCCGGGTCAGTGTAGGTGCACCAGGGTACGGTCAGCGCACTGGCTTTCGCGCGTCCCAGAAATAGAGTGTTCTGGATGACGATCCGGGCAAGCGCGTCAGCCATGTGGGTAAATTTGTATTGTGAGCAAATATCACCCGCGGCATAAATATGTGGATTCGTCGTTTGTAGACGGTCGTTAACCTGTACGCCGGTTTTCTTATCATACTGTACGTTGACCGCTTCGAGATTCAGTTCCTCAACGTTCGGCGCGCGCCCACCGCCGACGAGAATCGCATCGACGCTCAGTTCACGCTTCGTTCCGTCGACTTCCAGGAATAAAGTCTTCGCCGTTCCGTTACTATGTATTTCTTGAATGTGACAACTCAACACGATATCGACATTATCGTGTTCGAGAGCGTTTTGAATACGAGCGGCGGCGTCACGATCTTCACGAATGAGAATTTGTGACGCGATTTCCAGAATGGTTACCTGCGAGCCAAAACGCGCGAACGCCTGCGCCAGCTCACAGCCGATCGGACCGGCTCCGATGATCGCTAAACGTCGGGGTAATTCGGTCAACGAAAAGACAGTCTCGTTCGTCAAAAACCCGGCCTCGGCCAGTCCTGGAATCGGCAAGGCGACCGCTCGCGCTCCCGTGGCGATGACTGCTCGCTTGAAGCGCAAGCGTTTACCGTCAACCTCAATGGTATCAGGACCGACGAATCGTCCCTCTCCGAGAAAAACATCAACCCCCAATCCGCGGAAGCGACTCGCCGAGTCGTTGGCGCTAATTTTTGCTCGCAGGCTACGCATCCGTTCCATGACGGCGGGAAAATCCACGGTTACGCCTGGAGGCACACGCACACCGTAACGCCCGGCCTCGCGAACCTCTGCAGCGGCACGAGCAGCGCGAATCAGCGCTTTCGAGGGTACACAACCGTAGTTGAGGCAATCTCCTCCCGTAAGGTCTCGTTCAATCAAGGCGACTTTGGCGCCAAGCCCGACTGCGCCAGCCGCAGTCACCAGCCCCGCAGTGCCCGCGCCAATCACAACAAGGTTGTACCGTTCTACCGGTTCAGGATTCACCCAGTCTTGCGGATGCACATTATCCACAAGGATCCGATTATGTTCATCTGCCGGTAAAATCTGCGCCCCGTTTAGCATCTGTTCTTCCTCCAGCTTGTCTCTAGTTGGAACAGTCGCCGCCGCTCAAGAGTTCCTGTGTCACAATACCTTTTCTGAAGCAGGATTAGCCTTCTGAGTAATGTAGGCAAAGACATGGGAGGTGCGCGTAACGAGTGCAACTCCTCCTCCAGCTCACACGCGAGCGCCGTCCGGCCTCTCAGCAAGCTGCGGCTGAAGAGGACGCCTCAACACCTTATACGGATTCCCTGTGATGTCTATCCACTATCTGTATGCTTCGACTCCGCTGCTCATGCAGCGACGCTCAGCACGGTCGAAGGTGACTCTCCGCTCCCACGCATCGACGCTCAGCCTGAGCGTCGCTTGCAGCAAAAGAAAGACGCTGCCGGCAGCCCAGGCTTGCGGTTCACAGGCCACTGGGTAACGAACAGGACTTTGGTGGAAATAGCGCGGAAAACCGCAGAACAACTCAGGAAGCCTGCGATCACTAATCGTCAGGCTTACCACACCGGGAGAAAAGGAAATACGGAAATTAGAAATCCTCAGGATGCGGCGCAGGCGGCGCGGGCTTCTTCTCTTCTGGCTTTTCCGCCACCATCGCTTCAGTGGTCAGCAACAACCCCGCAACCGACGCAGCGTTCTGCAGGGCGGTACGAACGACCTTTGTCGGATCAATCACACCCGCTTTGACCAGGTCTTCAAACTCCTCACGAGCCGCGTTGAAACCGAAAGCGCCTTTCCCGTTTTTAATTTTATCAAGCACGACGGACCCGTCCGCGCCGGCATTACGGGCAATCCAGCGAGCTGGCTCTTCCATGGCGCGGCGCAAAATCTGCACCCCATATTTTTCCTCTTCCGTGACTGAGAGGCTGTCGAGCGCCGCAGCCGCCCGCACCAACGCGACTCCTCCGCCAGGAACAATTCCCTCTTCAACCGCGGCTTTGGTTGCGTGCATGGCGTCTTCCACTCGCGCTTTCTTCTCTTTCATTTCAACTTCGGTAGCCGCTCCTACCTTGATGACCGCCACTCCACCGACGAGTTTTGCCAGGCGTTCTTGCAGTTTTTCCCGATCATAATCTGAGGTAGTCTCCTCAATTTGACTGCGGATTTGCTTCATGCGACCTTCGATGTCGGCCTTCTCTCCCGCGCCATCGATAATCGTCGCGTTATCCTTATCGATCACCACACGCTTACATCGACCAAGGTCATTCAGGGTCATGTTCTCAAGCTTGATCCCCAACTCTTCGGCAATCGTACGCCCACCGGTCAGGATCGCAATGTCTTCCAGCATAGCTTTGCGGCGGTCACCAAACCCGGGAGCTTTGACGGCGCACACCTGCAAGGTTCCGCGCAGCTTGTTCACCACCAGCGTCGCCAAGGCTTCCCCTTCTACGTCCTCGGCAATTAACAGCAACGGCTTTCCCGACTTCGCCACCTGCTCCAGAATAGGGAGCAGATCCTTCATGGCGCTGATCTTTTTTTCATGAATGAGGAGGTATGGGTCCTCGAGCGCGACTTCCATACGTTCCGGGTCGGTAACAAAGTACGGAGACAGATAGCCGCGATCGAACTGCATGCCTTCGACCACATCGAGCATGGTTTCCAGGCTCTTCGCCTCCTCAACGGTAATCACGCCTTCCTTACCAACTTTATCCATCGCCTCAGCAATAATATCACCAATGGTCTTGTCGCCATTAGCTGAGACCGTGCCGACTTGGGCGATCTCTTCTTGCCCTTTCGTGGCTTTCGAGAGGGCTTTGAGTTCCTCCACAGCCTTTGTTACCCCCTTGTCCAGGCCTCGTTTCAGGCTCATGGGGTCATGGCCGGCCGCCACCATCTTCGCGCCTTCCGTAAAAATCGCGCGAGCCAAGACCGTCGCAGTGGTTGTTCCATCTCCAGCCACATCCGAGGTTTTCGACGCCACCTCTTTCACCATTTGCGCGCCCATGTTTTCAAACTTATCTTCGAGTTGGATCTCCTTAGCCACCGTAACGCCGTCTTTGGTGACGGTAGGCGACCCCCAGGACTTCTCGATCACCACATTGCGGCCTTTAGGTCCCAATGTGACCGTCACCGCGTTGGCTAACAAATTTACACCGTGCAGCACCTGAGCGCGCGCCTCTTCGCTAAATCGCACAATTTTGGCTGGCATTGTTTCGTTCCTCCTCATTTATCGTTCAATAACTCCAAGCACTTCGCTTTCTCGTAGAATCAGATGCTCTTCACCGTCGAGCTTGATCTCCGTTCCGCCATACTTGTTAAACAACACGTGGTCTCCTGGATGCACATCGAGAGGAATGGTCTGGCCATCTTCTTGACGGCCGGAGCCTACGGCGATGACCTCGCCTTGCTGGGGTTTCTCCTGAGCGGTATCGGGAATGATAATACCGCCCTTACTTTTCTCCTCGGCGTTGATGCGCCGAATGATGATGCGATCGTGTAATGGGCGTACTCGAGTCGTCATGGCTACCTCCTTGTGTCCACTAAATATTTTAGGATTGCTTGGCGACCGTACTCTTCCATCCCCATTCACAGCAAAGGAAGCCGCCGTGAGGAAAGGAAAAGACCCTGGGCCGAAAACGAGGTAGTTATTCTCAGGTCGATGTCACGGCCCACGGATTTGCCGCAACTGGTTCGTAGTCATACCGTCATTCTGCTCGTTATGTAGCTCCTCGCGCAGCCTTGCGCGGGGGTCTGTCAGCAAGCCGTACAGCGAAGAAAATGCAGTGAAACTGCAGCTCGCCGTATCTGCGAGTATCGAAATAAGCATTGTCCTCTGGCGTGTCAAGAGGTGAGTACCGCCTGTAGTCGCCGGCGTGCAGACCGGCGTCTCTAGCGACAGTAGCGTCGAATTTTCTTGCGTCGTCTTCGTCTATTTGTACAGATTTTCCCTCCCAAGCTCCTTCCCGTTCTCCGATAGGTTTCCCTCCTTTTCCTATCGGGGAGCGGCGAGATGGAGGAATGGGGATGAATCGTAAGAGCGTATTGCCAAGTGTTGTAGGCATCCCTTTTCACCTACCGTCCGTCATGCGAGTGCGACGGCGCGAGAGGAGTCCGCCTGACGAACTCCGACTTGATAATGCATACATTATGTTTATCTTTGCTTTTGAAAATTTCTCACAGGAGGTGATGGTTCTTATGGCGGAATTAACACCAGGGCGATCCTTTGGGAGTTTGAGCTCATTACGACGGGACATGGACGCATTCTTCGATCGAGTGTGGGAAGATTTCGATCGCTTCTTTACCGGTGGAAAACGAGGAGTCTCGCCTCGGTCCTGGGCGCGCGACGCCTACGCCCCTCCCATTGAAAGTTACGTAGACGGAAACACTTTCGTCATCAAAGCCGACCTGCCAGGGATGGAGCTGAAAGATATCGAGCTGGCGGTCGAGGGCAATCGGCTCCGCCTGAAGGGCGAACGCAAGGCCATTGATGAACAACGGAACGGCGATTACTTCCACCGAGAAGTACACTACGGCGCGTTTCACCGCCTCATACCAATGCCCGAAGGAGTGAAAGTGGATGAGGTGCAGGCGCGCTACCATGACGGCGTGTTGGAGATCACCATGCCTGCACCCGAAACACTGGCTACTAAACGGGTGCCGATCGAGATAGCAAACGCGGCCCCTAAACAGATCGCTGCCTGATTCCCCTCGTCCGCGGCAGGACCAAGCTCTGGGATGTTCCCTCCAGGCTTGGTCTTTGCCATTTTCGGTTTGACTTCACCGCAACAATCGTCTTTTTCTTCCGTGCCATAGCCTGCGTAACTCAACGTTACGTCGAGCGGGTTGTCTTTCTCATCAAAAGTCATGCACAGATTCTTGCCGTTCACCGTCGGCGTTTCCTCTTCAATAGCGCAGGTGTAATAGACCGTATCGCGAGAGAAGTTCGGGTCGTCAAATTCGGCGCTGTATCCTGTTTGTGTGCGGTCACAGAGAAAAATTTTTCAGTTGTCCTCGATCAAATTCTCAATCGGCTCAGTGGGAGCGTTCTACGGTCGAATGCGCACCGCTTCGATACGGTCGCGTATCGCTCGTCCGAAGAGTTATCCCACTCACTAGACGCGAACTTGTCCAGTCGCTTGACCCATTCTGGACAGCCAGGTTTCTGCTTAATCGTCGAGCCGCAAGAGCGTTATTGATGAGTTGGTAAAAATCGTGTTGTGTGACGGGTAATGCTGCTGACTTATTGTAAATGAGTTGTTCTCATCTTTTCCTTCCATTTCGGAAAGAGAGCCGCTAGCTCTATCTAGCAAGTCTTGCTACCAAGAGCAAAGAAGTGAGGAGGAAAACATGGACTTGAGCAAGATCGGCGTACTTGGTTTTCTCGATGCCTTGAGTGGCGTGGACACTATTCAGTTCGCTCGCAACGTGGAGCGGTTAGGGTACAGCGTATTATGGGTCCCCGAGCTAATGGGGCGCGAGATTTTTTCGCTGTCTACGCACCTCTTGAGTCAAACAGAAAAACTAGTGGTCGGCACGGGCGTCGCCATTGCTTTCTCGTACGAACCTCTCGTGGTCGCCGGCGTCACCAAAACGCTCGGCGAATTTTTTGACGATCGCTTTATCCTTGGCTTAGGCGTCAGCAATGCTAGCGCCAATGCACGTCGTGGGGTCGCCTACGAAAAACCATTGGGTTTCATGCGCGACTACCTAGCAAAAATGAAAGCGGCTCCGTATAACGCGCCGGCGCCGCAACGCACGTCACCAGTCGTGATCGCCGCCATGATGCCGAAGATGCTGCAACTGGCGGCTGCCGAAACACAAGGCACCCTCACCTACTTCACCACGACGGAACAAGTGGCGCGGACCCGAAAAGCGTTGGGCGCTACTCCCTGGCTTTGTGCGATTCAGGCGGTGATCCTGGAGACGGACCCCGCCAAAGCGCGATCCATGGCCCGCCGATACATGAAAACCTATTTGACTATCGATCACTACGTCTATCGACTGAAACACCTTGGTTATAACGACGAGGATTTCGCCAACGGCGGCAGTGATCGCCTCGTCGACGCCATCGTTGCCTGGGGAAATGAAGAAAAAATACAGCTCCACATAGCCAAGCAGTTGACGGCTGGCGCGACGCACGTGAGCATTCTCCCTCTCCATCCTGAGGGTGGGTTGCGGCCTGACGAACGCGCGCTCGAAGCGCTAGCGCCTGCACAATTGTAGATTCGCGTTTGTCCATGACCCAGGTGCGTGCGACAGGAGCCGAGGCACGCGCCTGCTTAAACAAAAAGAGGAAAAGACATGAATTCACTACTTCCCAAGCCAGAAGCCGCCCAGGCATTTTTGTCCAACGCGGACAAAGGGCCGGTGGTCATGCTGAATTTACTCAAATTCAAGGCCGATGGCGGCGAAGAAGCGTACGGAAAATACGCAGAGGCAGTTGGTAAGATTGTCGCCAGTCACGGCGGCAAAGTCATTTATGCAGGTCGCGCGGCGGAGTTAATGGTTGGCGCGGACGAGTGGGATGCCGTTGCCCTCGTACAGTATCCCACTCGCAAGGCGCTTATCGAGATGTTTAACAGCCCCGAGTATCAAGCGATTCATCACTATCGTGAAGAAGGTTTGGAGCGAACCGTCCTGTACGCGACGGATCCCCTTGCAGGGTTGTCCTTTGAGAAGTCGGAGTAGGAAATCATTGCGCGCGGAGCGAAGCGATCGTTGCCGACAAAAGAGATTGCTTCGTCGCTGTTGCTCCACGCAATGATAGTTTCCCAACAGCCTCTTACGCAGACGCCGGCGGAACCAATTTATCGACCTCAGCACGTTCTTCGGCTGAGAGCTTCCAATTAGCGGCAGCGGCATTGGCGTGTACTTGTTCGGGCGTCGTTGCTCCAGCAATAACCGAAGAGACACAAGGGTGGGAAGCCAGCCATGACATGGCCAGCTCAAGAAGCGTGTGGCTTCGCTTCTCGGCAAAGGCTTGCAACACTTCAATCTTTGTAAAGTTATCGTCCGAGGCCAGTCCCTGAAAAAAACCGAGAGTCGCCAAGCGAGAGCCGGCAACAAGTTCTTCCCCCCTTTTATATTTGCCCGTGAGCATACCGCTCGCAAGCGGAAAAAACGGCAACTGCCCAAGGCCATATTTGTCGCACGCGGGGATCACGTCTCGTTCCGCGTCACGCTTCAACAGACTCCATTCGTTTTGCGCGGTCGCAAAATTCACGGTATGACGTTCTTGCGATTTTGCCGTCGCCTCGGCGATTTGCGCTCCGGAAAGATTTGAGCAGCCAACCGCTCGGACTTTACCCTGGCGCACCAGTTCGTCCAACGCGGCTAAAGTCTCCTCCATCGGCGTCTTCGGATCGGGGAAATGATACTGGTACAGATCAACATAATCCGTCCGTAAGCGCTGCAGGCTACCCTCCAGACACTTCACAATGTACGCTCGATCCGCCCAGGGTTCTTTGCTTTTTTGCATCCACGCCATACCGCCAAACTTCGTAGCTAGCACGATATCTTTACGACGCGCGCCAAGCGTCTGACCAATAAAATCTTCCGACTGCATGTTGCCATACATGTCCGCGGTATCAAAGAAAGTAATTCCAGCGTCGATCGCGGCATCGATCACGGCGCGGCTTGCGGCAAGATCGATCTTCATGCCGAAGTTGTTACAACCAAGACCGACGAGGCTCGCCTGAATGCCTGAGTTTCCTAGCGGGCGTTGTTCCATTCTATGTTCCTCTCCCTTTACAAGAATGTTGCCGGACCGGCAGAAGTTACCATGTGCTTGCGGACAATTCGATGGGGAAGAGTAGACTGAAAGAAACTCCTCGCTGTTCTTCGTTGTAGAGCGACGAAGCGAGGATACAGACAGGTTCGATTCTCGCTTTTCAGAAAATACTCGCTATTCTCTGAAAATTTGGCGTGGGATTTGGCATTCCCAGTTTGCATCAGACCAAATCCCATATCTTGCGCCATCAGCGGGGAAAATCCTCTAGGCCCTCGTTATTGCTGTTCGACAGCGCCGACGTCACACCCACCTCCTAGAGGGCGCGCATAACCGCGCTGGTCAGTGGCAAGTGTAACTTCCAGCGTTGCTGGGTCATTGTCGTGATCTACGGAGCAACCAACGAGCTTGTCAATCGCATTACTTCCAGTGAAGAGCTGATGCGTGTCGGTCGGCCCCCCGTTGTCCTGCAAGTTTGCGTCGAATCCAGTGACCCAACCTGCATTGAACGCAGGATTCGCCGTGGTGCTGGTAATGCAGGAAGTATCGAAAAGAATAGCTGACTCAATGCCGACCAGATTTCCTTGCCCCGTCAGTGGAACGCCCACACTGGAACAAGCAGCATCAGGATCTCCTGGAGTAAGATCATCACTATCAGTAATGATCGAGTTATTCAGCTCCAGAACGGTCTCGTTATAAATGGTCGCGCCATCCTCAGCAGCATTACCAAAGAAGGTAGCGTTCGTGATCGCCATGCTGCTGTTGCCGCTCAATCCATTGTAGATCGCTCCACCCTCACCGTCTGCCGTATTCCGGGAAAAGGTACTGTTCACAATCATCATTCTCCCGTTCCAGTCCCAGTAGTAGAGTGCTCCGCCCACATTGGACGCCGTATTATCGGAGAAGGTACTGGCACTAATCCTATTCAGAATCATCGTCGCTGCGGTAGTCTGATCGGCAATCGCTCCCCCCAAGTACGCAGAGTTGCCTTCAAAGATACTCTGCGTGATGGAGTAGCTCCCACTGTTACTGTTTTTCAGCGCTCCACCTCCGCCATTCGTGGCCGAATTGTTGACGAAGAGACTAAGTCCAATAGAAAGGGCTCCGTTATCATTCGACACCGCACCCCCAAAGAGGGCTGCACTATTGTTCGTGAAATCACTCCCGGTAATAGTAGTCAGGCTGGGAGACATTCCAGTCGGTGCGTTGAAGAGGACCCCGCCTTCTTGCGTCGCCGAATTGTTATTGAAAGTGCTCTTGTCAATGGTCACGCCGCCAGAGGATGCACTGAAGAAGACCCCGCCTCGCGTCGCCGAATTGTTCTCGAAGGTGCTGTCGGCTACGCTTAATTTCTCGTCTCCGAAATGTTTGATTACCCCGCCATCTCCGCCGGCGGTATTCCCGCTAAAGACGCCTTGTGAGATATTCAGGGCGCCGCCTTCGTTGAACACGGCGCCGCCATCACGTCCTGCAGCATTGTTCTCGAAAGTGCTGGGAGAAAAGATTTGCAGAACACTCCCGTCCTCACGGTAAATGCCTCCACCGTCGATGCTGGCTTGGTTGCTTCTCAATGTCGAGTCTTGTTGAACTTTGGCGTACACACTTGAACTCGTCGTATAGATTCCTCCGCCAAAATTCGCTTGATTGTTCAGGATTTCACTGCCGTTGGTAACTGTTAACTCACCACCCTCGCCGTTGTAGATTCCACCTCCGTGTTGTGCCGTATTAGTGTCAATTTCACTGGCGCTGACCACCATATTTCCGCCGGCATTGTAGATACCACCACCGTTACTGGCGGCTTGATTATTCGCCATCCTGTTGTCGTAGAAGGTAAGTCGCCCCGTATTGTAAATAGAACCCCCTTCGGGTGCTGAGCCATTGATCAGTTCTAGGTTGGACATTCTGACAAAGGCATTCGGATTGGTAATGTTAAAGTGTCGACCCAATCCGTTAGCGTTAATAACGACTCGGGTGGCGCCATTTCCTATAAAATTCAAAGATTTATCGACGGTAATGCTATTTTGCGCAAACGGTAAAGCCGCCAAGGAAATGGTGTCGCCAGAAGCAGCCTGGTTGACTGCGTGTTGTATCGTTCGGCAAGGAGCCCCTGCCTTCGTACAATCCTTGGCGGCGCC
Organism: Binatia bacterium; assembly: GCA_050185455.1. Taxonomy (GTDB): domain Bacteria; phylum Desulfobacterota; class Binatia; order Bin18; family Bin18; genus SYOC01. The sequence continues at coordinate 14,201 of JBFWZL010000007.1, read as the reverse complement.
AGAGGGTTTCGTATTGCTCCCGAGCGGCGATACATAGCGGAATACGGCGTGCGCTGTCATTGGCCATGTAAGTGTGACGAACAAACCTCCTAGTAGAACCTTACGAAGAGTCCGAGTTTTGCATGAGTTCTGCATGGCAAACCTCCTAAACAGTAGTGTTAAAGTATGCGACTAAGTGTGGATGAGCTGGGGTGGGCTTTTAGCGGTCGCACAAATTTCTGAGTCTCCTCGTCGCGCGCCTACGAGCTCGAAACCTCGACCGCAAAGCCGTCGCACTGTTGCTGTAGTGTCCTGAGAAGGAGATCTCGTAAGCCGCTTTTAGGAGTCAGAGATGAGTCAGGCAAATTTTGCAGAGCAGGAGCCTGATTTCACAAATCGCAGAGCATTTACAGGATTTACGGAAGATTGAGGCGACTGGGAGCGAGAAAAACCTGCCTTGGTCTTAGTGGGATGTAAGTGCCAGAACATTCCTCTCTAGCGTAAAGTGGAGCAATGTCGCTCAACGGTACAGTAACACCGTATCGCGTTCATCCAGCCATGAGGTCTCATCGGGCGCCGTCAAGGCGTCGAGATCGGCTGGACTAGCATTCAGGTCATCCACCCACAGGCGCAAGAGTTCGCTCCCATTAAGGACGTCTATGGCGAGCCGATCATACTCGTACTCATACGGAAAGTCACGCCAGAGCTCATAGCCCGGTCGTCGCAACCGTAATGCTTTAAACGCGAGCGCCATCAGGCGCCATGGTCGGAACGTGTGATGGTCGTAGGCTGCATCCTCGACATGGATCTGCACGCCCGCGCACAGCTTGCCTACGTACTTGTGGAACGTGGGCTCGAACCAACACTCACGCAGCCGACAACCCTGCAGCCAGTGCGGCGCGAGCAACTGCATGGTCTCCAGCACGGCGCGCGGCTCAAGATCCGGCGCGCTGAACCCCTCCAACGGGTGGGTCGTGCCGCGACCTTCAGACAGGGTCGTACCTTCCAACAGGACGGTTCCAGCGTAGCAGCGCGCCATCCAGAGATTCGACGCGTTGGGGCTCGGATTCACCCAGATACGTTCACCGAGCGGCCAGCCGAATCCCGGCGCATGCTCGGGCTGCCAACCTTCCATCGTCACGACGTGGTATTCAATATCGAGACGCAACGTCTGCACGAACCACTTGCCGAGTTCTCCTAAGGTCAGACCGTGTCGCATCGGCAGCGGCCCCGCGCCAACGAAGCTTTCCCAACCTGGGCGTAACCGTAGCCCTTCCACCGGGCGTCCGACAGGATTTGGCCGGTCGAGCACCCAGACGGCTTTGCCATGCTTTGCGGCGGCTTCAAGAACATAACGCAGCGTCGTGCTGAACGTATAGATACGACAGCCGAGGTCCTGCAGATCGACCAGCAACACATCGAAACTGTCCATCATTGCAGTCGTGGGACGGCGCACCTCGCCATAGAGGCTAAAGACCGGAATACCGTGCACCGGATCTCTAAAGTCGGGAGACTCAACCATGTTGTCCTGCTTGTCGCCGCGCAGGCCGTGCTGAGGACCGAATGCCGCCACTAGCTTGATGTCGTCAAGGGCAGCAAGCGCGTCGAGCGTGTGCACGAAATCCCGTGTCATCGAAGCAGGATGGGCAAGTAACGCAACACGACGGCCCGCCAAGGGTTTTCTCAGCGTAGGTTCCTCTAGTAAGCGGTCAATGCCAAACTTCATTGTTCTTCCTCCTCTGCAAAGTCGCTTCCTCGATCAGCATCGGGCCGCTCAAGCTCAAGAGCAAAGGCGTCAGGGTGATGAAAGTCAGGTTTGCCAGACGGATGAGTAAGCGCCCAGTAGGACAGCACGCCTTGCTCGTCTTCAACGACCGCGGAAAACGCAAGTTGCACTCGCGTGCGCTGGTGCGCCAGCGGCAGACAATCCAATCGAATGAAAGCGTCCAACTCTAACCGCTCTTCCGTTTCGCGCACAACGAGGCGTGGATCAAAATCTTGCACGAGCGACGCGCCATCGCGATAGCGACGAAACGCGTAGGCAGCCCATGCACCCGAAGGCGCGAAGTTAAACTCATAATACGCCGGCTCGCCTTTGTAGCGCAGAAAAGCTTCGAAGCAGGTGTGTCGCCAGAGATTATCCGCTCTATGCGACGGTTGCGGCGCTGGGATACGCACCCGAGTGAGGTCTCCAGTTAAAACAAAGGTGAGCGAAAGCGCCTCGCTATTGCCCCAGCCGACCTGCACCTCGATGCCGCGCACCGAGTGGATAGGTGTCGTCGGATGGCGCCTTAGTTCCGCCTTATACAAGGTAGGATGTGTCATTGTAATGAGTAGATGAGATCAGTGACAGCGTGAAGCCCATGCTAATCTTGCACAGCACTAATCCAATAATGAAGAGCCCTGTCTCAACGAGGATATCATTACACCGCTCCCCAAGTGTCTGCTCAAGGCGCCTCACCTCTTCTGTTGACGATGACACCGGAAGATACACGTCAATGGCGGCGTCTTCATCTTCATAGTGCGTAAAGATAACTTCTACTCGCGCCTCCGGAGAGAGATCCTTGACGAGATCCGTGAGTTCAGAGAGTTTCGCTTCAAGTAATTCCGGTTTATTGGGGCGTTTCCTGGGCATGCCACACCTCTGTAATGAGAAGTTCCACAAATTCCTGAGCAAGCCGAACGGCTCGTTCGGCTTGGCGTTGGCTCACGCCTGGTTGTCGATAATCCCCCGTGTGTCGAAGCCGTATCAAGTTAGGCAAGGCGCTCGCAAAGCTTGCTGGGACGATTTTTCTGCGCCGAACAAAGCGATGGACAAAGTCGTTGTGCACTCCTTTGTAGGTCCATTCTTTGTGGGTAATTCCTTGACTCTCCAGGGCGCAAATAGCCGCCTGGAATGCCGCAAAATAGGCGCGGCTGACAGCCCCTCACTATCGTCCCAAGCACCAAGAACCACGGAAAACCCTGCTCGGTGCAGAGAGTAATGGCCTCCTCAGCATGCTCTCTGGCGAGTTGCGCCTCCCGGCGAAATTGGTGGTGAGGGCAGTACAGATCAAGGCATAAACTAAGTTGTAAGGATAGGAAAACTTCTGAATCAAAGTGAGCGCCTCGCGGATTCTCGTGATGGCTTGGTCCGGATAGCCAAGATGCCACAGGACAAATGCCGCATAGCACAAGCATTGTTCTCCTTGATCCGCTCCGTAGAGAGAAGCGAAAGCATGATGCTTCTGAGGATCATAGACCGTAATGCCTTGCTCTAAATGTTCCCTGGCTAAAACAAACTCTCCCAGATGGTACAAGGTTTCCCCCAGTGCATTTTGAGCTGCCACAAGAAGGGCCGGGCCTGGCGTTCTCTGGGCAAGCTGCAGTAGTTGTTCCCCTAGTTCCCGAGCGGTCTGGACCTCTCCTCGTGTAAGACGAAATGCTGCTAGTAACTATTGGTGCTAGTTCACCTCTAATGAAATCAAGGGCTTACGGAAACGGACAAACACACAAAAAATCGCTTTTCGCACAGTTTCCTGGGATTCTTGCTGCGGAGAGAAATTGTCCCTGCAGCTAAATTATTGATTTTCTTGAGATACAAACTAGCACCATTGGTTAGTACCTCATCGCAGGGATTGTGAGGGGTAGAGGCGATGGAGTTTGGTCCGTGCCTTATCCGTCGTAAACCGCCACTGGACTGTGGCTGTGGTATCGTGACGTTGTCGCTCCCACAGCGCAGCTTCTTGCTGGACGGTGGCTTTCTCAGGCAGACGACGTTGGAGACACTGCCCCGCGAGCACGGAGAATTCAATTTCCACCATGTTCAGCCAACTGCCAGGTTTAGGAGTGTAGTGAAACTCTAACCGTTGCAGAATCCGATGGGCTTCAGGGGCAGCAAAGGTCTCGTACAAGGCAGCTGGGGTATGGGTGTTGAGATTATCCACCACCACGCGGATCACTTCGGCTTCAGGATAATAGCCCTCGACGAGCTGTCGCATACAGTGGGCAAAGTCTTGTTTGGTGCGCCGCTCCGTGACCTCGACAGGCCGCCAGCCGGCGCGGGGTTCGAAAAACATAAACAGATTGCACGTGCCGTTACGCTGGTATTGATAATCGTACCGCTGCGGTTTCCCTGGCTGCGCCCTGCACGGTTGCCGAACTTCACCAAGCAATTGATAGGGGCTCTCATCAAAACACACGACGGGAAAGCGCGAGTCATAGGGTTGAGCGTAGAGATCCAGGACATCTTCCCTACGCCAGACAAACTCGGCACTGACGGTGGGGATACACCATGGCTGTTTCAGCCACGGCTTGACGGTGTTTTTTTCAGCATGCGGCCCACGCCACGATTAACTGGCAGTTCACGACTGCGACCGCACGAGTGAAGTTGCATCACCTCTATCCCTCAACTTCCCTCTGACGGAGTACTAGTCCAAACAGTATCGGGAAAAATTCAGGAGTCTCTCCCACCTGTTGGCACGGCTCCCACGCCCGGGTGTAGACTTGTTCCATTTCCGGAGCGGCATAACCCTTAGTGGTCATCAGGGGAGCGCCCTCCGGATGGGGCAAGGAGAGCAGCGCGGCCAACAGCGAGAATGTATCGGCTTGGGGGAAGTGATAGCGCGTCAAAGTTTGCTGGAGTTTGGTGAGTTTGCCTTGAGGCTTCTCGTCCCGCTCAAACTGCAGTACTCGCTGGAGATGCGCTAGCACTGGCGAGAAGGCGCTGTTTTGCGCATAGGGAGAGCAGCGAAACTCCAAGCTCATCGCTTTCTGCGGTATCAGGCGTTCCTTGACCTCCTGCATCAAGCGAGATTTACCAATGCCCGGCTCACCGTTCAGTAACACGACTTGCCCATCGCCCGCCTGAGCCGCTGTCCACCGCTCCAGGAGCAAGCCCATTTCATGGGCTCTCCCAACCAGGGGAGTTAATCTGCCTGTGCTGACTTCGACTTCCAACCGACTTTGAGCGCTGCTCTCACTTAGCACCCGATAGACTCGGATGGGAGTCGAGACGCCTTTCAAAGACTGGAGTCCGCTATCGTGGCAGTCAAAGAAGCCGGCGATCAGCCGTTGTGTGGCGGCGCTGATGACGACGGTATTCGGCGCCGCGAGTCCTTGCAGACGCGCGGCGATATTAGGGGTGTCGCCCAGCGTGAGCTGTTCCGTGCGTTCGCCGGCGCCAATGTCGCCAATGACGACGAGGCCGGTGTGAACGCCGATGCGGACTTGTAGTGTCCGAAGTTCTTTCTCCCCTTGGGAGAGAAGGTTAGGATGAGAGGTATGTATGGCTTTGTTCTTAGCCCCTTCACCCTGTCCCTCTCCCACGAGGGGAGAGGGGACCTCAAGCCGAGCATGCAGAGGATGTCGAAGCGCGGCAATAATTTCCAACCCCGTCCGTACAGCGCGAGCGGCGTCATCTTCATACACCGCCGGATACCCGAAATAGATTAGCAAGCCATCACCGAGATACTGCGTGATATGCCCGTCAAAGCGGCGGATCACCTCCGCGCAGGTCTCTTGATACACCCGCACCACCTCGCGCCATTCCTCTGGATCAAGTTGTTCTGAGAGAGCCGTCGAGCCTACCAGATCACAGAACATCACAGTGAGCTGCCGCCTTTCGGCGGCGTCACGCCTAGCGCCTGGGGCCTGGGGTCTAGAGGATAAAGGTTCGGGACTCGGTGTTGGGGGTTGAGGACTGGTAGTTGATGACTGAGCACTGGGAACTAGAGAGACGCCACATTCGCCACAAAACTTGGCGGTTGGTCTGACCTCGTGCCCACAGCTTGGGCAAATCTGTATGAGCTTCGTTCCGCATTCCTCACAAAACTTCAGCCCTTCGAGATTTTCAAACCCACAGCTCGCGCAGCGCATGGGGTCTCTTTATCCCTTCGGGCTCTCTAGGGCAAGGAAAATGCCGGATCTTTAACGATCAGGCGGCAATCTTCCGTGGTGTATTCATTCTTTAGGGAATAAGATTATTCACCCGCCGCAAAACGATCCAAGTGATAATCCGCATCGCCAAAAATTTGCGCGATCGTGGTCAACCGCCGGAAGGTATGGCTGACCTTCAGTTCCTCGGTCATACCCATGCCGCCATGCAACTGCACGGATTCCTGGCTGACATGGCGACAGGCGTCGGCGATTTTAATCTTCGCGGCGGAGATGACATGTTTCCGCTCTGTGACGTCAGCGCTATCAACCTTCACACACGCCAAGCAAGCCATCGATTTCGCCTGTTCATAACTGATCATCATATCAACCATCCGGTGCTGCAAGGCCTGAAACGAGCCAATCGGCACGCCGAATTGTTTTCTGGTCTTGAGATATTCCAGTGTCGCCTCGTTCGCGAACTTGATGGCGCCAACCGCTTCCGTACAGAGCAGCGAGGTCGCGTAATCAATGACTTCTTCAATAAGCGGCAGTGCTTCCCCTTCTTTCCCAAGCAGCGCCTCGCCAGAAACCGTTGCGCCAGAAAAACTGATGTCCGCCGCGCGCAAGTTATCCGCCGTGCGATAGGTCTTCAGCATCACTCCCGGAGCAGTACTGTCTACAAGAAAAAGACTGATCCCCCGCGCCTCCGTATCATTCCCGGACGTACGAGCCGAGACCACAAGCTTATCCGCGCAAGGCCCATGCGTGACGACACACTTCTCGCCGTCAATGAGGTAGCCATTCCCGGATTTTTGGGCGCGGACGGTCACATACGCCAGATCATAGCGCGCGCCGCGCTCCGTCTGTGCGAAGGCAAGTTTAAGCTTCCCCTCAATCAGCGCGGGGAGAACCGTTTTCTTCTGAACGTCGCTTCCACCGCGCGCAATCAACCGACCACCCAAGCCGACAGTCGCGAGATAGGGTTCGAGTATAAGCCCTTCACCAATTGCTTCCATGACCGGCATTAAATCGACCGCGTTCCCGCCGAAACCACCGTAGTCGCTGGCAAATGGCAATCCAAGCAAGCCCATCTCGGCAAATGTCGCCCATACTTGTTCGCTGTATCCCGCCGCGGACTCAAGAATCGCTTTACGCGCCTCAAACGTATAGTCCTTGGCGATAAATTGCTTGATGCTGTTAGTAAGTAATTGTTGCTCTTCAGAATAGTCAAAATTCACTGCACGTTCTCCCGTTCCCTATCTCTCTATCTCTATCTATAAACCAAGGCTCATCTTCGCAATGATATTCCGTTGAATCTCGTTCGATCCCGCATAGATAGTCGTCTTGCGGTAGTTAAAGTAGCGAGGAAGCAAACGCGCCGTGAAGTTATCAAACCCTGTGGCGTCAATGGGCGCCAACGGTTGCACCAGCGGCCCCATGACTTCAACCATTAACTCGGTCAAGGTTTGCTGAATTTCCGTCCCGCGGATTTTGAGAAGCGACACCTCCGCTCCCGGGGCTCGTCCGCTCCGCAGTTGATCAAGGAAACGCAGGTTGGTGATTTCCAACGCCATCAGCTCGACTTCCACGCGCGACACTTTGTCACGGAAGCGAGAATCCTCAAGTAAGGGTTTGCCATTTTTCAATTGCTTGGCGGCCAAATCTTTCAACCTCGCCAATTCACGTTTGGAACCGCCGATGCCGCCTGTGCCCATCCGTTCATGACCAAGCAGATATTTCGCCACCGTCCACCCGTCGCCCTCTTTATGCACGAGGTTTTCGACCGGCACTCGCACGTCGTCGAAGAATACTTCGTTCACCTCGTGACCTTCATCCATGAGCACCAAGGGGCGGATGGTAATGCCAGGAGTTTTCATATCGAAGAGGAGAAAGGAAATTCCCTCCTGCTTCTTGGTCGCGTTGGGATCGGTACGCACGAGGCAGAAAATCCAGTCCGCATGGTGCGCCCAGGTCGTCCAAATTTTCTGTCCATTCACGATGTAGTTATCGCCATCACGCACGGCGCTGGTTTTTAAAGAGGCGAGGTCTGACCCTGACCCCGGCTCGGAATAGCCTTGACACCAAAAGACGTCGCCGTTGTAGATCCCGGGCAGAAACTGCTTCTTCTGCTCTTCCGTGCCAAAGCGATGCAACACTGGCCCGCACATCTTGAGGCCAAACGGAATCAAGGGCGGACAGCCGGCATACGCGCACTCTTCCTCAAAAATGGAGCGCTGCACTACTGTCCATGGCTGACCTCCCCATTCCTGCGGCCACTCTGGCGCGATCCAACCTTTCTTCGCAAGAATTTTATTCCAGCGAAGCAGATCATCTTTACTCAGCTCTTTGTAATTAACCACCTTTTCACGCAGGTCTGTGGGAAGGTTGTCGCGCAACCACGCACGCACTTCATCACGAAACGCCAACTCTTCGGGGGAATAGTTGAGATCCATAATTACTCCTTACTGTTTTCACAGAGCGGCGCGTCCAAACTCCCTCCAGCGCACGTCTCAATTGATAGCCCTGAGCGTAGCCGAGCAAAGGCAAGGCGTGAAGAGGGTTCCCTTACTATTTTCCCGAGCCACACAGGGAAATTCTGCTGATTGATTATGTAGCAGGATAGAGCAGAATTCCTAGACCGTCGCTCATGATCTTTCCCGTCCATTGTTACCCACCAGATATTTTGTTACCAATTTTTCGCGCTTACTTGCTTGATAGTGCACCCCATCCAGGAGGGAAATATGGCCCAAGCAGCTTTTGGCATGTTTGATTGGATTGACCGAGGCAAGGTTCCTGTAAATCAACTCTATGAGGAACGGCTGCAGCTGGTGGAGGTGGCCGACGCCGCGGGCTTTTTCTGCTACCACTTGGCGGAACATCATGCCACGCCACTCGGCATGGCGCCATCTCCCGCGCTGTTCCTGACCGCTGCGGCGCAACGCACCAAACGTATTCGTCTGGGCCCGCTCGTGTATCTCTTGCCGCTCTATCACCCCCTGCGGCTGATTGAAGAAGTCTGCATGCTCGACCATTTGTCAGGAGGACGTTTGGAGTTAGGAATCGGCCGCGGCGTCTCGCCTTATGAAATCGGTTATTTCGGGGTTGATACTGCTCAGACCCGTACAATCTTCGACGAGACAGTGGCGATCCTTGCTGTCGGCATGACGCACGAACGGCTGACGTTTGCCGGACAACATTACCAGTATCGCGACGTGCCCATGGAGATCCATCCTTTGCAGCAACCGTATCCACCGCTGTGGTATCCTACCCACAACCCGGAGAGTGTCGAATATGTAGCGAAGCATGGCTATAATTTCGCGGCTATTGGTCCGGCGGCGCATGTGCGGCAACTCGTAGAGACATACTGGACGATCCGAAACGCTCATGAGAGCGATCCAGGACGCCTCAACGGCCATGTGACCGAGCCGAAAGTGGGAGTCATGCGCCAAGTCTTCGTAGCGGATACTGACGCCGAAGCATTCGCGGCCACACGCTCCGCCCATGGCGACTGGTACCATTCCATTACCAAACTGTGGCATGACCATAATGACCACAGCGTCGACGGGTTATTCGCTTGGGAACCAGCCGTACAAAGCCAGACCATTCTCTTTGGCTCGCCCACACGCGTGCGAGAACAGATGGCGCAGTTGCTGGACGTCACTGGGTGCAATTATGTGATCTGTTCGTTCGCCTGGGGGAGTTTTTCCCACAAACAGGCGTTGCATTCGTTACGTTTGTTCACGGAGGAAGTGATGCCAGCGTTCTCCGGCGGCGCCGCACGAGGGACATAACGCTCTCTCACCCCTCCGGGGCTCTATTTTGTCCGTTAGTTAGGCCGCTCTTTTCGTCCGGGTCGGGCGGATCAGGATTTCAGCCGAGATGCCAAGTTTTTCATGTAAACGACGAATCATATTGATAGATAGACCTCGTTGCCGGTTCAATACTTCGGCAACTCGAGTGCGGCTACCCAAAAGTCCTTCAAGGTCTTTCCGAGTGAGCCTCTGCTGCTCCATGCGAAACTTGATCGCTTCGATTGGATCAGGGGGGTCCATCGAATAATGCTCGCTCTCATACGCATCGATAAGCGTCGCTAGAATGTCGAGACGACCTCCTTCCGAGGTTCCAACACGGGCTCCCCATAGGCTTTCAACTTCTTCCAAAGCCGCCTCGTAGTCAGCCTTGGTTCTGATCGGTTTAAGACTTTTCATATTCGACCTCTTTCACGTCAATTCGATCGTAATCCTTATGCGTTCCGATCCATTTGATCCACACGATACCTTTCTCAAAATCTACAGCTGTCACCAGCCGATAATCGTTCCCCTTTTGGGGAACAAGTGTTTTACGTATTTTCCTCGCGAGACAGGCAAGCGAACCTCTTGCTCCCCAGCCCTTAGTCTGAAATAAAACTAGGGAGAGAAGCCAAGACGAGGTCTGGCTTACCCTTTTATTAACGCCTGCTGCAAAAAGGAGGCATGATGTCATACGATCTTCTTATTAAAAACGGTACGGTTATTGACGGTTCAGGGATGCCGCGCGTGCGCGCCGACGTGGGTATTGTCAACGGCAAAATCGCCGCGATCGGTAAAATCAGCGATAACGCTAAGGAAATCCTTGATGCCGAAGGCCATGTGGTCGCGCCGGGTTTCATCGACGCCCATACCCACATGGATGCGCAAGTGTTCTGGGACCCTCTGGGAACGTGCTCTTGCTGGCACGGTATTACCAGCGTAGTGATGGGCAACTGCGGATTTTCTTTGGCGCCCTGCTCGGAGAAAGATAAGCTCTTGGTCATGCGCAATTTGGAGCGCGCCGAGGATATTTCGCCCGAAGCAATGGAAGCGGGCATTAAATGGAGCTGGACGACGTTTCCAGAATATCTTGATGCAGTAGATCGGCTTCCTAAAGGCATCAACTATTCAGCCTACATGGGCCATTCCGCCTTACGCACCTACGTCATGGGGGAGCGAGCGTTCACGGATGCGGCAACACCTGATGATCTAGAAGCCATGAAACGTGAAATGCGCAACGCCATTCGCGCGGGAGCCATGGGCTTTACCACCTCACGTACGCGCAATCATCAAACACCAGATGGACAACCAGTCGCCAGCCGTCTCGCCACCTGGGAAGAGGTCCGTCAGCTGGTCGGCGTCATGGGTGACCTGGGCTCGGGCATTTTCGAAATTGCTACGGAAGATACTGGTCTCGCTCCGGAACGCATTCGCGAGTTTCTCGATCGTCTGAAAGCGCTCGCTCTTGACACCGGAGTACCAGTCACCTTCGGCATGTTTAGCAACCGCAAAGCGCCGGACTACTGGCGTCACTACTATGCCCTCGCCAACGAAACCGTCGCTGCTGGCGGCAAGATGTTCGTGCAGGCGCACAGCCGCGCACTGAGCGTTTTGTTGTCATTCGAGACGGTCACGCCATTCGATAAGTTGCCGGTGTGGCGCGACATCCGCAAGCTACCTTTAGCTGAACAAGAAGCCAAGCTACGTGATCCTGAGATCCGTCGGCAACTCGTCGCCGCCTATCATGACACGCCACGGGATTCCAAACGAATCGTAGGCGCCGAACCGCGTCCCGCCAACCCCAAATGGCTGCTGGTGATGGAAAATCCCAATCCGCCGCATCGCTCAATTGCCGAGATCGCGGCAGCGGAGAACAAGGACCCGATTGACGTCTTCATTGACGCTGCGCTGGCGAAGAATCTGAAACAGTTCTTCCTGCAGCCGCTGGCGAACGAGCACGAAGGGCACGCCCTGGAGATGATCAAGCATCCGAATGCCGTCGTCACCTTCTCGGACTCCGGCGCGCACGTATCGCAGATCATGGATTCATCTCTCCAAACCCATGTGTTCAGTCATTGGGTGCGGGAGAAGCAAGAATTGACGTTGGAGCAAGCGGTGCGGATGCTGAGTTTTGTGCCAGCTTCGTACTGGGGTCTCACTGGACGCGGCTTGCTGCGCGAAGGGTGGAATGCGGATTGTGTTGTTTTCAATCCCGACACCATCTCGCCAGCCATGCCAGAACTCACATATGACCTACCGGCTGGCGCTCGGCGTTTGAAACAAAAAGCGACGGGGATCGCAGCCACTGTGGTCAACGGTGAAGTGGTGTTGCGCAACAACGAACATACCGGCGCACTTCCTGGCAAATTGCTGCGTGGCCCGTTGGCGCAGAGATAGTTCTCTTGTTTTGTAGGGTGGGCAAAACCCCACCCTACCCTCTCTGCTTAATGCAGCTTATACAGCTGCATCGCGCTTTCCGCCAAAACTGTCCGTCTGTCTTTTTCTTGCAGTTTTTCGGCGATCATCTTTGGCGCTCCAGGGAAAAATCCGTCAGGGTGCGGATAGTCGGTCGCCCAAAGAATCTTGTTGGCTCCGAGATAATTCACGAGGTACGAGAGACTGCCTTCCACCGGCTCATAGGAAATCCAGCATTGCCGTTGGAAATACTCGCTCGGCAGCATGCGCAACGGCGAGTCATTGAAAACGCCATTGTCGTCATAATGACGATCCATCCGGTCCAGCCATGGCGCAATCCAGCCGCCGCCGGATTCGAGAAACGCGAAACGCACTTTCGGAAATCGTTCGCACACTCCGCCCCAAATGACGCTTAAACTTGCCATCATCATCTCCACAGTGTGGGAGATAATGTGCTTTGCCCCAGGACTCTCGAAGCGTTCGACTCCTGCCGCCGGCATACCGCCAGTTCCTTCATGTAAGCCGATGGCGAAATCGAGCGCTTGCGCCTCGGTCCAGAAGGGATCGTAAGATGGATGACTGAGCATGCGATCATTATACGGATTGGGACGAAGGAAGCCGCTGCGCATGCCCAATTGGTTGCGAGCATATTTCATTTCCTCTATCGCCAGCTCAACCGACTGCATGGGCAGCATCGCCACGCCGAAAAGACGATCAGGATACGGTTTGCAGTAATCCGCCAGCCAACGATTGTAAGCGCGGCACACAGCTGCAGCGAGTGGCGGATCTTTGATCGCTCCGGAAAGGAGACCTAACGTGGGGTAGAGAAAAACGGCGTCGATACCATCCAGGTCCAGATCAGGAATACGGGCATGCGGATCAAACCCGCCTTTTCTTCCCTCGATGTAACGAATGTCCTGCGAGGCGGCGCCTTGGCGAGCCCCGATCGCGCCGGCAAATCCCAGGCCTTTGGCGCCTCCAATCATTTTGCCTTCAATGAGGAGACGTTCTTTTCCATCAGTATCCACCTTGAGTTGCGGCGCACGGTCGCGGAACTGCGGGTCTAGATAATCCACCCAAAAATTGGGCGGCTCCAATACGTGCCCATCGGAATCAATCACATTGTAGGTTCGGCCCATAACAATCCTCCTTTATGCTTGCAGCTTTTTCTCTTGCTACCCGAGTCCTACCATACTCATATTTCTCAAGACAAGTTTCCCTAACGAGACTACCGCAAAGCGAACATAATTACTCCCACTCCGCACAATCCAGCCACGAGCAAAAGCGCCGCGGCCCCCCCATTCCACTGCACGGGATATTTATCTGATTGACGGGATCTCGTAACACCAGGAATGCTTGACAGATCACCGTCGCCGCCGCCAACTTTGAGTTGGGCTTTCATGCCTTTCTCCATGTGCTGCGCCACGTCACAGTGCACAAGATACGTTTTTCTCGCGCTCGGCACGATAAACGTCCCGGTCTTTTGCGCACCACCGTTCACTTCTAGATGAAACATCCCTTCAGGATAGAGATATCTCGGTAGGCCATGAACCATCCATTGGTGACGGGCATTATCTTCATTAACGAGAGTGACCGTTACTTTGGTGCAAGGATCAACGTTCCATTCCCGTTGGTCATACGAGAACATTGTTCCCCTCAATTGTTGCGCGTATTTCTTGCCTGCGCGCACGAAGAGCTCCCGTTCACCGGTAATTTTAGGACAGTCTCGCGGCAGTTGGTCTACATTCTCGTTCATAACCGACCCATCCATATCCATACGCATGCCATGATGTTCGTGATCATGATGCATGTGGTGTGCGTGCGGATCTTCAACTGGCGCCTGCGCCAGGACACGACACGGAAACAGAAAAACTAAAGCGAGCACATAGAGCAATAAAGCCACGGTCTATCCTCATTCAGGCGCGCCGAAAAAATAAGCGTCCGAGTACGATGAAGAGTCCGAGCAGCACGCCAATAACCAATCCCCATAAGACAACGTCAAACAATCGCGGCGAACGCGCCTCGACTTCTCCCAGCATTCCAGTGGGATCATAAGTCGTCCACACTGGAATTTTCCTTTTGTAGTATTGGGGCGTGAAGAATGGAGCCCAATCCACACCGTGAGTCTTTGGCCAGCCATGCTCGTTAAGATACGAACGATAG
>JBFWZL010000006.1:0-32049 GCA_050185455.1 Binatia bacterium | reverse complement strand
TGTTACCAATTTGCCTCAATTTGTTGACAATTGTGTTATCTTTCATGAGGCCCGCCAAGCCAACGTAGGCGCTACGATGTAGCCAAGTGCTGCTTTGATGTAAAATTTACACAATCTTCACGAATTCGTAACGTAGAAGATATATTCTAGCGCTAGCCTCAGATTCTGATGGAATTAGCGCTGCTCGTATTACACCTGTCAGCGACAGAAACGTCGACAGAAGCTACACGCTGATGCACGAAACGCCCTCAACCGGATTTCAACACACCGCAGCTACGCAACGATATATTTGTTTCGTCACGGAAACCTATCTTCCTGAAGTAAACGGCGTAGCTTTGACTTTGGCGCATTTGGTGAAAGGACTCCGTGCGCAGGGTCATGAAGTATCACTGGTGCATCCCTACCGACGTACGTCTGAGCGTCTCGGTGGCGGCTGCGATACTCAGGTAACATTCGTGCGCGGCCTGCCTTTACCTGGATATAAGGGCTTGCAGTTCGGCTTGCCGGCGAGCGGATTGCTACGGCGCTCCTGGACGCAACATAGGCCGGATGTCGTGTATGTGGCGACGGAGGGACCTTTAGGGTGGTCGGCGGTGCGCGCCGCTCGGCGTCTAGGGATTCCCATATTCAGTGGTTTTCATACCAACTTTCACAGCTACTCCAGGTACTATCGTGCGAGCTGGTCGCAGAATGCGATCTTTCGCTATCTCCGCAGATTTCATAACCGCACGACAGGAACGTTGGTTCCCAACGTCGATCTACGCGACCGGCTACAGGCTTTTGGATTTAACAATGTCTCTGTCCTAGGTCGAGGGGTCGACAGTCAACTGTTTACCCCGGAACGCCGCTGCGCTGCTCTGCGGCGTCAGTGGGGCGCGGCGGATAACGATTTGGTCGTACTGTATGTAGGGCGAGTCGCGCCTGAGAAAAACTTGGGGCTCGCCTTGGAAGCGTACCGCACTATGCAACGGTGCAGCGATTCCGTGAAGTGTGTCGTCGTAGGCGAGGGGCCGCTTAGCGTTGCTTTGCAAAAAGAACAGACCGACCTCATCTTCTGTGGGGTGCACACTGGCGCCCAGCTGGCAAAGCATTATGCCTCGGCGGATGCGTTTCTCTTCCCCAGCGAAACGGAGACATTTGGGAATGTGACGTTGGAAGCAATGGCCAGCGGCCTGGTTGTAGTCGCCTATGACTATGCCGCTGCAAAAATGCATATTACGCATGGCGAGACCGGGATGCTGGCTCCCTATGGAGACGCCAAGGCCTTTGTTGACTTAGCCGCCAAGCTGGCTCGCGAACCACAATCCTTTCACAAGATACGGCAACAAGCGCGCGAGTATGTAATCTCTATCGACTGGCGGCGCATAGTTGAGAGCTTTGCCGCGTTGCTGACGGGAGTTTATGGGCAAAGTCGCGTAGCTCCCGACACTTCAAGAATATGCCGCAGTGTGGCTACATAACCGCCGGAGGAGGATATTAGCAATGTTGTTAGACGAAGCGTACCAAAGATGGACCGCGTGTCTGGGTTTGAACCCGACAGGAGTTTGTATACTTGAAAGGGAAGATGGATGGATTTTGCTGGGAATATTCTTCTTTGTCTTCCTGGTGGTTTCCATCGGACGAAGGCTACTAACGGCCCTCTTGACCTTGCGGGCTCTTGCGTTGACGCCAGTGCTCTCACGACGTCTGTCCAAATGGGTGAAAACTCATGATTACTCGGACGAGGAGTTTTTGCGAGCCGATGGGGTAGGAGGGCATTGGGTGAAACTCCGCAAACAAGCCATTGACCGCTTGGCCGATTATTTTCAAGCGCAATGTGCAAAATCCATTGCCTGGGGCAATGAGATCCGCGAGAGCTTCTCCGATTTGCGTTTCACTGACGCCAATCGAGTTCCTTTCCCCTTCATGCGGGTGATGCGTGAGAAATTCAATCTTTGCTCGGTGGTGACAACGTCGGACGGTCCGAAATTACGCGACCTTGATGGTCATTGGACCCTGGATGTGAGCGGCTCTTACGGACTGAACGTGGCGGGATTCGATCGCTACAAAGAGTGGATGCAAAAGGGCTGGGAACGAGTGAAAGACCTTGGTCCGGTATTGGGACCTCTCCATCCCGTGGTGGCCGACAACATTGCTCTCCTCAAGTCCGTTTCACATCTGGACGAAGTATCTTTTCATATGAGCGGCACCGAGGCTGTGATGGCTGCCGTTCGCATGGCGCGTTTTAATACGCGCAAGAAGTTCATTGTGTGTTTTTCCGGAGCCTATCATGGTTGGTGGGACGGCGTGCAGCCGGGATTGGGGAGCGAGCGAGATATTAGCGATTGCCTCACCCTCAAGGACTTACACCCGGCGTCGCTTGACGTCATTCGCCGGCGAGCAAAGGAAATTGCGGGCGTTCTTGTCAATCCAGTACAGTCTTTCCATCCGAATTCTCCGCCGCCCAGTGACGCGGTGTTGCTCACCAGTGAGATACGAAAAACGGAAGATTCAACCTCTGCTTACGCTCAATGGCTGCATAAGCTGCGCGAGGTGTGCAGTGCCTGTGATATTCCGCTGATTTTCGATGAAGTGTACACCGGCTTTCGTCTCGCGCCAGGCGGGGCGCAGGAATATTTTGACGTTCGAGCGGATATCGTCGTCTATGGAAAAACGGTGGCCGGCGGCATGCCCATCGGCGTGGTGTGCGGCAAGAAAGCGTTGATGAAGCGGTTTGACGCCGAGCATCCGATGCGCATCGCGTATGTCATCGGGACGTTTTCGGCGCATCCGTTGGTAATGGGAGCCATGAATGAGTTTCTGCGCTGGGTGACGCAGTCGGAAACGGCGCGCTTGTATGACGAAGCGAAGCACCGGTGCGAAGGGTGGGCTCACTCGACCAATCAAAAACTCGCTGAGTTAGCATTGCCCCTTCGAGTTGTCTACCTTGCAACCGTCTGGACCGTGCTCTTTAAAGAACCGAGTCGTTATAATTGGCTGCTCCAGTACTACCTGCGCGCGGAGGGAGTAACAC
Organism: Binatia bacterium; assembly: GCA_050185455.1. GTDB lineage: Bacteria > Desulfobacterota > Binatia > Bin18 > Bin18 > SYOC01. The sequence continues at coordinate 29,036 of JBFWZL010000006.1, read as the reverse complement.
TGAGTTGGGTGGGAACGGGTCGGTGTTTAAGCAGCCTGGATTTCACGACGGATGATTATCAGGAGTTACAGGGAAAACTGCTCAGAGCAGCCCAAAAGATGAAGTCTGATGCCTGGTGGCTGAATGAAGCACAACAGCCTGAAAGGGAAAAGAGAATGCGTGCTCGCTTGATTGGGGAAATGTTGGGCAGCTTGATTCAAGTTCCCAAGCCCATGAAAAGTTTTTATTCAGAGATAATGCAACGTAAGCATGACGACCATGTCGCCTCGCATAGTAATTTGCTTAATCAATTTTTTCACTTGTTGAGTTCAAGCGTGTTCATTTACTGTTATTATCTCATTTTTTCGGATCTCACCCAGGCGATGTGTTTAGGGCTAGCCGCGCTTTTCGTGCGGCAGTTTGGACACGCAATATTAGAACCCCCGTGCCACGATAAGGAACAACTACTCTTAGGGTTCAATACGCGTAATAAAACGCTTATCGTTGCAGGATATCTTTTGCTTCCTGTTATACCTTTGGTAAGAGCAGATTCTTTTACTTTCGCAACTCTTACCTTGATGGCTCCCACAGTTGCTCAGCAGTGGTTTCTCTTGACGATGGCCGTGGTATTAGGGCATGTCGCATATCTCGTGTGGCGGCATAACTTTCGGAGTTCGATGATTTGGTTTGTGAAGCTCGCCACTGACCCCTTTACTGATATCGTGGCGTATTACTCTAGCGTTTATAAGCTACTGGCGACGTCGCAGGCTCGAAAAAGCGAAGCAACATGAATGTTTGGGTCTTTCTTATTGCGGCGATATTACTGAGCTTTGAGCGCATTTGCTACGTTTGGGCTTGGCGTTCTCCTGGGTCCTTTCGTGCGTTTTGCGATCGTCCAGCGGTGGCCTCTCTGGGGGAGCCGGTCGCTGTCCTGCAGAAGCTCTTCTATTGCTTCAAGGGGATTCAATTCGCGGTGTTTCTCGGTTGGTGCTATTTTCATGGGCAAGAGTCACCCTCGTTGCTTACCGAAGGCGGTCTTTCGTCCATGGTGGGGGGAGCGTTGATCGTCGTCGGGCAAATTCTCAATTTTGGTGTGTTTCACCGATTGGGTAAGGTGGGGGTGTTCTACGGCAATCGGTTTGGGTATGAGCTTCCCTGGCGTCGAGAGTTTCCCTTTTCGCTTTTCAAGCATCCCCAATATGTCGGCGTCTTGCTTTCAATCTGGGGTTTTTTCTTGGCCCTGCGCTTTCCGCATGATGATTGGTTCCTATTACCCACTCTCGAAACGGTCTATTACGCTTTGGGAGCCTATTGCGAACAATAGAAGAAGATCTGCGGAAAGATGAGGGAGCGCCGGATCGGCGCTCCGCGGATTCGTTTAACGAAACAGCCGCCGGAAATGACCAAGGTCGAGAAACCAAGTCTCGCCGGACCAGTCTTCGACGCCATCATTGTCGGTAACGACGAAGGTGCGGCCATCGCGGGTAATCGCGACGCCTTCAGGCTTGTCCGTGATCCAGCCGTTAGTGGCTTTAAGCTCGGGTATCATGTCGTACACTGACTTTTCGTCATTGCTGATGAGGCCGTCGGCCAGGACGTTGTGGGGAACCTTAACCAACGTCTTCAGTTTGGCGAAATCCCCGGTGCGGTTATCACGCTCGAGCACGATATACGAATCGTCCGGCGCAAGGGTGATCTCAGACAGGCCGATCCAGGACGCATTGGCTGGCAATGGCGCCAGTTCCCAGGCGACGTGATCCCAGGTGTTGGTTACCGGATCGTAGATCCAGATACGGGTCCAGTTTGGCTCGCCATTCGCGTTTAGACCGCCAGCATCGTCGTCCAGCTCTTCGCATTCTGGCGTGGTATAATCCCAGCCACGTTGCTGTGCAACAAACAGCTTGTAGGTCCTGCCGTTTCCAGGAACCACCGTTACGCCCTCGAAGCCGGAGCCCAGCGTACTCCTGCGTGTGGAAGCCGCACGGCAATCGAGAATTGCCTGTGGGAGACTAACTTCCTGAATGACGTGACCCGCGAGATCAGTCTGCAACAGAAGATTAGGACGCGAGTCGGTAGCGTTGCCTTCACTGGCAATCCACAGCGTGTGGTCCGGTGCGCTGGCGATGCCTTCCGGATCATAATTGCCGGCGCCGCCCTGGATAGTCATTGACTCAGTGATTACCGCCGGCTTCGTTGAAACATCGATGCGGAAGATGTTGCTCTCACTATAATACGAATCCCATACTGCTAACAAGGTGTTATGTCGGTCCGGAAAGGCGACCATACCAGACAGCGCCGACCATGGGATCGGCGAGCCGTTGACGCTCTCGGAGACGAGCTGCGGATAGGTCGCCTGGTCACGCTTGAACTGGTAGATCATAATGGTGGAACGCACCCCGAAACTCGGGTCATCCTCCTCGCCGGAGGCAATCAAGAGATTGCGCGAAGGAATGGCGAGCAGTCCTTCCGGACCCAGCGGACCGGGCAGGAGCTGCTTGAACTCCGGCCCGGCGGCGTTTACCTCGTATACCGCTATGAAGCTGCCGCGCTCGGAGCCGATGAACAGGTAATCGTTGTGACCGAAGCTGGCGTATTCAATTGCTTCCGGCTCCGTGCCCTTGTTCTCGGAGCGGCTTTCCGGATAGTGGCCGTGCTGCACGGCGATCTCTTCTAGCGAGGCGCCGCTATCGAACACCACATTGCCGTGACGACTAAATATTGAGAAGCCGCGGCTGCCGCCGAACAAGTCACCCTCGTTCGCCGTGGCGATAAAATACTCGCCGTGGCTGCCTGTGCGCAGCCAGGTGACGGCGTCCGGTTCACGGGGCACGTCGGGCAGGATTTCGGTCAAGGAGATGACCCCGTCCTCAGTGTGATCAACGCCATTGAGCGTGGCGGCGCCAGCATTGAAATGCTTGGTCACGACGCCCGTTCCGAGATCGACGATGACGATGTGATTATTCTCCTGCAGTGTCACCACGGCCTCGTTGTTCTCGTTGATATCAACGAATTCCGGCTCTGGATCGTTGCCGCCATAGTTGGCAAGACCGGTGAGGGCGACATCGCGGCGCACCCACTTCGCCGGGTTCGCGCCGATAATATCTACAATGACAAGGTAGCCGGCTGGCGACTGCGGCAGACCGCCTTCCACGCCGTTGACCTCGACCTCTTCATCACGCTCGTTTTCGATGGCAATGGCAACGTACTTGCCGTCCGGACTGATCTTGACGGAGTCCGGCTGGCCTCCGAGGTCGATGTTGCCTACGATCGACCGTTTCTTTATATCAACCAGGACTAGCTCTCCGCCGGTATTGATGAAATTGGCGCTAGTATTGATGGCGACCAGCGCGTATTTATCGCCGAGCACGTCGACTGAAGTCGGCTCGCCATTGAGTGGGACCACGCCGGTCGGCGCCGGTTTAGCTGGATTGCTGATGTCGACAAAGCCGATTTGCTCGCCTGGACTATCCGTATAGACTAGCGTCTTGCCGTCGTGCGTCGCGGCCACGATTTCTGATACCGTTGTCTCACCGATATGGGCGGTTCCGTTGTTACGGTAGTTAGCCAGGGTTGACACTCGCTGGAAACTGGGGCTGTGGCCGCGCGCACGCAGATCCTCTGCTGACAGCCGATGCTCGTTCCGCTGGAAATCATCCCGGCTAAAGGCGATTTGGGCAGTGGCGGCAGCGCTCACGATCAGCAAGCTCGCCAGTAATATTCCTGTGTTTTTCTTCCGCATAGAACCTCCTCCGTTTAGTTACTGCGCCTTCTTGTGCATCTGCTAATGGAGACGGACCGTCTATTCGTCTCCACCAGCGGGCGATGAACTACAGTCAGTATGTTGCTGCAATATGACACCCGCGTGACGCTACTATTAACGATTTGTCGGGCAACACCGCCTCCGGACAATACTGTGGAGCGCCGTTAGCGGGTCATGTGTACCCTCGACCGTAAAAGCATGAGTGCGGAAAGGTCGATCCGCGAGTTGTTCTACCGGGTGGATGAAGCGAGGAAAGAAACGCCCTAATATCTTCAAGACCAATCTGTGACCCGGTGATGTCGTGATGTTGAGAGAGAGTGCTTTTTGCCTTGCCTTAGCAGCCTGTTGTCAGGAAAAGGTTCGAGAAGAGATTTCAGAGCCCACGCTATCACGATAAGAAATCCTCAGGAGGAGGACGGGAATTATCCCGTCCTCCTGCGTTGTCGCTATTTTCCCATGCAGTGAGCGTAATAGGTGACCGTCGCTGACCAGTCAGAGAAGATACCCAAGATGCCGACTTGTTTGGCCAGCACGTCAAGCGTGACCATAATGTCGCCATCGTTATGGAGAGCGTCCAGGGTCGTCTGATAATAGTAGGTGTTGCCGCCGATCAATACGTCCTCGACAATGCGACCCGAGCGCTCGAGTGTCCAGGTAATAATGTCGAGACGAGCAGTTTTGGCGTCCTTGGCGTACTGCGAAGGCGCGATTTTGCCATCCTTAACCGTCAGGAGCGCCCACATCGGCGGCCCAACGATTTTCACACCCTGAGCGGCGTAGGCTCGCAGCTCGGCAAGCGTGGGGAGCTCGCTAGGCGTATTGGCGTCGTCGAGATACACTGCCTGCTTGCCGAAGCTCGGCTCGTGCTTTATCCAGTAAAGAACGTCATCAAGATTGAACGATTGCGCGAATACATCCTTGGGAGAGATGTGCGCCTCCTTGTACTCATCGATCATCGCCTGGGCGTAGGCCTCCTGGCTGCCGAATACGTCCTCGACTTGTAGCTTGGCGCCGCGATTGGGACCTTTGAGCTCGGGCGTAAATTTGGCGTCGAGCGACTTGATGAGCTGGATACTCTCTTTATGGCTCAAAAGCGTCCCGCCGGTCGCATAGAGATCTGTCCGCCAGTTCGCCGTGCCGCCCAGGAACTCCTCTGCCGCCATGGCGTTCGGGTTAGAGGCGTCCATCTTACCTTTCAGAGACTTGAATTCCTCAAGCGTGAGGTCACTGGCGCAACAGAGCGCCGAGGCTGCTTTTGTCCGCTTGCCGGAGGCGTCAAATTGAGCCGGCGTAAAGGGAACGGAACACTTTTGGGCAAGCTCTGTGACGAGAATGTTGGTCGTTGTATGCAGGTCGCACTGGTCATGACGACAAACAAGCTCTCCATCGTTGGTGAAGGTCACGTCGCACTCCAGGATGCCGGCGCCCATGCGCGCGCCCGCTTCATGGCTTTCCTTGGTATGCTCGGGGAACTGTAGCGTCCCGCCGCCGCGGTGGCCGATCGAAAAATCGGTCTTTCTGAATTGACGGTCCGCACATTTCTGGAGCTGTTCCTTGAGTTTGCTTGGCTCCATTTTATCAACCAGATAGAATGGACGTGGACCAAGTTCTATTCTCGGTCCTCCAGCGGACGCGTCTTTGGCGAGAACGGATGAAGCAGCGAGCGCCGCTGCAAGCGCAACATTTATAAGATTTTGACGCATACCAATCTTCCCTCCTCCGTAGGAATAAAAATAAAGTAGGACAACGCTACAACGCTACGAACGAGTTGTTTCTGATTGATGTTACTGTTGTTACAAATCAGTGACGGAGGAGCGGTCGACTTTGCCGCCGCCGAGGAATGTTCGGAGGAACCGCGCGGTTAAAACGGAAGCCCGTGAGTAGAAGAGGGAGTCCTACCCACGGGCTGGTGAGGAAGCCAGGTAGGGGAAGGACCTGGCGGTGATGACCGTCCGTTGTCATCACCGTGACACCATAGCGAACCTTCTTGTCAGGAGTATAACAAACGGATGAATTCTTGGTTGTGGCAAGGGACGGTTGCTTTACTCTCGTCTGCACGAAGAAAGGCCCGCAGGATAAAGGAGGGGAAACCTGCGGGCCTCATCACACCACCAGGCTGGGGAAGGCCTGGCGGTGAGCTGTAAAAATTGGAAACTTATGCGGCGTTGGGCAGTTCGGGGACTGAAGCCGGGCGCTCGGATGGTTGTTTACTTTGTCGGAAGAATCCCCAAGTATCATGTATGCCGATAGCGAACGCCAACGCCAGCACACATAAGCATAACCCTATGACAAGGCCCAAGAAGAGTGGCGCAAAGTCATAGGTCAAATCCACCACACTGGTGGGAACCGCGGAAAAACTAGGTGGTTGCACGAACATCTTGTGTACCTCCTATCACTGTCGACCCCACAGAGGCGAGATTGTGAAACAAGAAAACGTTTCGTTAACCTCCCTTCTTGGACGTCAGACTCTTGTATGTTCCTATCCTACCAGAGCTCTGGTTTCTTGTGTGCTGGATAAAATTCAATTCATGGATTCTTCATTTTTCAGTAACGACCATGACACTCCCTATCCTAATGTTTCCGTCCTTTCGCTTTCACTAGGTTTGCAGTAACTATGCCACCTCGGAAATGTCTCGTTTATAGCTTTCTTCGCCATTTTCCTAACGATAACCGGCGTTGCTTCTTATGTGTGTTAGACAGTCTGCTGCGTAAACAGCAGGCGTTGTTGCTCAGGAGCCAGGAAAAAATCTCTGGCGCTGTTGGCGAGCAGAGGCGATCGTAAAGGTTGCCCTTCTAGAAGCTCCATCACGCGGGGCGAAGGAAAGCTTCGCCCCTACCCGATGCAAATCTACCGAAACCAGAGAATCTGTGGCGCTTCCAGTGGGACAGCGGCGTCAGGGTGGTACGGTATGAGACGCGGTGTATAGTCTTCCGCCGGACGGTCTGCTGGAACCACCGTCTGATAAACGTACCCATTAATGGCGCCAATCAGCCCCTGGCGGCGCGCCATTTCCTGGCGAACCGAGGATCCACCGACCTGAGCATCCGCATACAGTTCGACCCGCACCGCCTCGGTTGGCAGCTCACCAAGATAGACCTGCACGTGAAACTCGTGGTGATGGTTGGAACTGGTTACCTTCAAGTCGCCAAAGTGGGCAGACGCCCACTGCTGCGACACTGCACACCGCCAGTGAAGAATCTGGGCTCCTAAGGCCCCTTGGTCCGCGGCGCGTTTCCGGTACGCAGCGGCAGCCGGCAGATAGTACCGTTCCGTGTATTCGCGCACGGTGCGATTGGTGGAGAAACGCGGCGTCAACCTCGCCATACTCTCGCGCATGCGCGCAACCCACTTCCCCGGTAGGCCATTGAGGTCGCGATCATAGAAAAGGGGAATAACCTCGTGTTCGAGCAAGTCGTATAACGCCTCGGCTTCAGCGGCGTCCCATTCTGGGTCGCTGTCGTGTTCGCAACCATCGCCAAGCGCCCACCCGACTTCCGGCGTATAGGCTTCCGCCCACCAGCCGTCGAGTTCGGAAATGTTGAGCCCGCCGTTTACCAGCACTTTCATGCCGCTCGTACCGCACGCCTCCCAAGGACGTCTTGGCGTGTTCAGCCATACGTCTACCCCTTGCACCAACTGTTCGGTGAGAAGCATGTCATAATCACTGAGAAAAACCACATGCGGGCGCACCTCGGAGCGGCGAATAAAATGAGTCCAAGCTTTGATCATTGCCTGGCCGGCATCGTCTTGCGGATGCGCTTTCCCGGCGATGAGCAGCTGGACAGGATACCGTTTGTTGGTTAACAACCGCAGCAGCCGTTCGGGATCGTGAAGGAGCAGGTTAGGGCGTTTGTACGTAGTAAAGCGGCGTGCAAACCCCAGAGTGAGTACATTGGGGTCAAAGATGCGCCTGGCTTGTTCGATCTTTTCGGCGGCTGCTCCGATGGCGATCAACTGTCGCGCTAAGCGTTCGCGCGTATGGTGAATTAAATGGAGGCGCGACTTGCTGCGCAACTGCCAGAGGTCATCATCTGAGACACAGCGCAGTTCCTCCTCGACGGTCTCCAGTTTCCCGCGCCAGCGCTCGTGTCCGCAGGTTTTTGTCCACAACTCATCCGCCTCCGGGGAATCCCACGAAGGAACATGAATGCCATTGGTGACATGGCCGATTGGCGTCTCGACTTGCGGCCAACGCGGAAAGAGCGGCTGGAAAATCTTGCGGCTCACCTCCCCATGGAGACGGCTGACGCCGTTCACTGCGCCGCTGCCGCGAATCGCCAGGTAGGCCATATTGAAAGGCTCTGTCTGATCGTGCGGGTTTTGTCGGCCCAGCGCGAGGAGTTCGTTGCTATCGATTCCTAACTGTTTTCTGGCATATTCCCCGAGATACTGCTCCACGAGGGAGGAAGAGAAACGGTCGAAACCGGCAGACACCGGGGTGTGGGAGGTAAAGAGGTTACCCGCGCGGGTTACCGCAAGCGCAACGTCAAAAGAGACGTTGGCGGTTTGCCTAAAGGCGGATGCCCGCTCCAGCACGGCAAAGGCGGCATGGCCCTCATTCAGGTGGCATACTTCAGGCTCAATGCCCAACGTGTGGAGCAAACGCCACCCGCCGATTCCCAACATCAACTCCTGCACGAGCCGTAGTTCCGGTCCACCACCATACAACTCACTGGTGATGCCGCGTTCGGTAGGCATGTTTGCGGGATCGTTGCTGTCTAAGAGATACAGTTTTGCCCGTCCTACTTGCACTTGCCAGGCGCGCAGCCATACTCGATGGCCAGGAAGCGCGATCTCCAGCCGCACCCATTCCCCGTCTTCATCTCGCACTGGCGTAATAGGCAGCTGCATCGGGTCGTTATAGGGGTACAACGCTCGTTGCGCGCCCTGAGCGTCGATCACTTGGCGGAAGTATCCTTGTTGATAGAAGAGGCCAACACCAACCACCGGAACGCCTAAGTCGCTTGCGGTCTTGAGCTGATCTCCCGCCACATTGCCCAGGCCGCCCGAATAGATCGGCAGGGCTTCGCTCAGCATGAATTCCATACTGAAATAGGCAATGGAGGTAAGCGGAGCCTGAGCATGCGCGTTCTGAAACCACGCCGGCGCCGCCATATACTCTTGTTGCTTGCGGACCAACGCCTCAATTCGTTGCCGAAAGACAGGGTCAGCCGACAACGTCCGTAATTTAGTCCGCGAGACCGTTTGCAGAACGACCCACGGATTGTGACTCACCGCCCAGAGTTCAGGTTCGAGTTGTCCCCATAATTCGTCGGAAGAGTGGTTCCAGGACCAGTGCAAATCCAGCGCCAGTTCAAAGAGTTGCTCAATCCCATCGATATCACGGGGAAGGTAATAATGCTGTTTGGCTATAATTATCGGTTCCATGCAGAGATACTCATGTGAAAGTTTAGTACGCTTCTTCGTCTCTCTAGGTTTATTCCTTCTTTTCTCTCCAGTGACGGCGTTATCTTTTTTTCTATGTCAGTTGCGTTTTGTCTACATGACAATCGCGTGAAATGTCGTAGTGATCAAGGGCGATCTAGGCGAGGGCAAATGCGTTTTTCATCAGGTTGTCGCAACGAAGACATGATGGGGTAACCTAAGCCGCTTAGGCGTAAAAGCTTTCCATTGGACGGAGTCAACTGTGAAAGATTCCTTGTCTTTCGCCGAAACGCTATGAGATCTTCCGTGGTTGTACCTCGATACAGATGGCGTCATGGTGAAGAAAATAGGAACTCCGAATCCTAAGGAGCAGCACAATGAAAGTGGGTATTGTTGGCAGCGGCATGGTTGGCAGTAGCGCGGCGTACGCTCTGGTGATGGGCGGCGCGGCCAGCGATGTCGTGTTAGTTGATCTCAACGAAAAACTGGCGCAGGCGCATGCAGAGGATATTCTGCATGCTACTCCCTTTGCCGCCCCGGTTCACATTTCAGCCGGGCAATATGCGCAACTCGAGGGCGCGCACGCCGTCATTCTGTGTTGCGGAGTAGGGCAACGACCGGGAGAAACACGCCTGCAACTCCTTGAACGCAACGCCCTAGTGTTTGCGCAAGTCGTACCGCAGGTCGTCGGCGTCGCGCCCACCGCTATTCTCATCGTGGCGACGAATCCCGTTGATGTCATGACCGACGTAGTCACCAAGATCGCATCACTTCCGCAAGGCCATGTCGTCGGCTCGGGTACGATTCTCGACACCGCCCGTTTCCGCACGCTTCTGGGCGAACATCTCGGCATTTCTCCCCGCTCGGTTCATGCCTATGTCCTTGGTGAACACGGCGACTCGGAGGTATTGGTTTGGTCAAGCATTCAGATTGGCGGTCTCACGTTAACCGAGTTCGCTGAACAAATAGGGCGCGCTCTATCAAGCATTGAGAAGGCGCAGATTGGTGAGAACGTGCGCCGCGCCGCCTATCGCATCATTGAGGGAAAGGGAGCGACTTATTATGGCATCGGCGCCGGTCTTGCCCGCATTGTACGCGCCATCCGAGACAATGAACATGCAGTACTAACCCTCTCCGCTCCTGTTGCAGGGTGGGGACCGCTCGACGGTTCTTGTTTTTCACTTCCCCGAGTCCTGGGCGCCAGAGGCATAGAGGCGACATTACGACCAGCTCTTTCCGAGGATGAAGAAGCTGCACTCCAACATAGCGCTCGTCTTTTGCGACAAGCTGCAGGTTCCATTGTAGGAAAATTCTGATCTCCAGCTGAACGGATCACTCCCTGCGAACGGTGTTTTCTCTCCACATCTTGCTCTGGTGAGCAGTCATTCCTTGTCGCTTTTGTAAGTAGAGGGCGAGTCTTTCTCGTCGCTTGCCGCTCTTCGCGGTCGTCTGAGCAGCGACGATTACGAAAATTGTTCACAAATTCATAATGCGAGAGACATATTCCTGTAACAATTCGTGCTCTATACAAGGCGCCTGTTAAAAATACATCAGCAGGGAGAAAGGAGACAGTAAGAATGGTTCACACCATAGTAACCAAACCCGAGAGAGGAGCCTTAATGGCTCACGACAAATGGTTGCGTCGATTTGCCTGTTCACTAATGTTGAGCATATGGGCGACCACGGCGGCGGCGGCGCCTCCCGTGTTGGTCACAAATAACGCGGATGCTGGTGGCGGCTCATTTCGAGATGCCATTGCGCAGGCGAACGCGGACGCGAAGATTTCGGGTATCCGGTTTGACGCCGGGCTTGGGGGGCCGATTGAACTGATAAGTACGGTCACGTACACAGGCGGCCAAGCGCTTAAAATTGAAGGGAACGGCGCAACGATCACGGCTGCAGTAAGCAACACCTCGAACCTATTCTCTTCCACGGGGGGCGGAAATCTGGCGATCGAAGGACTCATATTCGAAGGGGGTAGCGAGCAAGGAATCTTTGTATCCGTGCCGGTCATGGCGACGAAAATCGTGAGGCTTTGGCTACGGGAGGTGTTGGTGCGGGGAAACGGTTTGCATGGAGTCTATATCGATGACAGTAATGGTTCGGCTGCAAGTGTGGAGCTGAGGCTTGACCGCACTGCTATCTCCAACAATGGTCTTCTGGGCGTCAGTGATTTCGATGGCGTTCGTGTGGACGAGGCTGGAGCCGGCGACATTATTTTTATGAGCGGGAACTCTCTCGCGCGCGGCAATGGAGGTGACGGTGTTGAGCTTGACGAACAAGGAGCAGGCGACGTGCACGCCACCCTCACTAATTCGAGTTTTGACGGTAACGGTTTCCTTGACCCCAATGACCTTGAGGACGGCTTTGATATCGATGAAGCGGACGATGGCAGTATTTTCGCCAGGATCTATGAGACGACGGCAACCGGTAACTTTGATGGGGGATTCGACCTTGACGAAGCCGGAAAAGGCGACATCGATGTAAGCTTCGTCAAAGTCCAGGCAAACAACAACGCCGAAGACTGCATCAAAGCTTCTGAAGAAGATGAGGGGAATGTAAAGGTCTCGCTTGGAGATTCGATCGTCGGCGGCAGCACAAACAACGATGGTGTCCAGTTCGAGGAAGAGGGTGAGGGGAATATCGAAGTTTGGGTTGTCAACTCATTGATTACGGACAATGACGGATCAGGTCTCGACGTGTCGGAAGCGAACGCCGGCTCCGGGAAGCTTTTCCTTAAACAAGTAACCCTATTGGGGAATGATGACCCGCAAGTGAGTACGAGTGGGGGTGTGGTAGTTTTTCAGTAGCTGATAGCAAAACGTGAAAGATAAGAGCATTTTTGGCGCTATCTGTTACTCATCTCGTATGTAGACAAGGGGCTCGAAGCTCCTTGTCCAGTCTATCAAATGCAACTCTCAAAGAAGATTTGCTATGAGGTTCTGTCCTGCTACTCCAGGGTTCTAAGGTATACCCTTCTCCAAGACGCTGACTAAAGACCTGCGCGGCAATCTCTTCTCCATCCTCCGGCGGCAAAGCGACCTTTATCGAGAGCCGAAGAGAGGCGGCGGCGCTTAAGGCCATATCCTTTCATAAAGATTTCATCTCTTTTTCACCTCCTTGTCGTAGAAATTCGGCTACAGGCTTCGGAGAAAGAAGGGCGGGGAGGCAGAGGGGGCGGCAGCGTCTTCAATCAACTGGCGGAGGGGTTGTAATGGAGAATTTGTTCGATGCAGTCGATCACTTACGAAACCGACTTGGGGTGTTTTATTGGACGCTACAGCATGGTGGAGACTGGGAAGGAGCCGCGGAGCAATTACGCAGCGCCATCGCCCTTTCAGAGGTAAACATCAACCAGTCGCGTGAATCTCCACTTTCCTCACTGCTGCAACGTTGGGAATGTCAGCAACTCTACTCCCTATTAGGAACAGCACGGCAAACACTCAAGCGTCTGGGTCTCGAATCGAGAAAGGACAGCTGCGAACATAGTACGAGTTCCAGGTGCTGACTATCCGGTAAGACTGTGCTTCAACTCCGCTGCCCTTGTAGCCGTGCTCAGCACGGACGGCGAATTGTTGTTGTCATGAAATTTTCATTTATTTTTCATCATCTTGTCATACTCGAGTGATGCCCTGACCTTTTGTTTCTTAGAAAAGGACATGAATATCCAAGCAGAGAACAGTTAGTAGATGAGGGACAACGCAACGGCCGCATCTTCAGCAAGGGAAAGCAGAACTAATGAGCACCCTAGACCTCTTTCGCAATGCACGAGACTTTGAATCATACTCTGCCGGGCATATCGTTTTTCACGCCGGAGACCCGGGTAACAAGATGTATATTGTCAAAGAAGGGGAAGTCGAGATTATTATCAACGACAAGGTTATTGAAACGGTTGGTCCCAGCGGAGTCGTGGGTGAGATGGCGTTGATCGACTCGCGTCCTCGTAGCGCCACGGTCAGGGCAAAAACAGACTGTCAACTCGTCCCGATCGATGAGAAGCGCTTCACATTTCTCATTCAACAGACGCCGTATTTCAGTCTTCAGGTCATGCGCGTACTCGTGGAGCGTGTGCGCAAAATGGATGCGCACGTCTAGCCTCAAGAGCTACGGAAAAAGGCTTCCTGCTTCGGCCTCGTCTTTTGGGAGAGACTTAGTTCGCTTGCCGTAAAGATCGTACAGAGCACTGAAGCCTCTTCGCAAAAAAGAGCCAATCCGGGTCCCATCTTCCTATCTGTGCGAAACGGACTCATGATCAATCGTTCCATGCGACTCCATTGAAACAAGTGCGCCACTGGCAACTTGTTCGCCAGTGTGGCCGTGTACTGGCGCTTGGTTTGCGGTGTTCAGACATACCCTTACGCTTCCGGTTGCCGTTTTGGTCGACCGGTGGACGGCTGCGAGAAAGAAGCCGTCAGGAGAGACGAGTCGAATTTTTCACAAATTGTATGTGACTCACAAGCAGGAAAACAAGGAATTGCCGCGCAATCAGGAGACAGTGGGCTGCCCTACGTAGCCATTGGCTTCCCGCAGTAAGGCGGCCTTGTCCGTCACTTCCCAGGGCAATCCAATGTCCATCCGCCCCACGTGCCCATACGCCGCCAGTTTCCGATAGAAACCGCCGCGCACCGTCGCCGGCAAATAGCGTAGATTGAACTGTCGCAGGATTCCCGCCAGGCGAAAATCAAAATGCTGACCCAGACGGGCGGCGATCTCTTCATCCGGAATCACTCCGGTCCCGAACGTCTCCACCTGTACGCTCACTGGTCGCGCCAAGCCAATGGAGTAACTCAACTGCACCTCACATTCCGTCGCTAACCCCGCCGCCACCACGTTCTTGGCTGCGTATCGCGCGGCATAGGCTCCTACTCGGTCGATGCGCGTGGGATCCTTCCCGCTGAGCGCCGCTCCACTGTGACGGGAATACTCGCCATAAGTGTCAATCGCATTCTTGCGTCCCGTCAATCCGGAATGTACGGACGGTCCTCCTACGACAAATGGACCATCCGGATTGATAAAAATTCTGGTTTTCTCATCCGGGCGGATCGGCTCTTCGAGAAAAACGAAATTGATAATCGCCTCTTGCAAGTCGTGGCGTAGAGTCGCTAGCGTCGGACCGCCGGCCGCTGCCGCCATGTTTTGGCTGCCAACTACTGTCAAACTATGAATGCGAGATGGCCGACGATTCCGATACTCGACGCCGACTTGCGTTTTTCCGTCTGGCGCAAGATAGGGAAGAATTTTCTGCAAGCGTACCGAGGTCAGTCTTCTTGCCAACCGATGCGCGAGCCAGATGGGAAGCGGTAAGAACGCCGGGGTTTGATCACAGGCAAAGCCGAAGACAGTCACCTGGTTCTTCACGGAAATTCCTTCAATCTCTTCGTCAGACAGTTGATGTTCGTCAAATACTCGCCGCTCTTCCGGCGGTAACTCTCGTAAACTGGTAACAATGCTGCACGTTTTTCCGTTAAAAACCGGTTGACCGTACCCTATCTGGCTAATCACTTGTCGGGCGACGTTAGGTATGTCCACGCTGGCGGTAGAAGCAAAGCGCGCCGCAATAAAGACGATGGAAGTCGAAACCGCACACTCGGTGATCACACCCGAATAGGGATCTTGTTGGAGAAAACGGTCAAGAATGGCGTCGCTAATCTGATCGCAGAGTTTATCCGGATGCCCTTCAGTCACCGATTCAGAAGTGAACATGAAATTATTTTTCATTGTTTGGTCGCCTCATTAAACACAAACGGCAGGATCGCGCTTGCGCTAATCACCGCGCCATCGATTAAGGAAATTGGAGTAATACCCAGTAGACTTTGCAGCCCAGGAACGGTTAACGCAAGCGCCTGGAGACCAAACGAGCCGATGAGCGCGGCGCTCAAATAGAAATTAGGTGGTAAAGCCGTACTGCTAAAGATGCTATGCGTTTCCGACCGCGACGTGATGGCGTGAAGTATTTGCCCGGTCGTCAAACTGGTAAACGCCATCGTGCTTGCTTGCGGCCCCATACCGTAACGCAGCAAACCATAACCGTAGGCGCCCAGTGCGCCAGCCGACAAAGCCGCGGACTCGACGCCAACGCGGCGAAAGTCAGTCGGTTTAATAATCGGTTCCTCAGGGCTGCGAGGCGGTTGGTTGAGCACATCGGGCTCAGGCGGTTCGAGCGCAAGGGCTAAACCCGGCGCGATGTCCGAAAGCAGGTTGATCCACAGCAGTTGCATAGCGTTGAGCGGATGACCTAATCCCGCCGTGATCGCCGTTGCTGTGACGATAATTTCACTCAAATTGGTGGCGAGTAGGAAATGCACGGATTTCCTGATGTTGTTGTAGATCGTGCGCCCCTGACTGATGGCGATGATCATGGTCTCAAGATTATCATCTTCGAGTACAACGTCAGCGACTTCACGCGCGGCGTCGGTTCCCGTGTGGCCCATGGCGATACCAATGTTCGCCGCTTTCAGCGCGGGACCATCGTTAACCCCGTCGCCGGTCATGGCGACGACCTTTCCTCCCCGCTGCAAGGCTTGCACGATTTGCAGTTTATGGGCGGGACTGACGCGGGCGAACACTTGCACTTTCTCCGAGAGCGCGCTCATCACTTCAGGCGCAATGTTGGTAAGATGCGTCGAGTCGAGAATCTCAAGATGCCCGTTGCGGCTCAAGGCGAGTTCTTTACCGATAGCGTAGGCGGTTGGGCTTTGATCGCCGGTGATCATCACGGTATCGATGCCGGCGTGATGGAAGCCTTCAATCACGTTGCGAACCCCGGGGCGTATTGGGTCCGCCATCCCTACCAGGCCTAACCATGTCAATTCGTCAATCTGTGCTTCAGCCTTTCTGTCTTCGTCGAGATGACGGTAGGCAAAGCCTAATACCCGTAAGGCTTTGCCCGCCATGCGTTCGTTCTCGGTTTCAATCGTCAGTCGATCTCTCTCAGTGAGGGGAACCCGAACGCCGTCGCGCATATGCCAGGCGCACATCGCTAACAGTTCGACGGGACTTCCCTTCATCGCTAGTAGAAAACCCGGCGACGTCTCTTCGACGGGACCGGCGACTACCCGATGGACCGTGCTCATGAAGTTACGGTTTTCGGAGCGGAGCATCACGCGTTGAATAGGATAATCCGCACGGAGCGCGCACACGTCCATGCCGGCATCCATCGCCATGTGAATGAGAGCGTTTTCGGTGGGTGAGCCGCGCAACACGAGGGCGCCGTTGTTCTGTTCAATCTCCACTTCGCTACACAGAACGCCGACTTGAGCAAGTCTGACGAATTCCTCACAACCAAGGGGGGCGCTGCGCTCTTCTTCCACGGTGAAGGCGTCGCCTTCCATTTGCAGACGACGCATGCCGGTAAAGGCGGCGACCGTCGTCATCCGGTTGAGGGTGAGCGTTCCGGTTTTATCAAGACAAATTGTTTGCACGCAGCCTAAGGTTTCGACCGCATCAAGGCGACGGATGAGGACGTTGTGGTTGCGCATAGTGGCAAGGCCGAGCGCAAGTGTGGTGGTCGCCACGGTCGGCAATCCTTCAGGAACTGCGGCAACCGCAAGGGAGATGGAAGTTTTCAGCATTTCCAGGAAGCCGTATCCTTGCGCGAGTCCCACGAGGAAAACCAAGCCACAAGCCCCTCCGGAAATGAGAACCAGTTGCGCACCCATCTGATCGAGCTGGCGTTCCATGGGCGTTTGTGGGGCCTCGGCCTCATCGGCAAGCAGTTGGATATGGCCGATTTCGGTTGCTCGCCCTGTCGCCACGACAACGGCCAAGCCTTGACCGCCCGTCACCAATGTTCCCATGTAGAGCATATTGAGACGGTCGGCGAGCGGCAGGTCCAGGCTTGTGAGCGTCGCCGCAAGCTTATTCACGGGCACGCTTTCGCCCGTAAGGGTCGATTCATCTACGCTGAGCCGATGGGCTTCGAGCAACCTGCTGTCCGCGGCGATATAACTGCCGGGTTTAAGCACCAGGATGTCTCCAGGAACAACCTCCTCCGCCCTTACTTCCTTGGAGACGCCATCGCGCACGACCACGGCTGATGGGTGCACCAAACTTTTCAGCGAGCGGATAGTCTGTTCCGATTGGCTCTCCGTGAAGTAGCCGATCGTGGCGTTGATGGCGACAACTCCCATAATGACCACCGCGTCGGCAAGACCACCGGTCACGATTGACACTCCGGCTGCCACAGTAAGGAGCCCTACAGGGAGAGAGTTCACTTGATCAAAGAGGATCTCCAGCGCGGAGCGCGGCTCGGATTCGGGTAAAAGATTCGGACCGTAGGTGCGCAGCCGCTCCTGAGCCTCAGCATTTGACAATCCGGTTTGTGACGCCTGCAAAGCAGTCAGGGTTGCTTCTACAGACATGAGATGCCACGAAGAAATCTGCTGGTCTGGCTGATGCAAGACGGACGTAGCAATTCCCTGGACAGGAGTGGAGGGTGTTGTCCGTGAGACCGTCGGACTTGTTTTCCGCAGAGCCGCGTCTGCTTGGTAGTGAGAGGCTTTTCCGTTCGATCGCGCTCCATTGCCAGAGTTGTCTGAAGTCGCTTTTGCGAGAATAGGATCAACCGACGCGCGTTCATGTTCAACGGTGCAGTGTTCGATGAGTGCGGCAACCGTTTCTAAAGTATTATCGGAGTTAAAAGAAACTAAAATATTGCCGGTGAGATGACTGGCGGAGACGTCCTGAATGCCTTGGTATCCAGCGAGACGGGCTTCGAGAAAATGTTTCAACGACTCCGATCGGTACAGTCCTTCCACTTTGTACCGTACCCTTCCAGGGACAGCTGTATGTATCGCCTGCACCACTACAGGGTCCTTTCTCGCTAAATCGAATCGCGAAAGATTGGCGCGCGCTCTCGGAATGTTCTGTAGGGCAGCCTCGTGTGGTTGCCTTACAGAGGGCAATGGCGGGAAGTTAGCGCACCCTTCGACTTCACTGCGCTACGTTCAGGGCGAGCGGGAAGAAAAACTCAAAATCAATTACCGCTCATGTTGAGCGTAGGCGCGGAGCGCCGAAGTCAAAGCACGTCACAGTTCCTTAACTTCATACCATTGCCCAAAAAAGGGACGGACCCGCAGGGCGCCCCGATAAAGCACTGAATGTAAAGAATATGAAGCTTTGGTAGTCAGCTTTAGGCTGCCCGTTGCTCTCCTACTTCCGGATTAGCTGGCGCCGTTCTTTGCGATCGAGGAAGGGCCGCGCAAGCGACGGAAAGCACGCCTTCGACGAGGCCGACAAGCAAATCGCGGACGACATGCACAGCGTTCGTCCCAATCGCTCCAGCGGCTTCAATTGCTCCTTCGACCGCTGCCTGCGCGACGTTTCCCACATTTCCGCCGATTTCTTTGGTGGCTTCAACGACTCCCTGCACGGCGCGACTTGCCACCACGCCGACGTCAGCTCCGACCTCAGCTGCTCCAGCGACCGCGCCCTTTACGGCATGATGAGCAACGGTCAGAACATCGCCGCCAACATCGCTGACGCCCATAATGACGCCCTTCGTGACGCTTTTCACCCCAACCGTCAAGCCCGCGCCGACTTCCTCCGTTGCTTGCAGTGCGCCTTTGACTACGTCTCGGGTAACGCTGATGCCATCCGTCACAACCGAGTCGGTTGCTCGCAAGGCGTTCGAGATCGTATGGCGGACAAGGCTCACAATCTCGGCCTCGATTTCATTGATTCCGCGCAGACTGCCAACAATTCCGTCTTTGACCGCCGTGCCAGCAGCGCTCATGCCGTTCGTGATTTCTCCACCATAATCGCCTTTTGCTGTCGCCATCGTAAATCTCCTTTCTTATCCAGCCTTGGTGCTGGGAAAATTGCAACAAATATGCGTAGAACCATTCACGCCTTTATTATGCTTCACATCTCTCGGCCTCGTCTTCGGGTAACTGGGCGAGGTTCGCTTCTTCGACCCTGAGGGTTGAACCGTGAACCCCAGTTTGTTGCGTCTCGTTGTTCACAGAGCAAATATGATAGTAGCGTTCCGTGGAAACAGGGCCGGCCACGAGTGTTTGTCCAACAATCTTGAAACGTTGCACAATAGGAGCCTGGCGTGGATACAAGAACCCCATATGGGTAACGATTTCACCAACCTGGAATTTGAAATGGGTGTCACGCATGGAGTCGCCCCCCTTAATGTGGTTGCAGATTTCCATCCCCCTCGTCGGCAAACATGCTTCACTCGCCGACGCTCTAACGTCAAGATTAAGAGTAGAGACTCACGGTGTAGGTTGCTCGCCCGGCTTCGGATGCATCATGAAATAAGTGCCGAGCCCGAACCAAAAGAGGTCATACCACGTGGGCAACGGCCGGTTTTCAGAGCTCACCAAAGATCTGAGTCCAAGCAGGAAAAGTCCCAGTGGCAACAAGATGCGGAGATCCACCGCGCTCCCGGTTGCCGTCTCGATGTTCTTGTTCAAGCCGGCAAAGAAGGAGGTAATGCCTTGTGTCAGGGACGGGGCTGAGCCCGAGCCGTTGGCTGAGGACATCCAGCTCCGCACCTCGTTGATTTCCACCCCAGGGAAGAGTTCGGCTAGCGGCTTGGCCAGCTCTTGTAGCGCCTCCGTCGAAGTAAACGCCGTTGCTTTATACAGGATGAGCACGCTCCCCGTTCGTGAATTCACTTCCACTGTTCGCACCCCTGGCAGTGAGGTGAGCCGTCGTTGCAGTTCTCCCGCCAACGTCGGATTTTCCCGTACGTCGCCCACCTTCAGGCGCATCCTGCCGGGAATGGCATGAACGATCTTGATGCTTTCGGGGTTCATTGTTCCGGGGTTATTGCTGCAGATGGAGCCGCGGCGGCGCGTTCCGCCTTGACCTCGGCCACCAAGTCGCTCAATTGTTCGCTTCCTTCAGCAAGGATCTCTTGTGTCGCATCTACGAGATAGAGTCCGCCCTTGATCAAGCCCTTGGCTACAGGTCGAAGAACGGCTCCAGCAGCGGGAAACAATACTGGAGCAACCAGCGCCGCGCCAACGCCAATCAACACCGCTGTTCCTAAACTACCGAGTGCGTCATCTAGTAACGCCATGAGCAGTCCTCCTTTCGTGTAATGGTTATTTTATGCTTCTGTAACAGAAATTTAACATTGAACGAAGGACCGTATGTGCCCTATTTTTCCGCAAGAATCAATAAGTCAAAATTCGATTTATTGTTTTTGCCGAATTTTCCGAGAACCCGAACTTTCGTGTTGATAACAAACGAGAAATCACTCAAAGCGCTCTTCGCCGGAGAAGGGCTTCTTCCATTGAGAAAATTTTCTTGACAAGCGAGTTGAGTTCCTCGCGCACTTCCAGTAAACAAGCGTGTCCGTCGTCTGTGAGTTCGTAATATCGTCGCACTCGGCCACTGACGGGCACGTTTCGACTACGCAGCAGTCTTTCTTTTTCCAGACCATGGAGAAAGGGGTAGAGTGTTCCTGGGCTCAATTCGTAACCCAAAATACCAAGGGATTTACCCAATTCACGCCCATACACCGCTCCTTGCGCCGCCTGTTGGAGAATGAACAGTTTTATTGCGCCCTGCACAAAAGAGCGTCGCAGGCGGCTGTGACTGCCGTCTTCTTTCGCTTTTGGCTTTTCCACTGGGTTAGATTAAAGCGTAGACAAGACGTTGGAGGGCTGCTTCGACAGTAGACGTCACGACAGTCTTAATCAGTTTCTGACCGAAATCCTCAGGTATTTTCACCGTGACGTGTACAGGTTGTAAATGAGACTGTCGTCGAACGGCGTCATCTTTCGATACGTGCCCTAGCATGTGGAGAGCGTCTAAAATTTGCTGCTGGTCAATGCAACGCGAATCGTAGTGGAAGAGTATGCTCCCGGTAAGAGGATTCGCCACCACCTCAGTGATTCCATCATGCTCGCGGAAATGCGCCTCAATCTCTTGAGCCTTCTGTCGCGAACCCTTGACTGAAGCGCTTTTCACGCGGAGCCTGCCTTCCAAAGCATGGATATAGGAAGATGCGCTGCTCACACTTTTGACCCCCTTCAGTACGTCAACTGTTCACGCTCTCATTATCGCGCGTCTGCGTTACTTGAGGGTGTCGATTTTGTTACAACAATATGAAATATGAAGAATTCTCTACGAAAAGCACGGTAACCCATTATGGTGGGGAAGGAATAACGCTCGGAGAGACAGGAAGAATCTCTCCGGCTCACCTTGTTTGGCGTTTTTATTTTTTGGGAGCGATTGCCCGCGGCAGTGCGGCGTTGAGCACGTCCTTCATCCCCTCGACGACCGAGACAAGCAGGTGAGAAACAGTCTTGACGGCTGCGCCGCCAATCGAGTCGACGGCTGCGATTGTGCCTTCTAGCGTGGACCTTGCCAGCATCCCGATATTTTCACCGATCTCTTGCGTGGTCCCGACTGCTCCACGCGCCGTCCGGTTGGCGACATCTCCGACCTGTGCACCGATATCAGCCACGCCCGTAAGAACGCCTTTGGCTGTCTGCTGTGCGATGTTCAGCACGTCTCCGCCGATTTCACTTACACCGCCGACTACCCCTTTCGCCACGTTCGTGACGTTGGTTGTCAATCCCGTCCCTACGTCCGTCACGGTTTGCACGGTTTCCGAAAATACATCCTTGGCGATCGTGAGCCCATCCTTGGCGACCGTTCCGGTCGTCCGCAAGGTATCCGACACCGCATTGCCAACAACGCTGACCAGCTGGGTTTCAATTTCATTCACTCCCTTGAGGCTACCGACAATTCCATCTTTGATGGCCGCGCTAGTGCTGGTAATTCCACTTTCACTCGTCATCTCATCGCTCTGTTCCATAAAGGTCCTCTTTTCTTCGCGGTTACCGCCCGCTGCGGCTTCGGTAACCGCGGGTGGTTTCAGTTCTTTGGGAGGGAGGATCTGTCTTTTTCTCCGTTTTCTTTCCGCCATATGGAGAGTCCCAACTTTCGGCTTTTCGTTACTGCTCTAATTCTGCAGCGGCTGTTCGAGAAGCAAGAAAGCCTGCTGAAAATCTTCGACTGAGGCATGAAAGCGGCGCATCAGGTACTGGACATCGATGACGTCCTGCGGTTGAAGCCTCAAGTACGAGGCAATTTGTGTAGCTTTACTCTCGGGCTCTTCACGGGAGAGCCGCTGCTGAGATTCTTCAGCCATTTTTGTTATCCCTTTTCTACTGTCTCATTGTTTTGGCAGAGTCTTCAGGAGATATTTGTTTGTGTAACGCAATCTTTACATGTTCGTCATTCTTCTGTAGCAGAAAATCTTATTCTTTGCACGAACGCCCCTTTTTCTGCAATAGATCGCTAGTTGATCTATTGGGCTGTGCCGTTATACGGATTCCATGTGACGTCTATCCATGTCTGTCTGCTTCGATTCCGCTGCTCAGACAGCTACGCTCAGGACGAGCGGTTAAAGTGCCCCACGGCAGGTGAGGAAGTGGGCAAATTTTCTGGGGTTTAATTTAGGACGGAGAAGAACACAGGATAAATCCACGTCAAACTGGGGAGGCTGCAAGGACGAATCCATTGCCGCGCCAACTTCCCTCCCAGTCAGTTGTCGAATGAACTACACGAGGGCGGTCACAGCCGCTTCCACTGCAGCCTCGACCAGGTCTTCTTCAACGTCCTCAAGCGCTTTCTCTCCCACCCCTTCGGCAACCTCGATGATTTCCGACTCGATCGTGGCGCGCACAGATGGGGGAGCGGCCACGCTGAAAGAAGCTTGAGCTTTTGACGAATCGGCAGCAGCTTGAGTTTCAGCTCTAATCTCTTCCACCATTTCTGCAAGACATAAACCTCCTCTTATGATTTCCTTGGTCAAGGCTCGGAGCACGGAGCCCACCATTGGAAAAACGATAGGAGCAGCGACACCGACGACGATAACGGCCAACGGGTTAGGCAACCACAATTTAGTGAATTCTTCAAAGAACGCCATGAAATTTCCTTTCTACAAAAAAACTGAGCAGGGGAATCCACAACAGTCCAACAGTGACTAGGCTCCGCTTTCTACAATAATTTCTTCTTCTTCCTCGTCGATATGCTCCACGCCTTCAATCAAGTCCGCGAACGCCTTAAGCAGGTGTATACAACCATATAACAATACTCCATGAGAGGAGTTCAAGCGAAAACCATTTTGCATTGAATGCAACCCGTCTAGGGCGTCAGAGAGACTGGCCAGAATGATCGTGCCGCCAATGCCAAGACCCAGGTAGGGATTTTGCAAAATCTTTCGCAGCACTTTTCCTGCATTTTTCATGCAAATACCTCCAAGCCCCGTTATCGGCGCTTGGAGGGCAACTCTATAACAAAAGTTCCTCACCAACTGGAACCTCCGGCACTTTTGATGCCGTTAGAGAATTTCTCCAGAACACGGACCGGAAGCATGAACAACTCGCCCTTGTGTCATGGGAATGTCGTCATTTTGTCATCAAGAGGTAATAAATCTTTGATAGGAAAAAACAAGGACTACAAAAAGTATGAAGGTTATGAAAACCGCTGTGCGCGGTCAACGTGAGGTTCCTGCTCATCTCCGGCAGAGTCGGAATATCTCTAGACAACCAACCCCAAGAGCAAGACCGCGAGAGCGTCCCTCTCCGGATTCGTCGCTCCATTCGTCCCCCCTTTCTCAAGGCCAGAAAAGATTTGACTCCTTTTCCTTTGAGGAGCCATACCTGCCTGAGCAATTCGCCTTTCTGAGGAACGAACCCGTTGTTGTCTGGACCGGGGCTCGGCGCTTACTTTTCGGCATTCTGCAAGACGCATTGGGTGCGTTTTTTCAATATCGCGGCTCCCACACCCGCTCTGGAAAAAGAATTTTTCACGAGACCTACGCCTGGTTCTTGTCGTCCGAGCAACAATGGCTGTACTCATTTGAGAACGTATGTGCACACCTCAATCTCGATCCAGAATATCTACGTGCGGGCCTGCGTCGGTTTCTCCAAGAGATTGAGGAGCCTCAGCCGAGGAATAGAGCAGGAGTCTCTTCTCTTTCCTCCAAGTCGCATAGAAGACCCTTTCGATTGATTTCCGGTCCCGGGTCGCGAATTTCTAGGAGATCCCCGCACACCGCCTTGCGGAAGAATGTGGAAAGAGCAAAAGCATAATACGTCTTCTTGATGTGCACTCTCTATTGATTGTCCCTTCGACTTCACTTCGCTGCGCTCAGGGTGAATGGTCCATTCCCGCTCGTGCTGAGCGTAGCTGCGACAGCAGCGGAGTCGAAGCATACAGATACTGGATAGACATCTCGTAGAAGCCGTCTTCTTCGCTTTATAAATATCTTCGAGCACTCACTCCGCCACAGAGGAAACGGTCCCTCAGCATTGTCACGCCTCAATCTCTGCGCTACAGAAACTTCACATATCCATGGAGAAAGCAGATGAGGAACGTGTATGCACTTCGGGGTCAGTTTTCAGTCGCACATTCACAATAGTTGGAAACACGCCATGCTGGCCGAACAAATGGGGTTCTCGAACGTCTGGTTTGTAGATACGCAAATGCTGGCGTCGGATGTTTATGCTTGTATGGCTTTAGCCGCGGAACATACACAAAAGATTACGCTGGGAACGGCGGTCGCGATTGCCGGTACGCGCATCGCGCCGGTTATCGCCCATTCGATCGCCACTATTAATCAGCTGGCTCCGGGACGCGTTATCCTCGGACTTGGCACGGGCCATACGGCCTGGCGGGCAATGGGCATGCCACCGGTACGGCTAGACACGTTCCGTCATACTATTGAAGTGTGTCAAGGGTTGCTCCGGGGAAAAGAAATTGAGTATCGCGAACGGGGAAAGTCGAGTCGTGTCCGCTTCTTTGACCTGGAGCATGGCTACATCAATGTGCGTGACCACGTACCGGTGTATGTCGCCGCATCACATCCCAAAGCCATGGCGATTGCTGGGGAAGTAGGTGAGGGACTCATCACCATCAGTATTCTTGAACCGGAGATATTGAAGAAAACGCTCGCAACTACCGCACTGGGAGAAGCATGGCGCGCGGGGTTTCCCGTGGTCACGATTGGCGTGTCCTGTGTGTTGTATCCAGGAGAGGCGCTCAATAGCCCACGAGTGCTGACGCGCGTGGGCCCTCGCATCGCGGTTGCGCTTCACTATGCGTACGAGGTCTACAAACAAGGTCAACAGCCGCCAGTATATATGCAAGAGTTTTTAACTCCCTCTTACTGCGCATACCTGGAAAAGCGATGGGCGGATATTCACGCCACGCATTCACGTTTTCTGCATCCCGGCGAGGAAGAGTTCATTACGCCGGCCGCGATTCAGCGCATGAGCCTCATCGGCACGCGTGAAGAGATCATCGCGCGAATCAAACAGCTGGCAGCAGTCGGCTTGACGCAGTTCGTCATTTCCCCACCATGGGGATACGTGGAGGAGAGTATTGTGGAGTTTGCACGGGAGGTTATTGCGAATTACTGAGTCCTTTACTGATCAAACACAGAAGACCACTCGCTCTGAGCGTAGCCGCGCCAGCGGCAAAGTCGAAGAGTGCGTGGGCATGCTGATTACACATCCTTGCCGTCCTTCGACTCCACTTCGCTACGCTCAGGACGAACGGCAGTGCTCTCTTTTCTTCTCGCTTACCCTTTCGCCTTTGCATCAATCTCGTCAAACAATTCCTTGGCGATTCGCAACCCATTCACCCCCACCGGCCAGCCACCATAGTGCGCCAGGTGAATCATGATTTCGTTGATCTTCTCGCGGCTGATGCCGACATTTAGTGCGCCGCGCAGGTGCACTTTCAGTTCGCGCTCACGGGCCAGGACAGTTAACGCCGCTACAGTGATCAACGACCGTTCCCGCGTTTCCAATCCAGGACGACCCCAGACATCGCTAAAGAGGTTTTCCACCGTAATCTTCAGGAAGTCTTCCTGCATCATGCCTGGTCGAGGTTCGGCCCCGAAGAGTTCCTTCATCTTTGCCGCACCTTTTTGCCAACGCTCCGATTCCGCCATTGTCGATCCTCCTTATAAAGAGATAATACTGCTCTCCCTTGCAGGGTAAGGGTTGGTTGTCTACTATCAGACCGATTGCTCATTAGTCAAAGCGAGTGGAAAGTAGAAAGTGGCAAGTAAGAAAACACACCAGGCAAAGTTGGATGAGGACAGATGATGCTTTGTACTCTTCGCCCAATCCTTTTTCACTTTCCCCTCATCATTTTACTTTTCACTTTCCCCTCAGTATTCGCTATGACACACGAAATAACAGTGCATGAGTTAAAGATGAAACGTGACGCTGGCGCGCCTTTCGTGCTTTTGGATATTCGTGAACCGGAAGAAGTCGCCCTTGTGCGAATGCCCGGCTCGATCCATATTCCCATGGGAGAAATTCCGGGACGTTTACACGAACTTGATCCAGAGCAAGAAATTATCGTGTACTGCCATCATGGCGTGCGTAGTCTGCGCGTCGCCAATTTCCTTCTCCAACGCGATTTCGAGCGCGTGGCAAGCCTGGCGGGCGGTATTGACGCTTGGTCTATCGAAATTGATCCAGCATTGCCAAGATACTAGGACAGTAGCATGAGCACTCAGCACTCGACCTCCAGTTCCCAACTCCCAGGTCCTCTACAAAACATTCGCGTCATCGAATGCGGCGGCATGGTCGGCGCGCCATACGCCGCTAAACTCATGGCCGACTTGGGCGCTGAGGTCGTTAAGATTGAGGAGCCGGAAGGCGATGACGCTCGTCGTCGCGGCCCATATCCGGGCGGTCTCCCCCATTCAGAAAAGAGTGGAACGTTTCTTTATCTGAACACAAACAAACTCGGAGTTACACTGAACCTCCAGACCGCCAAAGGACAGGAAGTTCTCAAGCGTCTCGTCCGGAACGCGGATCTCCTCGTCCACAATTATCTCCCACCGCGAATGGCGAGTCTGGGCTTAAAGTACGAGGAACTTAGTGCGGTCAACCCTCGCTTGGTCATGACGTCAATTTCGCCCTTCGGCCAGACAGGCCCCAACCATGATTTGTCCATGCACGATTTGAATATGTGGGCTGCAGGAGGTGTCGTCTATTTGAGTGGAGCGTCGGGGCGTCCAGACCTTCCCCCACTCAAAGCATTTGGCCAACAGGCTGGCTACCAGGCTGGAGTGAACGCCGCCATTGGCTCGCTCGGGGCGCTCTTTGGTCGCTTCAGTAGCGGCCAAGGGCAGCATGTCGATATTTCCGTACAAGAATGTTTGGTGGCAATCCTGGAAAACAATTACGTCTCCTGGCCGTACATGCAAAGCATCGCCTCGCGTCTTGGTTTTCGCTTGATCCCCCAAGACGTCATCCCGTGCCGTGATGGCTACATTTATTTCTTAGCGATCGAGGATCATCAATGGAAAGGCGCGTTGGCAGTGATGGGCAATCCCGAATGGGGGGAAGCTGACATCTTCCAAGACTTTGCCTCACGTTCAGGGAATTGGGATGCGCTCAAACCGCTGCTCGAAGACTGGGCGCAAGACAAGTCCGTGCAAGAGGTCTATCACGCCGCGCAGGCGAAGCGTGTACCGTTCGCGCCGGTATCAACAATAGGAGATCTGCTCAATTCAGCGCATCTGCATGCGCGAGGGTTTTTTGCCACGATTGGTCACCCTGAAGCTGGAGAACTGCAATATCCCGGCGCGCCCTATCGTTTCTCGGCGAGTCCGTGGGCATTGCGTCGCCCAGCGCCAACCTTGGGACAGCATAATGAAGAGATCTACTGTGGACGGTTGGGGTTGTCACGGCAGGAACTAACGGAATTGAAAAAAGAGGGGATTGTCTAGGAGATTCGCACGAAATTTTAATCAACCACTACAGCCGTGCCGCTCACGCTGACCATGAGCATGCCGTTCTCTTTTCCCAGCACTTCATAATCGATATCGAGGCCGATAATGGCGTTGGCTCCTGCTTTCTTGGCGGCGTCTTCAATTTCTTGGAAGGCAATTTCTCTGGCTTTGCGTAGCTCTTTCTCGTAGCTGGCGGAACGTCCGCCCACAATGTCACGCAAACCGGCAAAAAGATCGCGGAAAAGATTGGCGCCGAGAATTGCCTCACCAGTGACAACCCCTCGGTATTCGCGAATCTTTTTTCCTTCAAGTGAGTTCGTGGTTGTGATGATCATCGCTGGGCAACTTTACGTGCGACGTAAAAAAGGGGCAGCCACAAGAGGCTGCCCCACAGTGCTTACTTCTTCATCATTGCGGCTAGCGCTGCTTGCTGTTCGCCAGTGGCTTTTTTCGTCGACGGACGTTCTTGGATACGCGCCCACCAGGCAGCAAGTTTTGGACGCCCTTCCGTTGGCCCCTTGGAACCGAACTGCGGCAACATATTTACCATGAAAAAGATCGTCGGAGCCAACGTAGCGTCAGCCGTGGTGAACATATCGCCGGTCGCCCAAGGGCTCCCGATCATGCTTTCGAGCTGATCAAGACGACTGTTCACTTCCGCGATCTTATCCGCAATAAACTTGTCGTCGAGCTGCTGACCAAAGAGTTTGGGGAAGACCGCGCGCATTGGCGGTTCAAGATAGAGGTCATGGAAGCGAGTGCAACCGCGAACAACGGCGCGTTTTTCCGCCTCTTTAGGAAGCAACGGTTTTTCTGGATACTTGTCCTCCAGGTATTCGTTGATGACTTCGGATTCGGCGATAACTTGCCCATTATCGAGTTGAAGCGCTGGGATCTTGCCGACCGGATTAATCTTTTTGTAATCCGCTGAGCCCATGCCGCCTGGAGGGTTGACCTTCTCAAAGTCCAATCCCTTTTCATACATCACAATGCGAGTCTTCGTCGCGAAGTTACTGAGGTCTAGATTATAGAGCTTCATACCACCCTCCTAAAGGAAAAGATTCTTACCTCCTGGACTATTCAGCAGCCGTTCGGCTATGTCAAGACTGAAACGCTTGCAGGGTCCTGGTCTCAAGTGATAGTAGGGGCGCACCAGGTTGTATTTTCGTTGCTTGTTGCTT
>JBFWZL010000005.1:0-33031 GCA_050185455.1 Binatia bacterium | reverse complement strand
CTTTCCTCCGTATGCATGGAGTTGGGCGGCATGGCTCGCGCTCGCTCCTTTGTTTTTTGTTGTTCGCGGCAAATCTTCCAAGAACGCCTTTCTTGCCGGCCTCTTATATGGCGTCTTCTGGTGTATCGGTCAGGGGTATTGGCTGTACTGGACCGTGACCGAAAATTTTGCCTTAAGTCCGCTTTTCAGCACGCCGTTTCTACTGGCTAATTTTATCTTTTTCTCTGGCCTTCCCACCGGAATCGTCGCGACCTTTTCAAGCCTCTTGATGCGACGCAATTATCCATGGCTCACCGCTATCGGCGTTCCCGCCCTGTGGGTCAGTGGAGAATTCCTTCGCGCCAACCCGCTGTTCGGCGTTTCCTGGGGCATTCTGGGTTATACTCAATATCAGCAGGCGCTGTTGATCCAGATCGCCGACCTGACCGGCGTGTATGGAATCTCATTCTTAATCGCTCTTGGTGGATATGTAGGGGCTGAGCTTTGTAGCAGGCTCGTCGCGCAACGGAAAAGTCAAACAGCAAAAGTCCAAAGTCGAAAAGAGAAATTCTGGAACCTGGGACCTGGAACCTGGGATGCCCTCTGGCCGCCGATAGGTCTGCTGCTCGGAGCTATCATCTGCACTTGCGGTTATGGCGCCTTACGTCTTTACCAGTATGCCGCGCCGACAGACAGCGCGCCGCTTCGGATTGCTTTAGTTCAAGGCGATATCCCGGCGAAACACCGTTGGCAACCGATGTACTATGCCAGCACGCTGCTCAAATACGCTTCGGTCACCAGTCAAGGCTTAGCTGGCGCTCGTCCAGATCTTACGATATGGCCGGAGTTCGCGGTCAGTTTCTATCTGGATAAAGAATTACTCTTACGCGCCCAGCTTGGCGAATTCGCCCGCAGGCTGCAAACACCGCTCTTATTAGGAGCACCGCGATTGGAGGAAACGGAACAAGGTCCACACTACTACAATTCCGCTTATCTCTTTTCTTCAATCGGAGAACTCACAACAGTGTACGACAAACTCCGCCTCGTACCGTTCGCGGAGTATCGACCGGTTTCTCTTCCGAGCTTGCTTTCTCATAGCCCAACTGCTCCGAGCGAGTTCACACCGGGAACACAGCCCACCATCTTCTCGCTCCCGAACGGTCGTTTCGGCGTCACCATTTGCTATGAGGCCGCCTATCCATCTTTGACGCGCCGGCTCGTGCAAGCGGGCGCACAGCTGCTTGTCAATATTTCTAACGACACCTGGCTGGGAGAAGCGCCGGCGGCTGTCGAGCAACACTTTGCCATGAATGTACTGCGCGCGGTAGAAAATAGACGTGGGCTCGTGCGGGTGGCGACAGCGGGAATTTCCGGCTTCGTCGATCCGACCGGCCGCACTGCTGCGTTGTCCACCGCGAAAGAAGGCATCATGCGCGGGGAAACGTCTCTTCGCCAAGAACTGACAATGTATGCGCGCTGGGGAGATTGGTTTTCCTGCTGTTGTCTTGGATTTTCTATCGTTGGACTTCTCTGGGCGACACGGCGCCCTAATGTAGAAACCGAGGCGCACAGCAATCCTACGCATCTCACACCTCCTCAAGGGACAGTCCCGGTCCGCGCAACCGTATGAAGAACAACACCCTGCAGCAGTTTTGGCGGCGCAAGAGCGCAGTCTTTATCGTAGTAGGGATTATTGCCCTCGCGGCAATAACCGGGTCAACCAGCGCTCGTTGGGTTGGGAAAACGTTCCCCGGCTTTTTCGTCTTAGAAAACTCGGTTGTCGCCTCAGTGAGCTTGCCGCACTGGTCGGTCGCCGCGCAACGCCACCTCTATCAACATGCGGTCATTGCCGTAAATAGTCAGCCAGTAACGACTGCAGCGGAAATCTATCAAGCGGTTCAGCACCTTCCTTCCGGCTCGGCCATTACATATACGTTGTTAAAAGATGGAGTCACCGCCCGGGTGACGATGCACTCCCAGACGTTTATCTTGAAAGACTACGTGCTCCTGTTTGGCGCTTATTTATTTACAGGGCTAGTCGTCGTCGGCGTTGGCGTTGGCGTATGGATCCTGAAGCCAAGGGCTCCGGCCAGCCGCGCACTCTTGTCGCTCGGGCTCACTATCGGCTTGTTCTTTCTGACCGCGAACGATCTCTACTCTCCTCATTGGTTTTTTCGACTGCATATCTTGAGCGAGGCGTTCATGCCCGCCGCTTTCGTGCATTTGGCGGTTGTCTTCCCCATGGACCGTTTCTTGCGTTCTCGTTCTTTTCTTCTTTTCACTCCTTACGGCCTCTCTTTCTTGCTCAGTGTTTTCTATGAAGTGTTTCTCTATCAACCGACCGCCTATTCCATGCTCCATAGCTTGTGTGAGTTGTACGCTGGTCTTTCCGGCTTGCCATTCCTCATCGGGATTGTCTGGGATTCTCTGACCACTACTTCTCCGCTTGTCCGGCGTCGTATTCGTATCGTGGCGCTTGGGTTTTTCGGCGCTTTCGCCCTACCTGTCGGACTCACGGTCTTCTCCGGTCTCACTGGCGGAGGCATCCCGGTCAATTATTCCGTCTTTACCATGTCTCTGTTCCCACTAAGTCTTGGATACGCCACGGCAAAGCACGATCTCTTCGAGATTGACGCCATGGTAAAACGCGGCGTGTACTATCTCTCCTTAACCGCCGTTCTGTCGCTCTCCTATTTCGCGCTCCTGGCGCTCCTGAATCTTCTCCTTCGCTCTTCAGAAGTTGCCCAGTCTCCATTCTTCCCATTGTTATTCACCCTTGGAGCAGTATCTTTCCTGAATCCCCTCAAAGACTATTTGCAACAGTGGATAGACCGCGTTTTTTTCCGGCTCCGGTATGACCCGGAGAAAGTGTTAGAGGCCACGAGTACATTTTTGGCCTCGACCTTGGCTCTCGACGACATTCTCACCTTCGTCTGGAACACCATTAGTGAAACGCTCGGTGTACAGCACGGCGGTATTTTTCTCCGCGCAATCGATAAGAGCCATTACTTCCCCACTCTTGTTTCAATGCCGGTCGCACGGATGCTCAACGCGGAGCATTTACTTATTCAAGAAATGCTTCGGCGACGACGCATTTTTTCGTGGCATGACTTAACCAGCGAGCCTTTTTCAACTCCTTCGCACAGTCAACACGAATGCCAGGAAACCATCTCCGCCATGGGAGCGCAGCTCATTGTTCCATTGCATCTCAAAGGCGAACTCTTTGGTTTTATCGTACTCGGAGCCAAAGAATCCGGCGTCTTTTTCACGGCCAACGATACCGACCTGCTCCATACCTTGGCTAATCAAAGCACCTTATCCATCGCGAATGCGCTTGCTTATCAAGAGATTCAAGGTCTGAATGCTGAACTTCAGAGTTCTTTCACGCAACTGGAAGAGGCGTATCGCGATCTGCAACGCAGCCAAGAACATCTCGTGCGTTCTGAGAAGATGGCTGATCTCGGACGCCTGACCGCCGGCATCGCTCACGAAATGAACACGCCGCTCGGCGCATCCCTCGCTTCCTATAAAATCATGCGGGATTTAATTGATGAGTATAGAAAATCTATTGGCGACCCGGAAGTGAACGTGGCCGATCATCACGAAATTGCCGCTGAAATGGAGAATTTGGTCCACAACACACAGCAGTGGACGGAGCGAGCGGTGGCCTATATTCGCAGCCTCAAGCTGCAAACGCGCGATGTGAGACAAGGTGAGGAGAAAGAATTTTCTATTCTCCAGTCCATCGAAGATACAAAACTCCTGCTCTCACATCGTTTACGCAACTCTCAGTGCACAGTCACAGTCGCCTGCTCAGCCACCGCTCCAACGCTGCGCGGCGACCCGGGTAAATTCGGCCAAGTCCTCACGAACCTTATCAGCAATGCCATGGACGCCTACAAAGACACGGAGAGAAATGGCGGGGAGATCCATGTTACTGTTACGAAAAATGACGAGGAGGTAGAACTGCGGGTGCGTGATTATGGCTGCGGCATTCCCCAAGAGCATCTCGAAAAAATTTTTGACGATCTCTTCACGACAAAGCCTCTCGGCGAGGGGACGGGGCTAGGTTTGCCAATATCAAGAGACATTGTCACAAAGTTTTTTCACGGCGCTATGCGAGTTGAATCCGTTGTAGGACAGGGAACAACATTCATCCTTCGTTTTCCTCGTTATGTTGAGAGACCGAAAGATTGGGAAATAGCTGGACAGGACGCGGCGTAACGGCGAGCATAAAAAGAGTGTCAACGGATACAGCTAGTGTTTCATCGCAGTAATGGATCGAAAAGAAGGACTTTATGCGGAGATTGCTTCGTTACGCTCGTCATGACCGAGCGGACCGTCATGGCGAGAAGTAGAGCGCTGCAGCAATCTTTGCCTCTCAAACTCATTGTGACTGAACCTTAGAACAGGTTTCGCATTGAAATAAAAATCCCTCTCACATGACCAACCTTCTTCACTCCCCCTCCGCTTGACAGCTCCATTATTGCACGGTGAGCTAGGAGAAGAGGGAGGTAGTTACATGTTGCGTCAGTTGCTGGCTTCCGTGGTCATCGCTTTTATCTCTGCATCCTCATCCGCTGCCGAGCACACCCACGATGCTTCTCCAACCTCAACGCCACCACCATTATTTGACAATCTTGGTGAGCATCACCATCCGATCACGACAACCTCTCCTGAAGTGCAGAAATATTTTGATCAAGGTCTTCGCCTCGTTTTTGGATTTAACCATGACGAAGCGACTCGGGCTTTCCAGGAGGCCGCAAAACTGGACCCTAATTGCGCCATGGCTTATTGGGGCGTCGCTCTCACGCTCGGGCCGAATTACAATCTTCCGACTGATGAAGAGCGAGATCGCACCGCCTACGACGCCGTCCAACAAGCGCTCGCACTCTCGCCAAAAGTCAGCGCCAAAGAACAAGCGTACATTCATGCGATCGCGAAGCGGCACGCGTCGATCCCAAGGCGGATCGCAAGATGCTCGACAGCGCCTATGCCGACGCGATGCGTGCGGTGGCAAAACAGTACCCCGATGATCTGGACGCCGCGACGCTCTTTGCCGAAGCATTGATGAATCTGCGTCCGTGGGACCTGTGGACGCTCGACGGTCAACCACAACCGGGCACTCCCGAGATTGTCGCCACGCTCGAATCCGTGCTGAAACGCAACCCGGATCATCCCGGAGCTATCCACTATTACATTCATGCGGTTGAACCGTCGCCGAACCCGGAACGAGCACTGCCCTACGCCAAGCGTCTTGCCGCGTTGATGCCTGGCGCGGGTCATATCGTCCACATGCCTTCACACATCTACATCCGTGTTGGTCTATACAAAGAGGCGGTGGAAAGTAACGCTCAGGCGGCGGCTGTCGACGCCGCATACATTGAGAAGCATAACGTACAGGGCGTGTATCGCATGATGTATTATCCGCACAACATTCACTTTTTGTGGGCGGCGGCGACGATGGAAGGCCGCAGTCAGGAGTCGATCCGCGCCGCACGCGAAGTCGCCGCCAAGCTGCCGGCAGAAATGATTCAGGAGATGCCGCCCCTGGAATTCATCTCTCCCACGCCGCTCTTTGCGCTGGCGCGCTTTGGACAATGGGACGATATTCTTGCGGAACCGGCTCCCCCAGAGGCTCTCCAGTACACCACTGGTATCTGGCGTTACGTGCGGGGACTTGCTTTTGCGGCCAAAGGTCAACTCGATGAAGCCATGAACGAACACGCAAAACTGGAAGTCCTTGCCGCGACCATCCCCTCAGAAAGAAAGATCGGCGACAACACGCCTGTCCCCTCACTTCTACGCATTGCCGCGGCGACGCTGGCGGGAGAAGTCGCCGCACAAAAAAGACAGACGGATGAAGCGGTTCGCTTATTAGAAGAAGCCGTGCAATTGCAAGATCAATTGCCATACACCGAACCGCCGCCGTGGTACTACCCAGTGCGACACACGCTTGGCGCGGTGCTGCTCGCCGCAGGTCGTGCGGCTGACGCGGAAGTGGTCTACCGTGAAGACCTGAAACGCAACCCAGAAAATGGTTGGGCTTTATATGGACTTGCACAAAGTTTGCGGGCGCAGAAGAAGACGCAAGAAGCGGCTCAAGTGGATGAACGCTTTAAGAAAGCCTGGGCAAGGGCGGATGTGACACTGACAGCGTCGCGATTCTCCAAACTTCTCACGGATGGGGCAATCAAAACCGTGCAGGATTAAATGAGCTCCTGTAACACCTGTATCATTTCCTCATGCAAGAGACCGTTCGACGCCAAGGTCTGTTCGCCATGAATGTCAAACACCTCGCCGGTAAAGTCGCTCATCTTGCCGCCGGCTTCTTCGACAATGAGCGAGCCGGCGGCAGTGTCCCATGGGTGGAGGCGCCATTCCCAGAAGGCGTCCGCTCGATTACAGGCAACGTAGCAAAGGTCAAGAGCCGCAGAGCCGCAGCGTCTTACTCCTTGTGTACGCATCATGAACGCCTGATAGAAGCGCAAATAATATTCGCTTCGTTTTCTCCGATCATACGGAAATCCAGTTAACACTAGCGATTGTTCTAACAACGAAGCTTGGGAGACCTGAATCGGCGCGCCGTTGAGCGTGGCGCCATTCCCTTTCGTAGCGCAAAAGGTTTCTCCTCGTAGCGGGTCATGAACGACGCCAACGACTATGTGCGACTCATGGGCGAGCGCGATCGACACCGCAAAATGCGGAAAGGCATGCGCGAAGTTTGTAGTGCCGTCAAGCGGGTCGATATACCAACAATAAGCGCTCTCTTGTCCTGAAACAGCGGACTCTTCGGCAATCAACTGATGCGTGGGAAAGTGCGTTCGTAAGATCCCAGTAATCAGGTTATCGGCTGCTTTATCAACATGAGTCACTAAATCGACAATATCCGTTTTCGTTTCAATGATTTTTGGTTGGAGCCAATTTTCCCGAATGAGGGCTCCGGCTTGGTGAGCAGCGTCTTGGGCAACTGTAAGAAAAGCATCCATGATATGTAGTTGTTACACAGGGAGTGCGAAGCTGCAACGTTGTGGGCACTTGCGCTCACGGACGGTGGAACGATAGAGCAAATCCATGCCCACACTCCATGCACTTGCCCCGGCGAAGATCAACGTTTTTTTACGGATCGTCGGACGGCGCTCGGACGGTTATCATTTTCTCGATTCGTTGATGATTCCGATCAGTCTTTATGACGAAGTCCAGGTTACAGTGGAGACCGCAAAGCAAAAAACGGAAGGCGGCGCATCGCGACTCGTCCTGACTTGTGACGACCCTACAGTGCCAAATGACACAACGAATCTTGCTTACAAAGCAGCAGCGTTGCTCCTCGAAGAAGCAGCAATGCAAGTCACGGCTTCGGTCCATCTCAAAAAAAAGATTCCCGCCGGCGCAGGACTGGGCGGTGGTAGTAGTGACGCCGCCGCCGTGTTGAAAAGCCTGAACGCACTACTGCAGCTTGGGTTTTCCGAAGAGCGCCTCTGTCGGCTCGGCGCACGCTTGGGAGCGGATGTCCCATTCTTTATTCCCTGTCGCTCAGCTCGTGTGACCGGCATTGGAGAAATTGTGACTCCTGTTCCGCCGCTTTCTCGCCGCTGGCTTGTGCTCGTCGCGCCATTTTTTGCCGTCTCCACCCCCTGGGCGTATCAACGGTTTGATGAGCTTCCCACTGCCAGTGTTCCGGCTTCTTTCGCGCTGGAACCTGGAGTATGGCCGTCATCAGCGCTGCTGGTAAATGATCTGGAACGCGCGGTACTGCCCGAGCATCCGCAGATTGCCGCAATCAAATCCACCCTGCTCAACTCTGCGGCGGATGGGGCTCTGATGTCAGGCAGCGGCTCTTCGGTTTTCGGTATTTTCCAAGATCGCGCCGTGGCAATAAACGCCATGGCGGTGCTGCAAGAACAGGGACGAGTTTTTCTGGTTGAGCCTCTTCATTAGCCAACGCAACATAGAATGAGCTGAAATAGCTAATTATTCGTACAAATGATTTTTTCTTTTTCCCTATTTCAGCTTCTCTCCCTTTCTCTTGAGAAATTCCCCCCTTGACCTTTTCACCCTTTGTCCTTTTATTAGGCATCTCAAGGAAATTTGTGAAAGCTGGCCCCGGTGATGGGGAGTAGCCAAGCTGGCAAGGCACCGGGTTTTGGCCCCGGCATCCGCAGGTTCGAATCCTGCCTCCCCAGCTCCTTCAGGTAAGTACGACACTTAACGCATAACAATAAGGGTGGCTCCTATGCGCGATGTCATAAAAATCTTCGCCGGTAATTCAAACCGCCCACTAGCTCAGGAGATTTGCCAAAACCTGGGAGTATCGTTAGGTGCGGCTGATATCCGCCGCTTTAGCGATGGCGAGATCGCGGTTGAGATTACGGAAAACGTTCGCGGCGGCGATGTTTTCGTCGTCCAGTCTATTTGTAGCCCAGGGAACGACAATCTCATGGAGCTGCTGCTGATGCTGGATGCTTTTAAGCGAGCCTCGGCAAGTCGAATCACGGCCGTTATTCCTTATTATGGCTATGCGCGTCAAGATCGCAAAGTGTCTCCTCGGGTCCCAATTAGCGCCAAGTTGCTGGCGGACTTGGTCACGACAGCCGGCGCCTCACGTGTTTTAACCGCGGAACTCCATGCTGGACAAATCCAAGGTTTCTTCAATATCCCAGTCGATAATCTCTTCTCGGCGCCGGTGCTCTTGCCATACCTTCGCTCTCGTATAGGGAGAGAAGAAGTGACTATCGTTTCTCCAGATGCCGGTGGCGTCGAACGCGCGCGCGCGTTCGCCAAGCGTCTGGGCGCTTCCTTGGCAATCATCGATAAACGTCGGGCGCGTTTTGAGGACGAAAAGAAGATCCCAGAAAAAGCGAATCTGGATGTCGCAGAAATGCGTATTATCGGCGAAGTTGAAGGAAAAATTGCTATCGTCGTCGATGATATGGTAGATACTGCGGGGACGCTCACCACAGCGGCGGCGGCAATTAGTGAAGCCGGAGCCCAAACGGTTTTGGCGTGTTGTACGCATCCCGTTCTCTCCGGTCCAGCGATTGAACGCATTCACGCTTCGGTCCTAGAAGAATTAGTGGTCACAAACTCGATTCCTCTGAGACCAGAAGCTCAAGCGCTGGATAAAATCCAGGTGCTTTCGCTTGCGCCACTCATGGGAGAAGCGATTCGGCGCATTCATAATGAAGAATCAATTAGTTCGCTATTTGTGTAACACGTAAGAGGAATCCATGGAAACAATCACACTAGCAGTCGAACCTCGGCAGGCATTAGGAAAAGAAGAGTCAGGACGATTACGGAGAAATGGGAGAGTTCCCGGAATCTTCTACGGCCCGAGCAACCAAGCTACGTCACTATCCTTTGATGGTCGAGAATTTCAACTGAAGATCGGAGGACTCGAAGGATCGCATCTGATCCAGTTGACCTCGCCACATCCCGCACTCCAAGACAAAATCGTGATTCTTAAAGAGATACAGCGACATCCGGTCACAAGCAACGTGCTGCATGTCGATCTCTATGAGGTTGATGTCAATAAGACGATCACAGTCACGGTACCGCTTCATTTTATTGGTAAAGCGGAAGGAGTCACGGCGGGAGGCATTCTCCAATCGCTCATGCGAGAAATCTCGGTCGAATGCCTTCCTCGGAATATTCCTGAGTTTATGGAAATCGATGTCTCTCACCTCAAAATCAATGATTCGATCCATATTGCAGACATCGTGTTGCCGCAAGGAGTCACGGCGGTTTTTGATACGAACGAAGCGGTGGTAACGGTTGCCCAACCAATGACAGAGGCCCAAGCAGCTCCAGAGGAGGGGGAAGCGGGCGCGGCAGAACAAGCAGCCGCCCCAGCTGAAGGAGAACAAAAATAACGTTCTTTTCGCTTCTTTTGGAGGGCAATCGTGCGCGTTGTCGTTGGCCTGGGAAATCCTGGCCCGGAATATCGAAAAACGCGACACAATATAGGGTTCTGGGTTGTTGATCTCCTGGCGGAACGTTGGTCAACAAAACTGTCACGTCGAGTTTTTCAGGCGTTCGTGGGCGAGGCTCAGTGGCGCAGCGAGAAAGTGTTGCTCGTCCAACCGCAGACTTACATGAACCGTAGCGGTGAAGCAGTCGCTAAGCTTTGCAATTTTTACCACCTCGATCTGACGAGTCTAGTTATTATTCATGATGATCTTGATCTTCCGCTGGGACGACTCCGGATCAAACGAGGGGGCGGGGGAGCTGGAGGCAATCGCGGCCTCGTTTCCATCATTGAAGCACTAGGAAGCAAAGATTTCATCCGAGTGAAGATTGGCATTGGTAGACCGCAAGGGCGCAAAGATGCCGCGCATTTCGTGCTACAGCCCTTTACTCTGCAAGAAGAAGCGTTTATCCTCCCGGCGGTGAATCGCGCGGCAGATGCAGTTGAGGTAATAGTGTCTGAAAGTGTAGACAAAGCCATAACGCTTTTTCATACTTCTGATTTTGAAGAAAAGAACTGAGAAAGAGAGAGACATCTCATTCCCCTCTCATAAGATACGTCTGATAAGAGTGGGCACGACAGACGAGGAGAATTGCATGCCAAGCTATGAAACGCTCTGCGTCTTCCATCCAGAGTTGCCAGACACTAGAGTGAAAGAACTGACAACCTGGATGCAAACGATCGTAGAGAATGGTCAAGGAAATGTATTAAAAGTCGAACCCTGGGGCATGCGCGATCTCGCATACCGCATCAAAAAGCAACGGCGCGGATACTATGTTCGCCTGGAATACGACTCCGAGCCGACCGCACTAAACGAGTTAGAACGCAACCTGCGCTTGAATGAAGATGTGCTGCGTTTTCTATCCGTCGTGCGCGGAGCGCCAATTCCAGCAACACCGTCTCCGGTGGCGGCGGCAGCTCCAGACCCTGTAGAAATAGAACCCGAAGCACAATAGCATTCTTTGATAGCACCGCCTTTATAAAGCGGAAGTTTAAAAAATCAATTAAGGATGAACACTATGCCGAGACCTGAAAGAGGCAGACCCAGAAGAGGACCTATTAGCGACGATAAATTCCCAGCACGCCGTCGCATGCGTCGCAAGGTATGTCCATTCCGCGCGAATAAGGATCTGGTGATTGACTACAAAAACGTCGACATGCTTTCACGGTATGTCACGGAACGAGGAAAAATCCTTCCGAGCCGCATCACCGGAGTAAGCGCCAAATATCAAAGAAAGTTGAAAAAGGCGATCAAGAGAGCGAGAGCAGGAGCCATGCTACCGTATGCTGCTTCTCGGTTTTAAGAGAATTTTACGCCTCGCACGGGCTGTTTTCGTTTAATAAGGACTGTTATGGAAATCATTTTACAAGAAGACGTGACAAACTTAGGACGAATCGGGGATGTCGTCAAAGTGCGAGACGGTTTCGGTCGTAATTATCTCCTTCCACGAGGAATGGCGGTCCTGGCCGATAACCGCAGTTTACGGGTCCTGGAACATCAAAAACGGTTAGCAGCGGGAAAAAGAGAGCGTACCCAGAAAACTGCGCAATCGTTAGCGGACAAGATCGCCTCGTTAACACTGATTATTTCTGCGCGCGCTGGTGAAGAAGACCGTCTCTTCGGTTCAGTTACAAACCAAGACATCGAAAAAGCCCTTGAAGCCCAGGGACTCACAATTGATAGGAGAAAAATTGTCCTTACGGAGCCCCTCAAGCAGCTTGGCACACACACGGTTCCTATCCATTTGAGCAGTGATGTACACACGAATGTTTCGGTACAGATTGTGCGCGAGGCCTAAATTCTGCGAAATACTTTTTCTTGACACTATTCAGGAAAATTGGTAGGCAGCAGAAAGACTTGATTAATCTGTAAATATACAGGCACGTAGCTCAGTGGGAGAGCACTTCCTTGACACGGAAGGGGTCGGCGGTTCAAACCCGCCCGTGCCTATACCTGAATTCGCAAGCAAAGTAAACGTGAGGAAAAGACACTATTAGGTATACCCTTCTCGTTAGTGAGGAGGAAGGGATAAGGCATCGTGAGAAGATGCCTTTTTTGTTTTCTATGAGCGAAGGGGTTCCACACATTATCGTTCGTCTGCAAAATGGAGAAGCACGTTCTGTTCCCGTGGGAACTCCTGCGCGTAAGCTTCTCCAAAACAGTCGCAAATCTGTCGCGGTAAAGGTCAACGGCAAAATTCTTGACCTCTCTCACTGCCTCACAACCGATTGTGAACTTGAACCGGTCGCTCCGGATTCTCCGGATGGCCTTGAGGTGTTGCGC
This sequence comes from Binatia bacterium, assembly GCA_050185455.1. Lineage (GTDB taxonomy): Bacteria > Desulfobacterota > Binatia > Bin18 > Bin18 > SYOC01. Next base: position 20,804 of record JBFWZL010000005.1, on the reverse strand, counting down.
CATTCAACCGCCCATCTGATGGCGCAGGCGGTCAAACGGCTCTTTTCTTCTGTGCAAATTACTATCGGTCCAGTCATAGATAATGGGTTTTATTACGATTTCAAACACGACCGCGCTTTTACACCAGAGGATCTTGAGCAGATTGAAACGGAGATGAAGAAAATTGTCTCCGAAAACTTAGCGGTTACAAGAGAAGAAATTCCCCGAGACGACGCCGTACAGTTATTTCGCGACATGGGGGAGCATTACAAGGCGGAAATTATTGCGAGTATTCCGGCGAACGAAGTCATCTCGCTGTATCGTCAAGGTGAATTTGTCGATCTTTGTCGCGGACCTCATGTGCCAGAAACAGGAAAGATAGCGGCGTTCAAATTGACCAGTGTGGCTGGAGCCTACTGGCGGGGTGACGCTCGCAATGAACAGCTACAACGGATCTATGGTACAGCTTGGGCGAACCAGAAAGACCTCGACGCTTATCTCAAACGGATAGAAGAGGCGAAGCAACGTGATCATCGCCGCCTCGGTCCATCCTTGGATCTGTTCTCACTGCATCCTATTGCCCCTGGTTCTCCATTCTTTCATCCGAAGGGAACAATTGTTTACAACATTCTTGTGCAGTATGTGCGAGACTTATACAACAAGTATGGATACGCGGAAGTCATCACGCCGCTGATTTACAAGACAGATTTATGGAAGACCTCAGGACACTATGAGGCCTTCCATGATGACATGTTCTTAATGCAGGTAGAAGATGGCGAGTACGGCGTCAAACCGATGAACTGTCCTGGTCATTGTTATCTGTTTGCGTCACGTAAACACTCATATCGGGACCTTCCTATACGCTATGCTGACTTTAGCCGTCTGCACCGTTTCGAGCAGTCTGGAGTCCTGTCTGGGCTCACACGCGTACGTTCTTTTGCTCAAGATGACGCCCATATCTATTGCACTCCAGACCAGTTAGATACGGAACTCGAACGCTTTGTCGCGATGACCAAGGAGGTCTACAGTGTCTTTGGATTCGATCGCATCGAGGTCACGCTTCAGACACGACCAGAGAAGTTTCTCGGCCGCATTGAGCTCTGGGACGCAGCTGAGGCGGCGCTCCATCGTTCTCTTGAACAATCGGGTTTCTCAGTAAAAATTCTTCCAGGCGAAGGAGCCTTCTACGGGCCGAAGATCGGATTCGATTTTCGTGACGTACTTGAACGCTCGTGGACGCTTGCTACGGTACAGATCGATTGTGCGATGCCCGAAAGGTTTGGACTCAAATATGTCGCTCCGGAAGGACATGAAGCGACTCCAGTGATGTTGCATCGAGCGGTATTAGGATCGATTGAACGCTTTATTGCAATCCTTCTAGAGCACTGCGGAGGCAACCTGCCGCTGTGGCTGGCGCCGGCACAGGTTAAGATATTGACCGTTACGGATGCGCAGGACACCTATGCTCAGAAAGTTCACGAGCAATTCTTGCAGGTCGGTCTGCGTAGCGAACTTGATCTGCGAAACGAAAAGCTCGGCTATAAAATACGAGAGGCCGAAGTACAAAAAGTGCCGTATATGATTGTGATCGGGGACAAAGAGGTGAGCACAGCGACAGTCGCGCCACGTGGTCGGAAAGGGGAGAAAATTGCTCCCCTTCCGGTTGAGGCGTTTATCGCCCGCTTGGCCACTGAGCGCGTGCCAGGAGGTGCGCCATAGCAAAAGAAGCAGGAACACGGATCAACCAACAGATCCGCGCGCGTGAAGTACGGGTCATTGATGCCGAAGGGCAACAGGCGGGCGTCATGCCCTTGGGGGAGGCTCTGCGCCTTGCGGAAAGTAAAGAACTTGATCTGGTGGAGGTGTCGCCGACCGCGGCTCCTCCGGTATGTCGGATCATGGACTATGGCAAATTCCGCTACCTGCAAAAGAAGAAAGTTCAAGAATCACGAAAGCACCAGACACAGGTTTTGGTCAAAGAGGTCAAACTTGGGTCACGCACCAGTGAACATGACATTGACTTCAAGGTGAACCATATTCGCCGCTTTCTGGAAAAGAAGCAGCGCGTCAAGGTGTCGGTCTTCTTTCGTGGCCGAGAGATTACCCATCCGGAAATTGGCAGAGAGATGTTGGACAAAGTCGTCGAAAAAGTACAAGATATCGGCTCTCCAGAAGGGCAAGCGCGGCTTGAAGGGCGCAATATGTCCGTTTTGATGGTTCCGAGGTAACATAACTATGCCTAAAATCAAAACTCATCGTGGAGCGGCAAAGCGCTTCAAAGTGACGGGCTCGGGCAAGGTGCAACGGAAACGCGCCTACCTGCGCCATATTTTATCAACAAAAACACGTAAACAAAAAAGACGCCTCCGTCAGTCAGCTCTAGTCGCTGCGACAGACGTCAAGGCAATCAAACGCCTAATTCCGTACTTATAAAGACAAAAGGAAACTTCACAATGCCACGAGCAAAGCGAGGCTTCAAAGCCCGACGACGTCACAAAAAGATTCTCAAATTGGCGAAAGGCTTTACGGGAGGCCGTCGGCGGCAATATCGGCAGGCGCGAGAAACCGTTGAACGAGGACTCGTTTACGCCTATCGCGATCGTCGAGTCAAAAAACGGACGTTTCGCCGCCTTTGGAATGTACGCATCAATGCAGCAGCAAGACAGAACGGACTCAGCTATAGCCGTCTGATTTACGGTCTCCATCAAGCCAATGTAGAAATCGACCGAAAGATCCTTGCCGCGCTTGCGGTCCATGATCCACAAGCGTTCGCCGCCGTGGTCAATCTGGCCAAACAACACGTTGCTGTAGCGGCCTAGACTCAGAGAGTCTATTAGGTTCCTAGTAGAGAATTAAAAAGTATAGGGGAGAGAGCGTCTCAAGAGACTCAACGGACCAAACAGACTCAATAGCCTCCATGGATACCAACCTGTTACGTATTCGCGACGAAGCATTGTCCTCCCTCGAGACTTACCAAGATGAAGAGGGGCTCGAAGCATTGCGTGTGCAGCTCTTTGGCAAAAAAGGGGAGCTCACGTCCATTCTTCGAGGGCTTGGCGGACTTCCGCCGGAACAACGTCGCGCACTTGGGGAGCAGGCGAATCAACTCAAAGAACTATTAGAAACACAAATCGCAGCCCGTCGCGCCCGCATTCAGGAAGAGCAGCGAGCCCATAGTATTGCCGCGGAACGCATCGACATCACCATCCCAGGAAGAAAGCGCCCCCGGGGGTCGCTACACCCCCTGTTGCAAACTCTCGACGAAACGATTGCAATCTTCACCGCCATGGGGTTCGAAGTCGCTCGTGGCCCAGACATCGAAGACGATTACCATAATTTTGCCGCGCTCAATATTCCAGCGGACCATCCCGCTCGTGAAATGCAGGATACTTTCTTCGTCGGACCGGAAATCGTCTTGCGTACGCATACATCGCCGGTGCAAATTCGTGTCATGGAGCACCGACAACCGCCGCTCCAAGTGATCGCGCCAGGCAGTGTCTATCGTTGTGATGATGATGTGACGCATTCGCCAATGTTCGTGCAACTCGAAGGGCTCATGGTCGGTGCGGATATATGTTTTGCCCACCTCAAAGGGGTATTGACCGCCTTCGTACACACGATGTTCGGCACTGCAACTCCGGTCCGCTTCCGACCGAGTTATTTTCCCTTTACCGAACCGAGCGCTGAAGTAGACATGGGGTGTGTAATGTGTGGCGGTCGCGATCAGCATTGTCCGGTGTGCAAAGGCAGTGGATGGCTCGAAGTGCTAGGCTCAGGCATGGTGCACCCGCATGTCTTTCATGCAGTGGGGTATGATCCTGAAGTGTATTCAGGCTTTGCCTTTGGTATAGGCATCGACCGTATTACCATGCTCAGATATGGCATAGACGATATTCGCTTGTTCTACGCGAACGATCTCCGTTTTCTTCGGCAATTCTAGATGAAAGTTACACTGAACTGGTTGCGTGAATTCGTCGAGATCGAACTGCCCCTCAATCAGCTGGCGGACCGCCTCGCCATGTCCGGTTTTGAGGTCGAAGAGATCAGTGACCAGGGAGCAACGCCGATAACAATTGCCCAAATCACGCAGGTTACGCCTCATCCAAATGCTGACCATCTCGTTGTCTGTCACGTCACTACAGGCGGGGAATCTTTTCCCGTCGTATGTGGCGCAACTAACATGAAATATGGCGATAAAGTAGCGCTCGCGCCAGCAGGCTCTACCCTTCTAGATGGGCGGAGAGTTGAACGAACCGAAATCCGCGGGCAAGTATCGCATGGCACGTTGTGTTCTGAGCAAGAACTTGGCCTATCCTCAGACCATAGTGGCTTGCTCCTCCTCTCGCCTGATGCGCCGCTTGGGATATCGCTCTACTCCTTCCTCGGTTTACGAGACACGATTATCGATATTGCGGTCACGGCCAATCGCGGCGATTGCCTCAGTATTCTCGGGTTGGCGAGAGAGATTGCCGCACTCACCGGCGCGCGGTTTCACCCGAAAACCCTGCGCCTACGCGAAACCGGGGCGTTGATTGAGCAGCAGACACGCATCAGAATTGATGATCCCGACTTATGCCCACGGTATGCAGCCCGGGTGTTTGAACATGTACGCGTTGCGCCCTCTCCTGCCTGGATGCGTTGGCGTTTAGAAGCAGTAGGGCTGCGCTCGATTAACAATTTGGTTGACATCACGAACTATGTCATGATCGAGCGTGGACAACCGTTGCACGCCTTTGATCTCCCTTCCTTAGCCGGTGCGGAAATCATTGTGCGACGTGCTCGTGCAACAGAAACGATACGCACTCTTGATGAGCAAGAACGCTCCTTAGTCCCGGAGGACTTACTTATTTGTGACCGAGACCACGGCGTTGCCATTGCCGGAGTGATGGGGGGTGCGAACTCGGAAGTCCGTAGCACTACAACGACAGTCTTGCTGGAAAGCGCCTATTTCATTCCAGAAACAGTTCGCCGTACTGCTCGTCGTCTCGGCATGCGGAGTGAAGCATCGTATCGTTTCGAGCGGGGAATCGATCCTCAAGGCACGGTACTTGCCCTTAACCGTGCAGCTGTTCTTATTGCTCAACTCGCCAGCGGAAAAATAAGCCAGGGAGTTATCGACGTCTATCCTCGCCCATTCCAGCCAGCTGAGATCCCGCTGCGCTCGCAGCGGGTCAATACTTTCCTTGGCGTCTCCATTGAACAGTCAGAAATCAAACGATCACTGAAGACACTGGGCATGCGTGTGAAAAGAAGGGGACGAACAGCATGGTATGTCACGTCACCCCCATACAGGTCAGATATTGCCCAGGAAGCAGATTTAATAGAAGAAATCGCTCGACTTAGGGGATACGATAAGATTCCGACTCTTCTGCCGCGCATTGAAGGGCAAGAAAAGAAATCCACGTTGGAGGAAACCTTAGGGAAGCGTATTCGGGCAATCCTCGCCACTCAAGGATTGGCGGAAATGCTTAATATGAGCTTCACTTCATCTCGATTGAACACCTTCTTTCCTGGGCTGTTTACACAAGCGGCGCCAATCATCTTGTTAAATCCGCTTTCTCAAGAGGACGTGGAGATGCGTCTTAGCCTGTTGAGTAATTTGCTCCGCGCCTTACAGCTGAACTTGCGGCAGGGCGAAACGCAAATTACCACCTTTGAGTTTGGCAAAGTGTTCCATACTAAAAATGGCGCTTCCCTAACCGAACGGCAGGAGCATCTTTGCGTCGCCGGTGTGTTATATGGCAAATGGCCAGCGAGCGAAATCGGTCGCGAAGGGGCGCGTATTGACTTTCTCGATCTCAAGGGAATTCTTGAGACATTATACCAGGAGTTGCACTATAGTGCTCCTGTGCAATGGCTTCGGGCAGTCGAGATCCCGTTCCTTCATCCGGGAAAAGCAGCGATGCTTTCCATCGATAGCTCTGTGCTCGGGGTAGCCGGCGCATTACACCCAGCACACTGCGCTCAACTCGAACTGGACGAAACGCCATGGGTTTTTGAACTCGATGTTGCCGCACTCGCACGGTTCGCCCGCCCGGTCAGTCCGTACCAATCTCTTCCACGGTTTCCAGCCGTGGTGCGGGATATAGCCATAATTGCCAAGGAAGACCTTCCTGCCCAGGCGGTCGTGGACGCCATCCGCTCTCTCGGAAATCCACTTATCACAGAAACGCATTTATTCGATTTGTATCACGGTGCGCCAATTCCTGCTCAGAAAAAGAGCCTGGCCTACTCGATTTCCTACCGAGCACCGGATCGAACGTTAACAACACAAGAGGTTAACACCTTGCACACTCAAGTAATTGAGCATATCGTGCGAACGCTCGGCGTTGAGATACGCGCCTAAAATCGTAGGGGCGGAGACAGTGGAGGCGTCTGTATGACCAAAGCAGATATTGTTGAGCGTATTTACGAGAAAGTCGGATTCTCTAAGAAAGAAGCTACAGATATTGTCGAATCTATTTTCGAGATTATTAAAAAGCGGCTCGAAAACGGCGAGAAAGTGAAAATTTCTGGTTTTGGGAATCTCGTTATCAATACGAAGCGCCCACGAAAAGGGCGGAATCCTCAAACCGGCGAGGAAATTGTTATCACGGGGCGACGCGTACTTTCGTTCAAGCCCAGTCCGGTTCTAAAAAAATCAATCAATTAACACAACTTGATGGAAAAAGCAGACCAGGTAGAGCTGCCTAATAAGCTCTACTTCCGCATTGGCGAAGTCGCCAAAATTCTAGGAGTTAAGCCCTATGTCTTACGCTACTGGGAGACGGAATTCTCCGTTCTCAAGCCAGGAAAGACACCGTCACGCCATCGGCTGTATCGTAAACGCGACGTAGAGACCTTGCTGGAAATTAAGCGCTTGCTCTATGAAGAAGGCTTTACCATCGCTGGCGCGAAAAAACGTATTAAAGAAAGCGAAAAGGAAGAAGCTTTCCCAATTCCCTCTCCACCTTCCGTTCTTCCCTCACTGAAGGACCCTTCGCCATCGGCGGACAATTATCGACAATTGTTGCACGAGATCCGGGAAGAACTCCTAGCTCTTCATACCAAACTTTCGGCAAAACCACACTAACACAGCAGTAAGGGTTACGCCTTACCCCTCTATTCCAGGTAGAGATCGCGCGCTCAAAGCTTAGATACCGCCATGCTCTTCTTCCACACAAAAAGTTGACCTACCTTCATATGGTATGGTAGCGTAGGAGAAATTGCTTCTTCACGCGTCCGGCGTGGACTACCTTAAGACAGAGCAAAAAGCCAACCCGGCAAGAAAGAGGAGTGGTGGTGAGACAAATGTCAGGCAGGTGGCGGGGGCTCGTTGTCGTGGGAAGTGTTCTCCTTTTGCTCGGGCAGAGCCTACATAGTGAAGGCTCTCCACACCAATCCTCAACTGAGAAACCGCTCACTTCAGTACGCAAGGATGCATCTAAATCCCATTTGGCGTCTCAGACAGCCAAGCTTGCTGGCCTAAAGCAATCCTCTCGCTCATCACAGAAAAGTGAAACAAAAAAAGCAACATCTTCCGAACCAGCAACGATAGCGCGCTCGAGTAAACCTCGTTCCCGTTCGCGACGGTCGAGTAAACGCGCTACACGGAAAATCGCTCCTAAATCCTCCTTTCAGCCCTCGTCCCGATCTCTCTCCGAGGCAACTCCTCCGCTGCCCCCTCCCGGAACTTTTGCGGCAGTTCTGCTCACAGAGGCAGAAACCGGAGAAATTCTTTTTGCCCTCAACGATCATCGAGAATGGCCGACCGCATCGCTAGCGAAAATGATGGTAGCGTTACTGACGTTTGAAGCAATAGAACGAGGCGAACTGTCTCTCTCCATCCCCATTCTGATCAGCAAACGAGCGAGCCAAGAGGGAGGACGCAAGATTCATTTACGCTCTGGTGAAGAATTTCCTCTCGAAGAATTGCTACGAGCAATGATGGTCACCTCGGCGAATGATGCTGCCGTTGCCATTGCCGAACACTTGTACGGATCGGTTGAAGCTTGTGTTGCGGCAATGAATCGGCGAGCGCGACAGTTGGGGATGCGAGATACACTCTATCGAACTCCAAACGGCTTACCTTTGCCAGATGGAACCCCTCCGGACATCTCGTCTGCTGCTGACCAAACAATCCTCGCTAGGACGTTGGCTAGACACTCTTTATTACTCGAATGGACCTCTCTTAATCGAGTGCCTTTTCGTGAAGGGAGGACCTCTTTACCCAACACCAATCACCTAGTTGGCCAAGTCCCTGGCGTAGACGGCTTAAAGACCGGATTCACAGCCAAGGCCCGTTTCAATCTCGTCACAACGGCGCAGCGGGGAGCGCTCAGACTTATTGCGGTTGTGCTTGGTGGTCGCAGTAGCAGTCTTCGCTTTAGCGTCGCAGCCAATCTGCTCGAATGGGGATTTACGAATTTTACTCGCATGAATGTCATCAAAAGTGGAAAACCTCTTGGAGAGGTGCGGATAGAAAAGGGCAGCAGCTCGACGTTACGACCAATTGCCGCCAGGGGAGCCTCGCTGCTCGTGCGCAAGGAAGATATCGAAGATTTAAAGATTGTTCTGCAGCTTCCGTCGGTCATTTCAGCCCCCATCGCCCGCGATCAAATCATAGGGCAAGTAGTTGTGCGTAACAACGATCAAACAATAGCGGTTATTCCTGCTATTAGCCCCCGAGACATCCCCCGGGCTCACTGGTTTCCGGCTCGCCATTGAAGTCGAGACGCAAAGGGCTTGCGGCCCTTGCAATCTGTGGAAAGATGCTTAACGTTTCCTCTTCCTCTACAAATAGCGAAGAAGAACGCGAAAGGAGACTCTCCACATGGCGAAGAAGCTCGTGTACCTGCATGAAAAGGCGCGAGTTGGCATCCTCCAAGGGGTTAATCTTTTGGCCGATGCAGCACAGGTTACCTTGGGGCCAAAGGGTCGGAATGTTCTGATCCAAAAAAGTTTCGGCGCCCCCATCGTTACAAAAGACGGCGTGACCGTCCTTAAAGAAATCGAGCTCGAAGACAAATTCGAGAACATGGGCGCAAAAATGATCCGCGAGGTCGCACAAAAGACCGCCGATAACGCGGGAGACGGAACGACGACGGCCACGGTTCTCTCTCGAGCTATCGTCCGTGAAGGATTGCGCCTGCAAGCTGCCGGATTCGACCCCATGGAGATCAAGAGGGGGATCGACACCGCTGTTGAACAGGTCATCGCAGGCATTAAAGAACAAAGCCGCTCAGTAAAGGGCAAAGAACAACTCGCCCAAGTCGGGACAATCGCCGCAAACGGAGAACGCGAGATTGGTGAGATTCTCGCCGAAGCCATGGATAGGGTCGGCAAGGAAGGCGTCATCACCATCGAGGAAGCCAAAGGGCTGACGACAGACCTTGATGTTGTCGAAGGCATGCGATTTGATCGTGGCTACCTGTCTCCATACTTCGTCACGAATGCGGAAAAAATGACTGCGGATATAGAAGACCCCTATCTTCTTTTTCATGAAAAGAAGATTTCCAACATGCGGGAACTTCTCCCGTTACTAGAAAAAGTCGCACAAAGCGGCAAACCGATCGTTCTCATAGCCGAGGATATTGAAGGCGAGGCGTTAGCAACCCTAGTCGTCAATAGATTGCGTGGGTCCCTGCGCTGTGCGGCGGTCAAAGCTCCTGGGTTTGGCGATCGACGTAAAGCCATGCTAGAAGATATGGCGATTTTGACGGGCGGCAGAGTTATCGCCGAAGAGCTTGGCCTCAAGCTAGAGAACGTTGGGCTAAATGATTTGGGTCGCTGCAAACGCATTCTCATTGACAAAGATAATACAACCATCGTGAGCGGTGCGGGTAAGAAGAGCGATATTCAAGGTCGCGTGCAACAGATTCGTTCCCAAATTGAGGGGACGACCTCAGACTACGACCGGGAAAAGCTCCAGGAGCGCCTTGCCAAACTAGCGGGTGGCGTCGCGGTTATCCGTGTGGGCGCGGCAACTGAAGTGGAAATGAAAGAGCGCAAGGCGCGTGTTGAAGATGCCATGCACGCGACGAAAGCCGCCTCAGAAGAAGGCATTGTCCCAGGTGGAGGCGTTGCCTTAGTGCGAGCCCAGAAAAAACTGGATGCCTTACAACTCTCTGGTGAACGCGCGCAAGGCGTGGTGATCGTGCGCAGAGCACTGGAAGAACCGTTACGACAGATCGTGGCCAACGCAGGGCAGGAACCCTCTGTTGTCGTGAACAAAGTAAAAGATGGGAAAGACGATTTTGGCTTCAATGCTGGAACTGATACATACGAAAACTTGTTAAGATCTGGCGTCATTGACTCGACAAAGGTCGTACGCATTGCTTTGCAAAACGCCGCAAGCGTCGCGGGCATGATGCTCACCATGGAAGCGGCCATTGCCGATAAACCGGAAAAGAAACAACCGGCAGGTGGCGGACATCATGGCCATAGCCACGGCGACGACTTTGACGACGAATACTAGAAAGAAGACAAAGTTTTCGCTACAAACGGTGGGAAAAGCAGGGGTTTTGAGTAGAAATCCCTGCACAGTTATGGCAATATAACAAGCAACATTTTCAGGAAGGGGGTGACATGATGCGGATTTATGGACGGATCGCGACTGGAGTAGCGGCAGTAGCGCTCCTTGGCGTGATTAATGTCGGTTGTGCAGCAAAGCAGCAGCCGGAAGCGCCAAGAGACACATGGACAGCAGCCGCGCAACAGGCCAACTCAGCAGCCAGCAGAGCCGAGGCAGCAGCCAGCAAAGCCGAGGCAGCCGCCGCTAGAGTCGAAGCTGCAGCGAAAAGAGCTGAAGATGCAGCCGCAAGAATCGAAGCGATGACGATGAAAAGTATGAGGAAGTAATTCTTCGCCTACACCTATGACGACATAGCAGGGTGCCCCTCTTCAGAAAGGGTCACCCTGTTTTTTTCTCTGCTTTGCGATTCACCGAAACTCGACGATAGTTTTGATGGAATCCCGCGCCGCGGCGGCATTGCGATACGCTTCATGCAGCGCGGTAAACGGAAAGCGATGGGTGATGAACTTCTCAGCGGTCACCACGCCAGCACGAATGAGCCGCAGAGCTTCTAGGGTGTCATTGGGCCCACAGGAATAGCTAGGAACGATGCTGACCTCGCTAAAATAAAGCTGGTGAGGAAGAACGTTCAGAATCGCGTCAGGCATGCTAGTCGTAAACAACACGACGGTCCCCCCTCGTGCGGCGCAACGAAGACCGAGCTCCATGGCCTCAATTGACCCTGGTCCGACGATCACTACCTCAGCCATATCACCATTGGTGACTTCCTTGATCACGTCCTCAGTTTTCCCCATCGTAGGATCGATGACCACGTCGGCCCCGAGTTGACGAGCTTTTTCTCGACGATAAGGTACAAAATCCGTTGCCAGGATTTGTTCCGCGCCGGCATGACGAGCGAGAGCAACATGTAACTGCCCCATAATGCCAAGGCCGATGATAACAATGCGTTCCCCACCTTGGAGGTGGGCGCGCCGTAGAGACTTCACCACACACGCGGCCGGTTCAATGAGCGAACCATCGGCAAACGAAAGATCCTCCGGTAAGCGCAGGGTATCGCCAGCCAGATTCTCTTGAGGAACGAGAAAATATTCAGCCATCCCGCCAGGAACGATACGCGTTGATCGCCATGTGGCGCATTGCACGAATTCTCCGCGTTGGCACAAGCGACAAGTGAAACATGGCGCGTGATGGTGGACAAACACCCGATCTCCGGAACGGAAATCAGTCACGCCAGCGCCGACCTCAACCACTTCGCCAGCCGGTTCATGCCCAAAGACCACCGGCGCTTTCTTCTTCATGTACCAACCCATGACATCGCCGGAGCAGATGCCACAGGCTTTGGTTTTGATCAGCGCTTGTCCAGGGCCAACGGAGGGAATGGGCTCTTCTTCAAAACGTATATCCGTTGCATCATACAGACGAGCGACTTTCATTACCGATTCCTACGGAGGGTTAGGCAGTGACCATCCATTTCGCCATGCGCCACATATCCTTCGGACTCTCAGGCAACTGCCGAACAACCGATGCCTCGAACCCCGAATGCATGAAGCAATTCTGACAGCGATGGTCTTCACGTTTTTCCCAGTAATGCCAATCAACGCCGTTCCAGAACTCTTCCCAGGTCTTGAAGTACTTGTCCCCGATCAGGTAGCAGGGGCCCTTCCAACCGAACGGCGTACGCGTCACATTGCCCCAGGGCGTGCAAGGATAGTCACGTTTGCCTGCGGCAAACTCAAGAAATAAGGGGGTCAAAGATATCTTGTAGCGCGTCGAGAGTTCGAGGACGCGCTCAAATTTCTGGTGGATCTCCTGACGGTACATGAAATGATTTTCTTGTAACTTCTCATAATGATAGCCGGGAGAAACCATCATGCCATCAACGCCCAGGCTGGTGAGGAGCGCCATCATCTCCTCTATCTCTCCCATGCCCGTCTCTCGATATACAGTCGTGTTCGTACAGACAGAATAACCGAGTTTCTTCCCGAGCTTAATCATTTCAATCGCTTTATCGAAAACGCCAGGGCGAGCGCAGACAAAGTCGTGCGTCTCACGCATGCCGTCGAGATGTACGTTAATTGACAGACGTTTATGCGGACCGGCCTTCTGGTAGAACCGCTCAAGCAAGATACCGTTCGTACACAGATAGACATGGCGTTTACGATCGATAACGCTTTGCACCAACTCCGGCAGTTCCGGGTAAATCGTCGGTTCACCGCCACAGATGGACACCACTGGCGCACCAGACTCGTCCACCGCTTGCAAGCACTCTTGCAGGCTCAATCGATCTTTCAGGTCACCCATGTGGCGCTCCGGCGTACAACCGACACAGGCGAGGTTACAGGTATATAAAGGCTCAAGCATTAAGACGACGGGATAGCGATCCCGTCCTTGAAGCTTATTCTTAAGCTGCCACTTCACCATATCGGTGGTGATATGCAGCGGAAACCGCATCGTTCGTCCTCCACACTGACCGTTTGGTCAGGCGATCTTATAGGCGGAACTGTCGTCTCGCAAGACACACACGATGGTAAAGCGCTAACCATAAAGACAGAAAGCAACCGAAATATTAAGGAACAGACAGAATGTGGACGGCGACTATGCCGTCAGCTACGTTGTTATTACATAAATAATAACAGGAGACGCCATTCTAGCCCTTAAATTAACGAGCATTGGTAATTCCTTAGGGGTGGTGCTGCCTAAAGAAGCCCTGGCCAAGCTGCATCTTGAAAAAGGGGATACACTGTTCCTGATTGAATCACCGGATGGCTTTCGGCTAACCTCTTACAATCCTGAATTTGAAAAGCAGGTACTAGCGGCGCGGAAAATTATGAAAAAGCGGCGCGCAGTGTTGCGCGAATTCGCCAAGTGACGGCTATCGTTTGGGGAGAATTCCAAACGGTATCAAACCAGGACACTCATGACTTGGGGACTTTTCTTTATCATTTCTCTGACTTGGCAGGGAAGATAGCCCAATATCACATACCATCTACCACTTAGTTAGGATTGACGGAAACGCCGACAGTTTCCATTTGGATGGTATTAGATGAGCCTTAAAGATCAGAAAGATGCTGTGCCCCGAGAACGACCCGTTCAAAGCGAGAAGACAAGCATCATCTAGCGTCATCCTGCTCTTGCATCGCCGCATATTTTGTCTTGAGTCGGGTGAAGACAGTATCAGCGTTGATGCTAGAGCCGCTTTTAATACTTTCATTTCAAAGACAAGGCAATTCCTTAACTTCCATTTCTTCCACCTTGTGCTTGACCTTCCGGTCCCGCAATGCTTCAAAGTGCGCTCGGAATTTTGGAGACTTCAGGGATATCGCCCACACTACCGCGACAAAAACACCGGACAAGGCGTGTTGCGCAGTACGTATTCCGTTGTGCTGCCGAGGACCATCTCGATAATCCGGCTATGGCCGTAAGCGCCAATGAACAGCAGGTCGTGCCCTTGTTCTTTGACGCAGGCGACAATCTGTTCGTACGGGTAGCCGCTTAAAGATAGAAAGGTCGGTTGAATTCCATAAGAACCGAGATAATGACGGGCCTCGTCCAGTATCCGTCCCTCATCGACTCCCTCACGGGGTTTGACATGCAAGATGCTCAATGGGAGATTCATCAGCGCACAGAACTCAGCGGCGCTTTGCAGGGCGGCGCTAGCTCGCTGGCTGCCATCGTACGCCAACAGCGGTCGTTTAATAGGGTTAAACTGCATGGGAGAGACAAATACCGGCCTCGGGCTTTTACGAGCGACGCTTTCAGCCGTGCCGCCAAGCAGTCCCGTGGAAAATTTTTCATTCACCCCTCGGTGGCCGATCACCACCAAATCAGCAACCCGAGTATGTTCGCAGATCTCATTAGCAATAATACCGGTAATGCAATGTGTTTCGCACGGAACATTGCGCTCCTGACAGGCAAAGGCAAATTCCTCAAGCAGGTGTTGTCCGCGCTCTTGTAGCGCCTCACGCACCCTTCCCGCGACGTCAAAATACGGCTCGAACCCCAAAGCACCGGAAATGTCCTGAAAAAAGGGCCCTTCCACCGACACCACATCGATGACATGCAAGCCCGAGAGTTGAGCGTGGAAATGCTCAGCTAACCACAACGCATAGCGCAACGCGGTTCGCGCGTGTTCAGAGCCATCCAGCGCCACAAGAATATTTTTGATCATGGTAGGGTTTCCCCTTTTCCGCTCGCCGTTGTCGCTTCCTTACCATTCCATTTCACCACGCGCAAGCAAATGACCGCTTTACAACCCCTATCGCCTTGGCCACAATGTATGCAATATGGCGAAGAAACAAACGGCAAGCGGAAAAGGGGCGGCCCTTCTAGAGGAGCTCAAGGCATTGGCGAAACAGTTGGGCATCCGCGTGCGTGAGGAAAAACTCCTGCGCGAGGTGGGCTATCGGGTGCGAGGCGGAAGTTGCCGTGTCCATGAACAGGAAATGGTCTTCCTTGATCGCGATCAACCAACGTCCGAACGTATCGAAATTTTGCTCGACGAATTGACGCGACGGAATGTCAATACCGAACAACTCTCTCCGTCGCTGCGCCGACTGTTTAGTGGAGGACCAGCGCAGTGAGTAGTCGTCTGGAGACCTTCCGGCAGTGGATCAAAGAACAAGGACTGAAAGCGACCTCTCAACGAGAGGACATCGCGCAAGTCTTTTTCTCCACGAACCGGCACATTAGCGTCGAGGAATTGTACAACGAGGTGCGGCAAGTCAACCCGCGCGTGGGGTACGCCACGGTATACCGCACCATGAAACTGGTGAAAGAGTGCGGCCTCGCCGCGGAACGGCATTTCGCCGACGGTCAGGCGCGCTTCGAGAATATCGAGGAAGAACGCCATCACGATCATGTCATCTGTGAACGCTGCGGACGCATCCTCGAATTTGTCCACCCGCAAATCGAGCAACTCCAGGAACACGTCGCCAAGCAATTTGGCTTCCTGGCGACCACCCACAAAATGGAAATCTACGGAATCTGTCAGGAGTGTCGTGAAGGACGAGACCTGCGCCGTGAGCAAGAAAAAGTCTCTCAGGAAGCATAGCGATTCCAACAACTACCGTAAGACAATCTTCTAGAGCGTGAACGTCTGTTAGAACCAGTCGTCCCTGCTGCTACAGACCGTGCCGTAGCAGCACTTGCCGTGCGTCTTCGAGCTCCAAAGTGATTTGCCTTCTGCTTTTCTCACTTTCTTGGCGAGTAGGGATCGCTATGGTTCGAGCGACATTATGATATACCTCCCGCAAAGTTCGTACGGCCTCGTTTGGATTAACGCCGGGACTCCTAGGACGGCCCCAGCGCTCCGCTGCCGTACGACGGGATCCATGATAGGCCTTGAGCGCGGCGGTGAGGGCTACACGGGCCGCTTTTACCGTGGGATAAAGAGAAATTGCCGTCGTGACTGTATCCATTAGGGATCCTCTTCAAAACATGGCTGCTGTGAATAGTATGATTTTTTCTACTTCCGGCACGTCTCAGTCAGGAAGACTCACCGTACGGTTGTCACACATGCTCTCCCCCACAACCGTAGGGGCCCGCGTCATCCTGCTTTTCGGTTTACCGCTCAACAGAGGAAGGAATCTGGGGAAACCCTCATGAGACACCAGAGAGGTTCCGTTTCCGATCTTCTTTCCCGTGTCGCCTCCAAAACACGCCAAAAGTTTTCACCCCGTAGACTCTCTTCTCCCTCGACGCGATTACCGTCGATTTGTCGAGACTGGAAGCCTCTGACTTGCTTCAAGTACGTTGACACCCTTCTCTTCTGTTCCTTCCTTTTCGTCAGGACAGACTTTTGTCAACCGTCTCGTTAGACGCTACGTTGGCGCTGCCGTCCACGAGGAGCGAAGTGGCGAAGAGTGCCGCTGGCAAGGCGCGCAGCGCGCGATGTAGCCACCGGCATGAAGCGACGCAAGGTGTCAGCGCCTGGATCGAATCCGGCTACAACGTGTTGGGGGATTGTCTCACCTGTCAAACGCTCAATCGCGCGGATCAAGCTCACCTCGTCAGCCGAGACCAGCGATATTGCGTCACCGGTGGCCGTAGCCCGGGCTGTACGACCAATCCGATGCACGTAATCCTCCGGCACGATTGGAACATCGAAATTCACTACATGAGAGATTCCGTCCACGTCAATACCGCGCGCTGCAATGTCCGTCGCCACTAAGACCTCGACGCGTCGGCTGCGAAAACCATCGAGTGCGCGAGTGCGCGCGCCCTGACTTTTTCCTCCGTGCAAGGCGGTCACGCGGCGACCGGCCTGAGCCAGATGTTCCGCGAGACGATCAGCGCGTGCTTTGGTGCGAGTAAAGACGAGGACGTGCCGCATAGCGTCGTACTGTAAGAGATGATTGAGCAAGTCTCGCTTCTGTTCCGTCTGCACTGGGTGCATTATCTGCCGCACAGCCGCTACCGGTGTTGCTCGGCGGCCGACATCGATCACCACGGGGGAACGGAGCGTTTCATTAGCCAGGCGCTCAATGGCCGAAGGCATGGTCGCGGAAAACAATAAGGTTTGGCGCGTCGGCGGCGTTGCGTGCAGGATGCGGCGCACATCAGGCCAAAAACCCATGTCGAACATGCGGTCTGCCTCATCTAGCACTAAAGTCGCCACGGAGGACAAGTTGATCGAGCCACGCGCCAAGTGATCCAACAGCCGACCGGGCGTAGCAATGACCAAATCGACTCCATGACGAAGGCGTGTTAGCTGAGCTCCCATACTGGCTCCGCCATAAATCACGGCCGTGCGGGTTCGCAGAGCGGCGCTATAGGCACGGGCATTCTCACCGATCTGCTCGGCCAGTTCCCGCGTTGGTGTCAGCACCAAGCCACGCACGCCTCCCCGTTCTCCTTGTTTCAAGCGTTGGAGGAGGGGTAATAAGAATGCGGCCGTCTTACCCGTACCCGTTTGGGCGCAGGCCAACACATCGTCTCCGCGTAATACCACAGGAATGGCCTGGGCTTGGATAGTTGTGGGGATGGTATACTGCGCCAGCTGGACGGCGCGAAGAAGTTCGGGCAGAAGCCCAAGTTCAGTAAAGGTGGTCAAACAATCGTCTCCTTCTCCTTATCGCCCAGAAACAAGGAGGGGTTACACACGTGGGTTTCTAGTCCCTCCATGCGAGATGAGCTGCAGAACCAAGGAAACGTGGGGCTCGGGTCTGGGCGACCAGAGGGGGCGCTTCTGAGCAGGATATCTTGTGGGAAAAAGGGAAAGCCAGCTCGCGGTTCGTTGCGAATAATAATTTATCTTAGCTGACTTCAAGTGCAGATGCTAGGCTATTCTCATAAGTGAACCGTAAACGCGGACGTTATGCAATGTTTACCAACGCATTGGGGCTGCGACTATAAGAGGGACGAGTATCCAGAGACAGAAGCAACGCCAAGAGTTCCTATCCTAGAACGAAGAGCGTTTCAGTATTTCGTTGCGTCGCCGCGACAACATCATCAAATGGAAGAGTTTTGACCTCGGCAAGGGTTTTAGCAACTTGCACGACATAGGCGGGCTCGTTGCGTTTGCCGCGATACGGTACGGGAGCAAGTAAAGGACAGTCGGTCTCGATCAAGAGGCGATCGAGTGGAGCCTCGCGCGCCACCGCGCGTAGATCCTTG
This sequence comes from Binatia bacterium, assembly GCA_050185455.1. Classification (GTDB taxonomy): domain Bacteria; phylum Desulfobacterota; class Binatia; order Bin18; family Bin18; genus SYOC01. The sequence continues at coordinate 2,698 of JBFWZL010000005.1, read as the reverse complement.
GCGCTCTTGAAGGTGATAATGCCACTGAACGAAAGGTAAAGCCCAAGATCAAGAAGCGCGCGCGCTTCCTCCGTAGTGCCGGTGAAGCAGTGCATGACGCCGCGTATTTCACCCTCACCTTCGACATGCAGTATCTCCGCCGCCTCTACGTAGGCGTCTCGCACGTGCATCGAGAGCGGCAAGTCGAGTTCGCGAGCAAGACGGATGAACTTGCGAAAATGCGTCCGCTGCTCTTCCCGCGGCGAATTGTCGTAGTAAAAATCCAGTCCGGTTTCTCCCAAGCCCACGACCTTGGCATGTTGAGTAAGCTCCCGTAGTTGGAGTTAGGTGTCGTCGGTAATGGTCTTTGCGTCATGGGGATGCACGCCAACGATAGCAAAAACATCAGCCTCCGCTTGCGCCAGGGTGACAGCTTTTTCGTTATGAACAAAATCGCCATTGGCCCCAATGACGATGAAGCGCCCGACTCCGACGGCGCGAGCGCGTTCGAGCATCGCTTCCCGGTCTTCATCGAACTGGGGATCGGTCAGGTGACAGTGAGAGTCAATCAACATCATGGCAGCCGTGGGAATAACGGTTGTGGCTTCTGCACCTGGTGACCCGATAAGAACGCCTTGCCCCACGGAAGTCCATATTCCTGTCGCAGTTCGGACGGCAGCGCCAGCATCGTGAAGATTTTGTCACAGGTTTCCGGCAAGAAGGGCGTCAACAATTGCGCGGCGATGCGCAACCCTTCTAGCAAATTGTGGAGAATCGCACCAACTCGCGGCAACGACGCTGCATCTTTCGCCAGGGTAAATGGGGCGGTTTCAGTAATATATTTATTCGCGCGATCGGTTGCCCGAAACACCGACTCCAACGCGCGACTGAGTGCGAGATTGGCGACATGCTGTCCTACGTCCGTCGCTGCTTGCGCAAAGGCCGCGGCGAGTCGCTGGTCAATTTCAAGCGTAGGATCACTTAACGGCTGCACCACGCCTTTGAAGTAGCGATCCTGCATCGCCAGCGTTCGGCTCACCAAATTGCCAAGATTGTTCGCAAGCTCGGCGTTATAGCGAGCATGAAGGCTTTCCTCGCGGAAATCGGCATCTTGTCCGAACACACTTTCACGCAAGAGGAAATAACGGAACGCATCAAGTCCGATTTTTTCTTTCATGGCCAGGGGGGAAATAACATTGCCCAGGCTTTTTGACATCTTTTGACCTTCGACGGTCCAGAACCCATGCACGTTCAGATGCTTGTATAAAGGCAATCCGGCAGCCATCAACATGGTTGGCCAGAATACGCCGTGAGGTTTAAGGATATCCTTCCCGATAAAGTGTTGCGCCTCCGGCCAAAATTGTTGAAAGACGTCGTCGCCTTTATATTTCAAAGCGCTGACATAATTGATCAACGCATCGAACCAGACATACGTGACATAGCGCTGGTCGAAAGGAATCTCGATTCCCCAAGTGAGACGGCTCTTAGGGCGGGAGATGCACAAATCGCCAATCGGCTCGCGCAGCATCGCCAGCACTTCGTTCTTGAAGCCTTCAGGACGAATAAAGTCAGGATGTTCTTCGATATGGCGTAACAACTGGTCCTGATATTTCTCCATGCGAAAGAAATAATTCTCTTCCTCGATGAGCTTTGGCTCAGTCAAATGGTCTGGACACTTGCCGTCGCGGAGTTCCTTCTCCGTATAAAATCGTTCACAGCCAAAGCAGTACAGTCCGCCATAGCGGTCGAAATAGATATCCCCGGCTTCATACACCCGCGTCAACAAGTCTTGGACAAAACGGATGTGATACGAATCGGTTGTGCGAATGAAATGGTCATACGTGATATTACAGGCATCCCAAGCGGCGCGAAAAGTTGCGCTGACTTGATCAGTGAACGCTTTTGGCGTCATGCCTGCATCCGCGGCGGCTTGAGCGATTTTGTCGCCATGTTCATCGGTGCCGGTAAGGTAAAAAGTCTCCCACCCGCGAGCGCGGTAGTATCGCGCCAGGGTATCGGTAATGAGCATGGTGTAGGCGCTTCCCAAGTGCGGATCGCCATTGACATAGTACAGTGGTGTCGTGAGATAAATACGCGGCATAAATCAAACTCGTCGCCAAACCGCTCGTACATCGATAAGCTCGGCACAAACGGTCTTAGAAGTTAGACTGTCCCTTTCTATCCGGTCACTCTGAGTTTGGCGAAGGGTGACAAAGAAACTACGTAATCGTCTCTAGGACGCCTTCGCAAGTTGTAACAGCATATCCTCTACCGCTAGTCGGCGGTTCGCATTACGTCCGAGCACTTGTATCGTATCATAGACGAGCGCCAGTTGCCGCAATGCCCCATTGACGCCGAGCGCGGTCGCCATGTGTGAAACCGCAGACGAACGATCACGATAACGAAGGATCCCCTTTTGCCCTAACACGGCGCAACGGAGCACCTCTTCATACCAGGACAGTACGAGTTCGAGACGATCGCCAGTTGGTCGATTAGTTCCAGTCTCGGGGTTAGTGGCGGACTTCCTGACGCGATCCGCCACTAACCATTCGGCAAACCGCGACAGCTCGGTAAAGGAATTCTTCGTTAATTTCTGCAATTCTTCCTCAATGTAGTGACATTCTTCCATGAACACTTCCGGGTCCAGTGCGAGAGCACGACCGACGCTTCCACGACTGTGTAGAGCAAGCGTATGCGCTGCGGCGGAATCCTTTCCATG
>JBFWZL010000004.1:0-33206 GCA_050185455.1 Binatia bacterium | reverse complement strand
CCGCACGAAGGACGGGAGGATTCTAGCGCACGGCAGTCAAGAAATCCCCTCTAGCTCCCCTTTCGTAAAGGGGGGGACAAGAATTTTTACACGGTATCCCATTATCATTCTGGCGTTCGCCGTCCTGTTCCGAGTCATCTTGCTCTTTTCCAATCCAATCCAGGAAGATGATTTCTATCGCTATCTGTGGGATGGCAAGGTGGTTGCGAGTGGACTGAATCCGTACGGCATTGCCCCATCTGCCGTGGAGGAACGGAGAGCAGGGACTCAGGAATATCAAAAAATTCTTGAGAACGATGGCGCGTTCGCAGAGATTCTGGCCCGCGTTAATCACCCATGGGTTCCGACTATCTATCCTCCGTTAGCGCAAGGGGTTTTCGGTTTGACGGCGCTGATTGCGCCAGGCAGCCTGTGGGGATTACGAATCATTTTCTTTGTCTTTGATTTGGGGATTTGTCTCCTCATCATCAAGATATTGAGTTGCTTGAAGCTGAATGCCGCCTGGGTGCTGGTGTATGCCTGGTCTCCGCTCGTGGTGAAAGAGACAACGAATTCCGCGCACTACGATGTCGTTCCGACCTTCTTTCTCGTGCTTGCAACCTGCTTGCTGCTTCACAAACAATGGGGGAGTGCGTCAGTGAGCCTTGCCTTGGCGATATTAGGAAAAATCTATCCCGTGCTGCTGACGCCTCTTTTTCTCTGGAGAATAAAAAAATGCTACGGCTGGATGACTGCCCTCCACGGGATGTTAGTTTTAGGAGTCGTCATTATTGCCGGATTCGCGCCGTTTCTCCAGGTTGGGGCTGGTCTGTGGCAAGGCGTGGTTGTGTTTGCCGAGCAGTGGCAAACCAATAGTTTTGTGTTTCCTGTGCTTGCTGCGTTTACGGGCAACCGATGGATCGCTCACTTGGTGGTCATTGTCACTCTCGGTGCGATCATCTTACTCCTCCTTTGCCGACTCGATATGAGGGATGACCGCTCGTTCTTATGGGGCAGCTTTGTCACTCTTGGCTTGTTGTTCTTACTGAGTCCTGTCGGAGATCCTTGGTATTTTGTGTGGTTGACGCCGTTCCTGTGTATCTTTCCCTCACCTGCGTGGATTTTGCTCTCCGGGTTGTTGGGGCTGTATTATCTGTCTTTTTATTGCATGTATCACAAAATGGCGGAAACTTTTCGTTGGGTGCTGTGGCTAGAATATTTACCATTCTACGGAATGCTGTTGTGGGAAGCGAGAAAGAATCTTGTCCAGAAGGTGGGAAACGAAGCTTGAGAAGATGCGGGATTCACGAAACATGCTACATCCGGGCATATAGTTCTCCTACATCATTTATGCCGAGCGAGTTCAGGCTTCGACTTCACCCTACGGGTTACGCTCAGCACGAACGGGTACTGAAACCGCTCCCCCTGAGCGTAGCGCAGCGAAGTCGAAGGGCGGGCACTGTAGGTAAGATACTTCTCATTTAGGTTCCCTATAGTAGATTATTTTTCCGCCTGCTCTAGAAAACGCGACAGACGCGACACGAGTTTTTGTCGATCACGGAGCTGACATTCCCAGAGCACCAGAATCGACCAGCCAAGTTGCCGGAGTTGCCGTCGATGCCTCTGGTCTCGTTTTTTGTTCCGCGCGATCTTTTCGCACCAATATGCAGCATTGGCTTTCGGCATACGAGCGCCTCGTTTGCAAGGGTGTCCATGCCAGAAGCAGCCGTGAACAAAGATGACTTTTGAGCGAGCGGGAAAGACAAGATCCGGCGCTCCCGGTAACTCTCGTCGGTATAAGCGGAAGCGGTAACCAAGATGATGGACAAGCGAACGCACTAGCAGTTCGGGCTTGGTGTTTCGAGATTGTACACGACTCATGATCCAACTGCGCTGGGCAGGAGAGAAGGGGTCAGTACTCTGGCGTGGAGAAGCCTTCGTTGGGACGTTTGTCATTAAAAATACTGCTTCACTCACTTTAAGCGGAAGCCTGCCGGGGCGTGAGGAGACGTAAGGTTGAGAACGCCGAGTGGAGCGCGTTACGATAAAGCGTGGCCCTTAAGGCACAATGATTCAATTTGGTCTTCCCTTACCCCTTACCGCCACGCCACTTTGATACCGGCCCTGGTGTTTGTCGGCCACCCTCCGGGCAACTTTGCGATTGGTTTTCAGAGGCTACATAAACTTGGGCGGCTGTTCCTGTCTGAGAAAGACCCTGATCTTCGCTGAGGCAACCCTCACTGCGCCTAAGACAAACCGAAAGGGGATGAGAGTGGGAGCTCCTTGCTTGAGTAACTTCCGCCACAATTCATGTTTGGACACCGGACGGCACGTTTCTCCTTTTGCGTCTTGGGGCGAGATACTGCTCGGTCGTGGCGATCAAGGGAAAGCGTACGGGTCCACCCCCTGGCGGCTCTACCGAGCCGTCAGGAAGGTGATCCCTGAGAGCAGTCTATCTTTGGCGTGCTGGTAATGCCAACACCCCAGGTCATTCTTGTCGATGTATGGCTTTTCCTCACTCTGAGTCGTCTCGGATTAATCCGCCTTGCTCAGCTTGCCCCTGCCGGACAAACGGCTTGACGGTCTGCCACAGAGCGGCTGCCGTTTTCTTCGGCCCCGCCACATACCGGATCACTTGATCATGGTTGACTGCCCCTTCCCACAGTTAGCTCACTCCGATGGCGGTGGTGGCGCCGAACGAGGTTAGCAAGGAATCGAAATACAAGTCGGCTATTGGTGCTTGTTGCATATTGGCGAGTCTTCACCTCTTCCGGTCCTCCCACGTAAGATGAATACTTAATTTTCACGGTTTTTTTAACGAGTTTGACGTCGACAGGCTTCTTCCCTATAGTGAAGCCCCGTAGCCTGAATTCTCAACCAATACAGAAGGGGTTTCTTGAGCGTGAAAATCGTCGCTCTCATCCCGGCGCGCTACGGGTCGACTCGCTTCCCTGGTAAGCCTCTCGCCTCGCTTCGTGGCAAACCGATGATCCAGCACGTCTATGAACGCACTCGTCTCGTACGTGGGCTTGCTCGCGTGTTGGTGGCGACTGACGACGAGCGGATTGCGCAAGTGGTGAAAGCCTTTGGTGGTGAAGTCGTCATGACGCGCACTGATCATCCCACCGGCACTGATCGTTTAGCCGAGGTTGCCCGAGGGTTGAACGCTGAGATCATCGTGAACGTGCAGGGAGATCTGCCCTTGTTTCCGCCGACGATGGTGGAGGATGCCGTCAGCGTTCTCACTGGCGCATCGACAGCGGTCATGTCCACGGTTAAGACGCCTATCTGGGACTTGGTGGAATGGCAAAATCCTAATGTGGTCAAGGTGGTGACTGATCGAGAAGGAATCGCGCTCTATTTTTCTCGTAGTCCAATTCCCTTTCGTCGCGATCGACAGATACAGACTGAAGAGCAACGAACAATTCTTGGCTACCGACACATCGGACTATACGTCTATCGACGAGAATTCCTTTTTACTTTTACTCATCTTCCCAGGACAGTGCTGGAGCAAACGGAACAACTTGAACAGCTCCGTGCTTTGGAGTGGGGCTATAAGATTTCGGTCAGTGAAACGGAACGACCCACCGTGGAGGTGGATACGCCGGAAGATTTACAACGCGCAGAGGAGACAATGCCATGAGCACGAACGCCAGGGAAGGTCGGAAAACGAAGTTTATTTTTGTCACCGGCGGGGTGGTTTCTTCATTAGGGAAGGGCTTGGCTGCGGCGTCGATCGGCGGCTTGCTTGAGGGGCGCGGACTCAAGGTTACACTGTTGAAAATGGACCCGTATATAAACGTCGATCCGGGTACGATGAATCCATTCCAACATGGGGAAGTCTATGTCACCGAAGATGGCGCTGAGACTGATCTCGATCTTGGACACTACGAACGCTATGTCTCGACTACGCTCACTCGCAAGAACAGCTTTACCACTGGTCAAGTGTATGATGCTGTCATTACCCGGGAACGGCGAGGGGACTACCTGGGCGGCACCGTGCAAGTGATCCCCCATATTACTGACGAGATTAAGCAGCGTATTCTCGCTGCGGCTTCAGGATTTGATGTCGCGATTTGCGAGGTTGGCGGCACGGTCGGTGATATCGAAGGACTGCCGTTTCTTGAGGCAATCCGTCAATTCCGCTGGGACTGGGGGCGAGAACATGTGCTTTATCTGCATCTCACGCTCGTCCCGTTTATTGCGGCTTCTGGGGAGCTGAAAACCAAACCCACCCAGCACAGTGTGAAAGAACTGACGAGTTTGGGGATTCAGCCGGACATTCTGCTCTGCCGTACAGATCGTTACCTTGATCCCAAAGTAAAAGCGAAAATCGCCCACTTCTGTAATGTGGACGAGAATGCCGTGATTACCGCCAAGGATGTGGAGTGCATTTACGAAGTGCCGTTGGTATTCCATGAAGAACGACTCGATGAGCGGGTTGTGGAAAAACTCAATATGTGGACCGGCTCCCCAAATCTCAGCCAATGGGAAAAAATCGTATCCACCTTTCGTAATCCGCGTGAGCAGGTACGCATCGCCATGGTTGGCAAGTATGCTGATTTGATCGACTCGTATAAGAGCGTGAACGAGGCCCTGGCGCATGGCGGGTTCGCGAACGAGTGCCGCGTGGAGGTTGACCATATCGACTCTGAACGTTTGGAAGCCGGTGTGCTGCCTGACGCGATCCGCAAGGCGGATGGATTGCTTGTGCCGCAGGGGTTTGGCCAACGCGGCACTGAAGGGAAGATTGCGGCAGTGCGTTATGCGCGAGAACAGGGAATACCCTTCTTTGGGATTTGTTTTGGCTTACAAATGGCCGTTATTGAGTTTAGTCGTAACGTTTGTGGCATCGCCTTTGCGAATTCAATCGAAATCGACCCTGAGACTCCCCACCCCGTGATCGCCATAATGGATGAGCAACGAGACGTGGTGCAAAAAGGCGGCACCATGCGCCTCGGCTCGTATCCCTGTCTGTTGCAGGAAGGAAGTCTTGCCGGGCAGCTCTATAGCAAGAAAATGATCTCTGAGCGGCATCGCCATCGCTATGAGTTTAATAATGCGTACCGAGAAATGCTGACGGCCAAAGGAATGATGTTCAGCGGTCTTTCACCGGACGGCAAACTGGTGGAAATCCTTGAGTTGCGAGATCATCCCTGGTTTGTTGGGGTTCAGTTTCACCCTGAGTTCAAGTCACGTCCTTTCGATTGCCACCCATTGTTCAAGGGGTTTATTCACGCTGCGGTGCAACACCGTTCCAGGGTGAGTGAAGGGATGATGCGACGCGCAAGTGGGGCAGAGCGTTAATGCAACAGGAAACTTCCCCCCGCGTTGTGGCTGTCGGTTCGATCCTGTGTGGTGGCGGGCGTCCTTTTGTGCTGATTGCCGGCCCTTGTGTAGTGGAGAGTCGGGATTCCGCACTGCGTCACGCCGAAATGGTGCGCGACGTGACGGGCCGTCTCGGTATTCCTTTCATTTATAAGTCTTCCTACGACAAAGCGAATCGGACCTCAGGCTCGTCGTTCCGCGGCTTGGGGATGCGCGAAGGGCTGCCGATCCTTGCCGAGGTCAAGCGGGAGATCGGAGTCCCTATTCTGACGGATATTCATTCTCTCGAGGAAGCGACTGTCGCTGCTGAGGTAGCGGATGTTCTGCAAATTCCCGCTTTCCTCTGCCGTCAGACTGACTTGCTGCTGGCCGCTGGAAACAGCGGCAGAGTGGTAAACATTAAAAAAGGGCAGTTTCTTGCGCCATGGGACATGGTTCATGCCGCTGAGAAAGTTGCTTCTACGGGAAACCATGAAATCTTGTTGACCGAACGTGGCTGTTCGTTTGGCTATAATAATCTTGTCTCTGACTTCCGTTCCCTGCCAATTATGGCTCAAACTGGCTACCCGGTCATCTATGATGCGACCCATAGTGTACAGCTTCCTGGAGGGCAGGGCGGTATGTCTGGCGGACAACGTGAGTTTATCGCGCCGCTTGCTCGCGCTGCAGTTGCTGTTGGTGTTGATGGCCTTTTTATGGAAGTTCATGAAGAACCTGCTCGCGCGTTGAGCGACAGCGCCACGGTCTTTCCTTTCGCTCAACTTGAATCCCTTCTTCGCGTGCTTCTTACGCTTGATGCTATAGTGAAAAAACGGTAGAGCCTTTCCCTCCTGAAATGAAGGGCTTGGTGCATCTCTCTGACGGCGCCTCTCTTTGCGTTGCTGGAGGCGAGTGGTATCTTAAATCCAGTAACAGGAGTTAGCATGAGTCGAGCACAGGCGCGCTTTATCATTGCTCTGACTGTGATGGTCTCTCTGATCATCATAGGGTACCAGTTAGTCACGACACTCCAAGCGCAGAGACAGAACGAGCAAAACATCGCTCACTTGGTGACAGATGTCGCGCCAGAGGCGGCGCAACGAATGCAGGATTTTCGCCGTGCGAAAATTCGCGATGGGAAAAAAGTATGGGAAATTGCCGCGCGACAAGCCAGTTACTCACAAGAAAAAAATGAAATTATTGTTGAAGGACCGGAAGTTACTCTGTATGCCAAAAATGGAGATGTCATTGCGCTTCGTTGTCAGGAAGGCCGAGTGCATCTCAATGATGACGAAGAAGTAATCCGTATGGAATTGTCAGGCGACCTGGAAATGCGAGTCGGCGATTTTGTTATTACTACCCCCAATGCTGTGTATGAAAATGAACGCAACGCCATCTTCTCGGATGGACCCGTACGGATTGTTGGCCAGGGGGTAGAGGTAGAAGGACAAGGGTATACTGTGGATGTGGCGGAGAAAAGGCTGACATTAAACGCCGAAGTATCTACCACAATTACGAGGGGAGAAGGGTGATGGGGAGAGTGGGCGAGCAATGGGGAGTGGCATTTCTGCTTTTCTTCCTTTGCAGTGGAGGATCTGCTGGAATTGCAAGGGCGGAAGAGAAGGCAACGCGAGAGGGGAAGCCAGGAGCAAATGCCCCGGGTTCTAGCCTCGTGGACTCGTTGTCGCTGACGTCTCAACATGCACCGATCCACATTAGTTCCCGTACCCTCGAGTTTCGTTACGAAGAGAAACGCATCATTTACCGCGATGATGTTGTGGCCGTTCAGGGGGATGTCACCATGAAAAGTGACCTCCTGACGGTGACTTATGAAGATGTTCCGCCGTCGAACCCTGCCGCTTCTGATGCGAAGGGAAAAACTGTGGAGCAGTCGGAAAAGCAGAAAAAATCGACAGACAACGAAAACGCTACTGCCAAACAGCGACTCAAGGAGATTATTGCTGAGGGCCATGTGGAAATTATCTCTGGTGATCGTCGCGCAACTGGAAAAAAAGCAGTGTTTGATGAAGCTCAACGTATCGTTGTTTTGAGCGGAGACGCAGCCATGCAGGAGGGCGGTAATCGAGTGACAGGAGAACGGGTGACTGTGTATCTCGACGAAAAACGGAGCGTGGTCGATGGGGGAGGCGGCTCAAGGCGCGCAGAAATGGTGCTAGTTCCTCAACAAGAAGGAGAAGAGAAAAAAGGAGCAAAAAAGCCGTGAGTGGAGAGCAGTTGCTGCGTGGGGAGGGGCTTAGTAAGACCTATGGCAAACGCACTGTGCTCCGCAACGTTTCCATTGAAGTCAAAGGAGGAGAGATTGTTGGACTCTTGGGGCCAAACGGTGCGGGAAAAACGACTACGTTTTCGATTATTGTTGGACTTATCCGCCCTGACCAGGGAACCGTGATTTGTAATGGTGAAGAAATTACTAGCTTACCGATGTATAAACGAGCGCGCCAGGGAGTAACCTATCTTCCTCAAGAAGCGTCAGTCTTTCGTAAATTGACCGTGGAAGAGAATCTGTTGGCAATTCTGGAAACGTTGCCTCTGACGGCGGCGGAACGGCGCGAGCGACTCGTACGGCTGTTAAAAGAATTGCGCATCGGACACTTAGCGCGCAATCGAGCAGATTCATTGTCCGGAGGAGAGCGAAGACGGACCGAAATCGCTAGAGCGTTAGTGATGGAACCGTCGTTTATGTTATTGGATGAGCCTTTTGCCGGCATTGATCCACTATCGGTCATGGATATCCAAGAGATCATGTTACAGTTACGCGGGCGCAGCATCGGCGTTCTTGTGACTGACCACAATGTGCGAGAAACTTTAACTATCTGCGACCGGGCGTATATTCTAAGTGATGGAGAGGTTTTTGAAGAAGGAACTCCGCAAGAGATTACCGCTAGCGCTCGCGCCCGACAAGTGTATCTTGGAGAACGTTTTCGTCTGTAATTTGAGGTCAAAAAGCTGATGGCTTTAGATATCAAACTCCAACAAAAACTCACTCAGAAATTGGTGATGACGCCGCAACTGCGTCAAGCCATCAAAATTCTTCAACTTCCGCGTGGAGAACTCGACACCCTCGTCTATGAAGAATTGGCGGAGAACCCGGTGTTGGCGGTTGAGCCGGGTGAAGAGGAAGTCTCTCCTGCCGAAGCCGGGGTTATGGGAGATGAACCGCCAGTAAGCGAATTAGCGGAGAGAACTGCTCCTGCTGAAGATATTGATTGGCGCTCCTATCTTGAGACTTACAATGATGAAATGCCATCCCTTCCCGCCTGGGGAGATGAAGACGCTGACGAGGAACGACAAAACCTGATTGAGAATCAGCCGAATCGTACGGAATCTTTAGCTGAGCATCTTGCCTGGCAATTACGCTTTCGCGATCTAACCGAAGAAGAGAAAGGCATTGCGGCAATTATCATCGGCAATCTTGATGTAGATGGCTACTTGCAAGACCCTATCGAAGAGATCGCCGCAAGCGCGTGCGTGAAGGTCGAAGACGTTGCTCATGTATTGCGCATCATTCAAGAATGTGACCCTGCTGGCGTCGGCGCCCGGGACCTGCAGGAATGTCTTCTCTTACAATTACGTAACCTGGGACTGGAGAATCCCGCGTTGAACGATCCAATCCTCGGACTTGTGGGACAAATCGTACGCGAACATCTCCCTGCGCTTGAGGTCCGACGGTTTGATCGGCTCGCCAAGGACTTGGGGGTAACGATTGAAGAAGTCACGCAGGCTGTAAAGCTGCTCTCTTCTCTCGATCCGAAACCGGCGCGAGACTTTGGCGAGGGAGAAATCCGCTACGTCACTGAAGACGTATACGTCCACAAGGTGGGAGACGAGTGGGTGGTGACGCTGAACGAGGAAGGATTGCCACGCTTGAAAGTGAGCGCTTCGTATCGTCGGCTATTGTCGGAGGGAGGAGAGGCGAAAGATTACATCCAAGACAAACTACGCTCCGCAGCGTGGTTAATTAAAAGTATTCATCAACGGCAACGAACACTCCTGTTGGTCGCGCAGAGTCTTGTTAAGTTTCAACAAGACTTTTTGACGTATGGAGTATCGCACATGAGGCCGCTTGTCTTACGCGATGTTGCGGAGGATGTCGGCATTCACGAATCGACCGTCAGCCGGGCGATTGCGAACAAGTACATCGCGACCCCGCGCGGTATTTATCCGCTGAAAAAATTCTTTACGACCGGGCTGAAGGGTCGTCAGGGACAAGATGTGGCCTCGGAAAGCGTCAAAGAGCGTATTCGTGAAATGATCAGCAACGAGGATACCGCACATCCTCTGAGCGATGAGGAAATTGCTAAAATGCTGTCACGGGATGATGTTACAATTGCGCGTCGAACGGTTGCGAAATATCGGGAAAGCATGAATATTCTTCCCTCGGCGAAACGCAAACAATTACATTAGCCTACTCTGCGGCGTCGCGAGGCGGACGGAGGAAAAGAAAGGTTTCCCGTCATGCGTGTAGTCGATATTTTAAAAGAAGAACTTATCGTGCCGGAACTCAAGACCAAGACGAAAACAGAGGTGTTGCGCGAGTTGGCTTTCCATCTTGCAGCCCAGCATGGAGAAATTGATCCTGAGCACCTCGTAACCGTACTCCTGGACCGGGAGCGACTTGGCACGACAGCCATTGGTGAAGGAATTGCCATCCCGCATGGGAAGTTGCCCGGCCTGAAAGGCGTGGTAGCGGCGTTTGGTCGCAGTTTGAGCGGAGTCGATTGCCAGTCCCTAGACGGCGCGCCGACGAAGATTTTTTTTCTTCTCGTTGCTCCGGAAGATTCCGCTGGAATTCACTTGAAAGCCTTGGCGCGCGTCTCTCGTCTATTGAAAGATCGTGGTTTTCGCGAACGCTTGTTAAGCGCGCGGACACAGGCAGAGTTATATCGGGTCATTTGTGAAGAAGACGCGAAACTCTAAGACGCCTGAGACGGAAAATCCGTCGTCTCGCGCCATGCGTGTGGTGGTAGTCACCGGTTTGTCTGGGTCGGGGAAGAGTACGGCTATCCACTTGCTTGAAGATCTTGGATTTTACTGCATTGATAACCTTCCCGTGACTCTTATCCCGCCTTTCCTTGATCTCTGCGCGAAAAGTGAAGATTCGATTACTCGAGTAGCGTTAGGCATTGATCTACGCGAACGTGTTTCATTACGCGAATATCCTTCTGTCCTTGAGGAACTTCGCCGGCAAGGGCAACGCGTGGAGATTTTGTATTTTGAAGCCGCGGATGAGGTGCTGTTTCGTCGCTTTAACGAGACCCGTCGCCCGCATCCTGCTGCCGCCGGAGGAGGCGTCGAGCAGGGCATTCGTACTGAGCGTGAAGGATTAACCGGTCTTCGCGAACTCGCGGATCAGGTTTTTGACACTTCGGCTCTGACAGTGCATGAATTGCGTCGGCAGCTGCGGCAATTGCTCTCGATCGCGCCGCAACACGCCTCTTTGCTCGTGACAGTGCAATCCTTCGGTTACAAATACGGAGTGCCGACTGACGCTGACGTGATGTTCGACGTACGGTTTCTTCCGAATCCCTTCTTCATCGAACAATTGCGCGCAAAGACGGGAATAGACCGGGAAGTTGCGAATTTCGTTCTTCAGCAGAACGAAACCCAACGCTTCTTAATGCATCTGGGCGCGCTACTGGAATGGACGCTTCCGCTGTACGTGCAAGAAGGAAAGAGTTACTTGACGCTTGCCATTGGTTGCACAGGTGGTCGGCATCGTTCTGTCGCCATTGCGGAGGAGGTAGGAAAACGGATGCAGGGATGGGGATATGAAACTCAAATTCGGCATCGGGACATACAACGTTGAGGAGTATGAGGAGATATGGGAGATCTCCCGACAGTATGTGCGCAATTGACCTTACTAAACCTACAGGGATTACATGCGCGAGCTGCCGCTGTTTTTGTGAAAGCCTTACAAGGTCTGAGCGCCGAAGTACAAGTGAGCTGGGAAGGCCGAACGGTGAATGGTCGTAGCATCCTTGACCTCATGACGCTTGGAGCCCCGCAGGGGAGTATACTAGGCATACAAATACGCGGAGTGGACGCAATGGTGGCGTTGGCGGCTGTGACAAAGGTTGTCGAGAATCGTTTTTACGAAAAGTGATTCTCTCCACCACCAAGAGGCGCTTGGCTGCGTCCTCCTTTTCTGCCCCTTGACGCTGTGAGAGGGATTCTATTAGATGCGCCTGCCGTTCCATTCCCTCGGCAAGAACGGCGGCACGATAAGGAGATATGTAAATATGCCGGCAAAAGATTTTTTGTTTACTTCGGAATCGGTATCGGAAGGGCATCCTGATAAGCTCTGCGATCAAGTCTCGGACGCCGTCTTGGATGCGGCGCTTGCGCAGGATCCGGAAAGCCGAGTCGCCGGTGAAGCGTTGGCGAAAACTGGAATGGTAGTGATTGCCGGAGAAATTACCACGAGGGCGCAACTTAATTACGCCGACCTCGCGCGCGAAGTCGTACGAGATATTGGCTATACCAGCTCGGAGCTTGGTTTTGACGCCGACACCTGCGCCGTACTGACGGCAATCGGTTTACAATCGCCTGATATCTCCCAAGGAGTGACTGAAGGAATCGGGTTGCATACGGAGCAAGGCGCCGGTGACCAAGGCATGATGTTCGGTTTTGCTTGTGACGAAACAAAAGAATACATGCCTTTTCCGATTTATACCGCGCATCGCCTGATGGAAGCCTTGACCAAAGCTCGGAAAAGCGGCCAGCTGCCGTTTCTTCGTCCGGACAGCAAGTCGCAAGTGACGGTTCACTATCGTGATGGCAATCCCGTGCGCGCGGATACGGTGCTGATCTCAACCCAACATAGCCCTGACGCGCAATACGGTACGATTAAGGAAACCGTGGTTGAAGAGGTGATCAAGCGGATTGTGCCTCCCGAGTTTCTCGATAGCAAAACTGTCTTTTTGGTGAACCCAACAGGACGCTTCGTTCACGGCGGACCGTTTGCGGACTGCGGATTGACTGGGAGGAAGATTATTGTAGACACCTACGGCGGCTACAGTCGCCACGGCGGTGGCGCTTTTTCCGGCAAAGATCCCACGAAAGTTGATCGCTCCGCCGCTTATATGGCGCGTTATATCGCGAAGAATCTGGTTGCCGCTGGTCTAGCAAAACGCTGTGAAGTCCAGGTGGCGTACGCGATTGGTATGGCAAAGCCAGTGTCGGTGTTGGTGGATTCATTTGACACCGGCGTCATTCCCGATGACAAGTTGGCGAAAATCGTCGATGAGAATTTTGATTTACGACCCGCAGAAATTATTAAGACCCTGGGCTTGAAGCGGCCAATCTATCGGGCGACTGCTGCCTACGGTCACTTTGGACGTCCCTCACAGGGTGAGCTCTTTCCCTGGGAACGGATAGACCGCACGGAGGCGCTGAAACGCGCCGCCAGTTTAGTGTAAGTGTAACGGAGGAGTAACGAGGATATCATGGGATCTCAACGAGGAGATGTAAAAGATCTGAAGCTTGCGACTATTGGAAAGAAGCGTGTCGACTGGGCGGATCAACATATGCCGGTCTTACGCCGTGTGCGTGAGACGTTCGCGCGCACGCAACCGCTCAAGGGAATGAAACTGTCCGCCTGCCTGCACGTGACCGCGGAGACGGCGAATCTGATGCGCGCGTTCAAAGCGGGCGGCGCAGAGGTGATGTTGTGTGCGTCTAATCCCTTGTCCACCCAGGATGATTCCGCTGCGGCTCTGGTGAAAGAAGGTATTCCGACATTCGCGATTCGAGGCGAGAATCAAAAGGTCTATTATCAGCATCTGCGCCAGGTGCTCGACCAGAAACCGCTTGTGACTCTCGATGATGGAGCCGATCTGGTGTCGTTGTTGCACACCGATCCTACCTATATCAAGCAGGCTGATCGCATCTGCGCCAGTATGGAAGAGACCACAACCGGTGTCATCCGACTGCGGGCGATGGAGAAAAAGGGCGTTCTGAAGCTGCCGGTGGTGGCGGTTAATGATGCCGATACAAAGTATCTCTTTGATAATCGTTACGGCACGGGTCAGTCTACTCTCGATGGGGTGTTACGCGCCACCAGTATCTTGTTAGCCGGTACGACCGTTGTCGTCGCCGGTTATGGCTGGTGTGGGAAAGGCGTAGCGATGCGCGCTCGCGGCATGGGGTCGCACGTTGTCGTGACAGAAGTGAATCCCATTCGCGCCCTGGAGGCCGCAATGGATGGGTTCCGGGTCATGACCATGCGTGAGGCTCTCCGTGAAGGGGAATTGTTTATTACCCTGACCGGCGATACCGGAGTCATTCGTAAAGAGCATTTTCTGCAAATGAAAGATGGCGCGATTGTGTGTAACTCCGGCCATTTTGATGTCGAGATCGATGTCAAGGCGCTGACGAGTCTGGCTAAGAACGTGGAGAAGGACGTGCGTCCGAATGTCGATGCGTACCATTTGCCGAACGGCCGCTGTATATATCTTCTAGCTGAAGGTCGCTTGGTGAATCTTGCCGCTGCTGAGGGGCACCCAGCGGCGGTAATGGACATGAGTTTCGCCACTCAGGCGTTGACTGCGCGGTGGGCGGTAGAAAATGGTGGAAAACTGGGCCCTAGTGTCCACATGGTTCCAAAGGAAGTGGAAGAACAGGTCGCAACGCTTAAGTTGGCTAGTATGGGAATCAAGTTTGACCGATTGACTTCCGAACAGAAACAGTATCTGGCCTCTTGGGAATTCGGCACCTGACGCTGGCCTTGTGGGAGTTCGGCTATCCTGTCGATGGCAGATTCCTGTGCTGGTTTGTTTATACCCTCATGAGTGAAGAGTTGAGAGTTTCCCGGAACCGTTTTTTTTCTCCCCGCTCGCTCACCTCTTCACCCGCCTTTCTCCTGTTGAGCTTTTGCGTTCTTCTGTCCGCTACTCTTTCGGATGCGTACGCTGACGCTAGGAGGAGCCAAGCGGTTCTCCAAAGCGTGCGGCATGTTTCCGCAGCTGATTACACGCGCATTACCTTGACCCTTTCTCAAGAAGTCCGTCATGAAATTTTCATGACGCGGGCGGATCCGGATAATGCCTTACCAACGCGCCTGGTTATTGACTTCCTTCAGACTCAAAGGGGCTCTGATGCTCCCGCGGCGTTGTCTATTCATGATGGTCTGCTCAAGCGACTGCGAACCGGCCAGTTCTCACCGACGACAACTCGGGTGGTGCTCGATATTGAACGCATTGATAATTATAAAACGTTCGTACTGCATGATCCTTACCGCGTCATTGTTGATGTCCGGGGAAATGTTGGGCAAAAATCTCTCCCAGAAGCGGCAAAGGAAAAAAAGCAGGAGCCAACTCTCACTATCATGCTTGATCCTGGGCATGGAGGAAAAGATCCTGGCGCTATAGGGGCGGGCCGCGTCTCCGAGAAAGATGTGGTGTTAGCGATCAGTAAACGTGTAGGAAGGAAATTAACCGCACGCTTGCCGGTCAAAGTACTGTATACGCGCTCCTCCGATGTGTTTATTCCGCTAGAAGAGCGTATCGCCAAAGCGAATGCCGCCCAAGCCGACTTGTTTGTGTCCGTACACGCCAACGCGAGTACAAACGCCGATCTTCAGGGAGTGGAGACTTATTATCTGAACAATACCAATGATCGCGCCACGATTCGTCTCGCGTCATTGGAAAATGGCTTGCGACCCGGCGGGAATAGTAGAAACGATAGTTTATCGTTTCTACTAAGTGATCTGATTCAAAGCGGCAAAGAGGAAGATTCGATCGCGCTTGCGAACCATTTGCAAGAATCCATTGTGACGAGAGTGAGAAAACAATATTCTTCCGTGCGCAACTTGGGCGTGAAGAAAGGTCCTTTCTACGTGCTGGTCGGCGCCCACATGCCGTGCGTTTTAGTTGAGACGGCTTTCCTCACTCATGCGGTGGAAGGAAGATATGTTGCGCGGCCGGAATACCAAGAAGCGCTTGCCGAAGGGCTGTTTCTTGGTATCGCTCGCTTCCTACGCACGGGACGAACGGAGAAAAGCCTATGAGCGAAATCGTCGGGCGTATTTCTGCGCCGAATACTCCGTCGTTCGTTGAATTACCTCCACTGCCTTCGGCGGACTTGGAAGAGGCGATTGATTCACACCTCAATCTTCGTGATATCAGCAAATCGTATCACAGTCGTGTTCAGGGCCAGCTGGCGCAGCTCCATGGCTCCGGCGCCAGTGGGAAAGAAGTGGTTGAGCTGTACACGCGGTACATTGATCGTTTAGTGAGTTATCTCTTCGAGGCGGCCACGCGCCTATACGCGCGCCGCTACTCCCAACTCCACCAACGGTGCGCCGTCTTTGCTCTCGGCGGCTATGGTCGGAGTGAACTCAATCTCTATTCTGATATAGACCTGCTGTTCTTGCATCCATGGAAGATTACCCCATATGTCGAGACGGTGTGTGAAACGATTTATTATAGTCTGATGGATGCGGGTTTTACCGTTGGGCAGGTCGTGCGCAATGTACCGATGTGCGTCCGGCTCGCCAACCAGGATCTTACGATCAAAACCGCCTTACTCGACAACCGCTATCTGTGCGGGGATGAAACGCTGAAGCAGGAATTTACCGCGGCAATGGAACGGGAAATCGTCGGGAAACATGCCGAGCGATTTTTTCAGGATAAAGCCAAGGAGAGCCAAGATCGTCATCAGAAGTATGGCGGCGCCATTTACATGCTGGAGCCGAATTTGAAAGAAAGTCGAGGAGGACTCCGTGACCTGCATACGGCAGGATGGCTAGCAAAGGTGAAGTATAAAGTACGAGAGCTTCGCGAATTAATTCCTAAAGGCGTTCTCTCGCAGGCGTTGCTCACGGCGGTCGAAGATGCGCGTAATTTTATCTGGAAAGTGCGCAATGGCCTCCATCTTCTTGCTCAAGCGGAAAACGACCATCTGACATTTGAATATCAAGATCAACTGGCTCCGGCTCTCGGGTTTGCCGATGTGACGAGCTTTATGCGGTGCTATTACGGCCATGCCACGACGATCTCTGATTTTTCCCAGGCGATGCTCGAACGATGCCTACACACCCCGCGTTTCTACAGTTTCATTGGCCTGCCTCGCGGGCGTACGATCCGCGACGGAGTGCGCGTGGTCGATGGCGCATTGGTTGTTACAAAGGCTGAAATTTTTACACAGAACTTCATCAATGTCGTAACCATATTTCATGACGCGCAGCGTCACAACGTACGAGTAGGAGAGGGAACGCGGCAGTTGATCCGCGAACTGCTTGCCACAGCAGCGCCAGACTTGGCTGCATCGGTGGAAATACGCGACGCGTTTTTCGCCATCCTTAAATGGAAACAGCGTGTGGCGCAGACCTTACGAGAAATGCATGAGGTGGGAGTGCTTGAGTGGCTTCTGCCGGAGTTCGGCCACTTACGCTGGAGGACGCAAAGAAATCTCTATCATGTGTTCACGGTTGATGAACATACACTGCATGGCGTGGCGGAGATGGAGCGATTACGTGATGGCGTTTATAAAACCGAACTGCCGTTGTTGACCCAGGTCATGCGTGAAATTGATAACGTCGAAATTTTGTTCCTGGCGGCGCTCTTTCATGACGTCGGCAAAGGCTATGGACAGGAACATTCTGAACGCGGCGCGAGAATGGTTGATTCAGCGGCGGCGCGTTGGCGGCTTTCTCCTGATGACACGCGCGAGTGGTATCTCTTAGTGTTGCACCATTTATTCATGTCACATATCGCGCAGCGACGCGATTTATCGGACGATGCGGTGGTTGCGAACTTTGCCGGCGTAGTGGGGACACCAGCGCTGCTCAAAAAATTGTATATTTTGACTTTCTCCGACATGAAATCTGTCGGACCGAAGGTGTGGAATGCCTGGAAAGGAAGTTTGCTGGATGAACTCTATCGGCGCACTCTGGAGCGGTTAGAGATCGGTGAATCTGAGGACGAAGGTCGTGAGGCCCGGTTGGCCCGTCGCAAGAAACAGCTCGCAAGTCTTCTCTCGTCTTCCGGCACGACTGAACAGGTTGCGGAATTCCTTGGAACAATGCCAGACGGCTATTTCCTCTCAACCCCGGAAGAGTCCGTGCCTAGACACTTCCAATTAGTGCATCGTTTTATGCGTGATCGTGGCGCGAATGAGGGAGAAGTCTACCGAACCTCACTTGTCCATTTTCCAGAGCGGGAATTTAGTGAATTAACGATTGTCACTCAGGATCGTCCTGGATTATTTGCGATGCTGACCGGTGTGCTGGCGATGCACGCTCTCAATGTTGTTAGTGCGCGTATCTCGACAAGTCAGGAAGGGATCGCCGTGGACGTATTTCGTCTCTCGCATCTGGACCGTCGCGATACAGTGCTGGATCAAGACACATGGACGCGTGTGTATACTCGCCTGGGGGCCGTGCTTCGTGGCGAGCGCACTATGGAGGAGATGTTGCGCGCCGTACAGTCGCCTTACTATCTGGCAACGCGGAACGCTCGTATTGTGACCGAGGTGACCGTCGATAATGACAGTTCTCGATATTACTCGCTGATAGATATTACTGCTCCAGACCGGATGGGATTCCTCTTCTGCGTGACGTATGCGTTGTTCCAACTCGACTTGCAGATTCACCTCGCGAAGATCACGACAAACGTCGACCAGGTGCTTGACGTCTTCTATATTACCGATCAAGACGGACGAAAGGTCGCTGATACGAAAGCGTTGGCGGCGGCGCTTCGTGAACAACTGGGTGTCAGCGCTTCGTGAATGTCATGAAAAACTCTGCTGACTCCACGCCCTCTACGAGTGATGCCCATGTTGATGCGTTTTTTGCGTATATCACTGTGGAGAAGGGACTGACGGCCAATACCGTTGATGCCTATGGTCGCGATCTTGCCGAGCTGCGCCGCTATCTTGCATTGCAAGGCGTGGACGATATACGGGAGGCAGGCTCTCGCCATCTTGTCGGATTTCTCACCGCGCTCCGTGACCGCGGCCTATCCGCTCGCAGCCAAGCGCGTGTGCTGACTACTCTTCGCCGCTTCTACCGGTTTTTAGAACGCGAAGGCGCTTTGCCCAACGACGACCCGACCGCGCATTTGTTGCTCCCCAAGATTGGGAGACCACTGCCGCACGCCCCTTCGCGATCACAAGTTGAAGCCGTACTGGATAAACCCGATCCTTCTACGCCCTTGGGTATGCGCGATCTGGCAATGCTCGAGTTGCTTTACGCTACGGGCTTGCGGGTGTCTGAACTCGTGAAACTGGAAGTGAAATATGTCAATCTTGAAGCTGGATTCCTGCGTGTCCGCGGCAAGGGCGGGCGTGAACGGGTCGTGCCGCTGGGCGCCAAGGCGCGGGAAAAGACGCTAGCTTATCTGAACACGGCGCGACCCGCCTTGCTCAAAGGACAAACGAGTTCCTACCTTTTTGTCTCACGCTCGGCAAAGCCCATGACACGGCAAGCTTTCTGGCATCTACTCAAAGGATACGCCCTGCAGAGTATAGAGGGCGGGCGTATCTATCCCCACGCTTTCCGGCATGCATTCGCGACTCACCTGCTTGATGGCGGCGCCGATCTGCGCGCCGTGCAAGCCATGCTCGGGCACGTCGATATCGCCACGACACAAATTTACACCCATCTCACGAATGAACGTCTTCGCGAAGTCCATAAAAAATTTCATCCGCGAGGGTGAGAGACTGCGGCGATCTTCACCGACAGCGCTTTCGCGCCGCCAGTGTTGCGAGGACCGTAATCCTGACAGACCGCATCTTGCCCGCTAGACGCCAACCTTCTGCGTTAGCTTGACGCCGAACTGGGCAGCGGCGTTTCCACCCAGCATGCGAGCCATGCTCGATTCCTCGACATGCGCTTGGGTCAGCGTGTCGATGGCGTCCCACGCGCTGGTGGTGTCGTGGTGCGGATAACGCGAGCCCCAGACGATTTTCTCCGCGAAGATATGCGGCAGCTTCTGAATCAACCGCTCCTCGGCGTCAAAGCCCAGCAGTACGTGGCCTTCTTCCCACATCTCCTCGGGGTCCGTTCGCACTGGATAGTAGTGCAGCAGCGGCACCACCCGCGTGGAAGCCTCCATCTTCTCGATCACTTCTTCCATCCACGAGGCCTTGCCATGCGCCACCACCACCTTTAGTTGCGGATAGCGTTGCATCACGGTAAAGCCGATCAACGTCGACGCCACGAACATATGATTGTCCAACCATGGGGACAGAATCGGGGCGATCGGATGGCCTAACGGCGGCGTAGCAAAGAAGGCGATATTGGGGCCATTGCCGCCACCGGCAAATGGTCCGCCGCCGGACTGGCTCAGGAACGTGCGGTGATGAAGGCGATTTTTGACCTT
Source organism: Binatia bacterium (assembly GCA_050185455.1). Taxonomy (GTDB): domain Bacteria; phylum Desulfobacterota; class Binatia; order Bin18; family Bin18; genus SYOC01. Next base: position 13,578 of record JBFWZL010000004.1, on the reverse strand, counting down.
CTCGAAAAATGGTCCGTGCGAGGTCCACTCCGGGTTCCATAAGCCAGGCGTGGGATGCACAGCCGCCGTCACCCCCAGGCGTTCTAGCTCCGCCCACAAGGGGTCGTAGTACGGATGCGTGAAGTAATATCCTTCGAGAAACATGGGCCGAATAAACGCCCCGCGAAAGCACGGGATCGCTGCGATCCGACGTAATTCCGCAATGGCGTAGTCCATGTTTTGCAGCGGGATCATGGCGGCGGCGAAGAGCCGTTCCGGCGCTGTTTGGCAGAAATCGGTCATCCAGTTGTTGTAGGCCCGCGCCAGCGCGTAGGCCACATCAGGGTCTTCGACGAGATGGAACCCTTCGGCGAACCACGTGGGGTACAAGAAGGCTTGGTCTACTCCCATCGTATCCATATCTTTGAGCCGAACTTGCGGGTTCGAAGCGCCCTCGTTCTCGGCGTGGCGGGTATTAGGGTCAAGGTCGCCAACCTGCTCCCAGGTCATCCCTGGTCGCCAGATAGCATGACGGGGGATGTTGGTGTTCATCGTATCTCGGCACATTTTGCCATTGACCTTGAGATAGAAGTTGTATTCCCCCTCTTCCCGCCACAGGGCGTGTTTACCAAGCGTGCGATATTCCGGCTCCAGGTAATGCTCCCACACTGCTTTGGGCTCTACCACATGGGTGTCGGCGTCAAACACAGCAAAGCGCTTCGTCGTGGTCATGAGCGCGCCCCTTCTTGTGCATGGCCGTTCACCCGCGCCCCTTCCCCATAGCGACGGACGATCGCTGCTTCGGGATCAAGGGAGCGTGTGACTTCTTCTTCCGTCGGCCACCAGTCGGGCCGTTCGATCTCGGTGACCCGCTCACGGATAAATTTCTTGGGCGGCTCGATGTGGTACAGCTTGCGCGCGTTTTCTCCCAGAAATTTGGCTTGGTAGGACTCCGGCAACTCACACTTGCGCATCGTCTCAAGGGCCCGCCACGTGTCGTCTCCGTCGTGGTGGTACACATCAGAAGACCAGGCCAGGATGTCTTGGTAAAATTCCGGCAGGCGCGACGGCGGGGCCTCGTCGCCTTCGAAGCCGGTGACACAGTGGGCAAAGAAGGTCTCACTGGGCAGGCGTTTGAGGCGCGGTAACTGACGCTCGTTGCGGTAGAGTTTGTAGAACTTGTCGCACTCATCCAATAAGAAACTCAACCAGGTGGAGGAGGCTTCAAACACGGCGGCTCGCAGCTTAGGATACCGATCAAAGAAGCCCGACATCAACACCATCGTCACCCACAGCGCCGCTTCGGCTTGAAAGTTCTGTACGTTGGTGAGAAAGAAGTGCGGCAGCCCAGAGGCGTAGATCGTCCGGGAGATCAGCTCCGCCCCGGAGTATTGTTCGGTGTAGCCGGGCGGTTTAAGCGCGCCCATGGCCGGGAAGGGATGCATGCCGTAGACCACGCCGGTCTCTTCCATGGCGCGCCACAACGAATCGTACTTAGGCTGAATCGGATAATTCCCCATGGCGTCAATGGGGCGGACGAGGCCCACGCGGCACCCCTTAGCGGCTACACGGTACAGCTCTTGGGTGGCGAACGTGGGGTCCTGCATGGGCAGCATGGCGGCGAAGTAGAGTCGCTCCGGATTCGCCTGGCAGTATTCATATGCCCATTCGTTGTAGGCCTTGCACATAGCCTTGGCGCCGATCGCGTTTTGCACCCAGGGATACGTATCGATGTCAGTGGGGATGATCATCACTTGGTCAATGCCTTGGACGTCCATATCGCGCAGGCGCGCCTCGGGCTCGTAGGAGCCTTTGTGATCGATATAATTGGCCTGCTCCTTGGTGAGGGCGGTTTTGGGGTTGAGGTTGCGTACGTTAAGAGCCCGTTGGATGTTGTGCTTGAGCCCCGGCCCAGCCGAAGTGAGGATATTGACGACTCCGGGCGTGCCGCCGATGCGTTGAGCGCCTATTCCCGCGCCCGCATGACCGTTAATGATGAGCTGCTTAGTCTCCGGGTCAAACCACATAGAGGTCTTAAGCGCTTCAAATTCGTCTTTTGTTAGCCAGTCTTTAGCTCTCTCCCAGATCCAGGCAGGTTCGGTAACGTGAGCGTCGCAGTCAAAAGTCGGGAAATCTTTGGTCATCGGCGCAAATTGCTGTATGGGCATACTCTACCTCCTTCTTTGTCTGGCCAGGACTGTACCACGGCACGATCACCGGGAAAATCATCAAAATCAGCTACTCTATGCTTTGCCACGTTTCATTCGACTTCGCAATCTCTGCACAAACTGAATACGACGACAATTCTCATTCCTTAGAGCAGGTTGCTCTCGTGACTGCGGATCGTATCGCAGGCTTGTATCAATCCGTAATGGATGAAACAAGGAAGCGAGGAAAAATAAACAGGGCAGCCAAGACTACTGCTGTTCGTGAATTCATGAACGATCCTTGGTAAATAAAAAAGTGGAAAATATATGATCCTTTGGGAGCGGGTGCTGGAATGAAGCTTTTGAACCCTTCTGAACAACAAACGTCCGCAATTGACTCGAACGGAGCCCAGCAGACTATGACTGATAGCGTGGACCAAGTTACCTATGAGGACGTGCCTACGATCCTTGGCGCTCCCCTGTCAGAGATTACGCCTGAGGATCGCCCTCATGCCTTACGTGGGGCGCAGATTCTGGCCAGGTGCCTTACGCTCGAAGGTGTTAAGGTGCTGTTCGGCTATCCGGGCGGGGCAAATTTAGAGATTTTCGACGTGCTCCAGGAATACAATATCCGCTGTATCCGTGTCGAGCATGAACAGGGCGCCGCCCATGCCGCCGAGGGCTTTGCGCGGGCTACTGGTAAAGTCGGCGTCTGCCTAGCGACTTCGGGTCCCGGCGCCACCAACCTGGTGACCGGCATCGGCGACGCCAACAGCGATTCGGTGCCGATCGTGGCGATTACCGGTAATGTGCCTTCTCACCTGTTGGGGAAGAATGCTTTTCAAGAGGTGAATATCGTTGCGATCACGACCCCTATTACCAAAAAGAGCTTCCTCATCGAGCGCGTGGCCAATATTCCGACGGTCGTGAAACAAGCCTTCGCGTTGGCTGCTGGCAATCGGCCAGGTCCGGTATTGATCGATATCCCTAAGGATATCCAACAGCACTACCCGCGAGACCCGGGAGGCAAATACACGCCGCCGCGCATGCCGGCGGAGATTGCCCCGCCCGAGCCGCTCATTGGAGCCATTTCTTCTTCCCAACTCGAAGTATGCTGTCAGCTTATCCGCGCCTCTCGCCGTCCAGTTCTCTATGTAGGCGGCGGCGTGACCAGTTCCGATACTGGCTCTCTGCTTGTGCAATTTGCCGAGAAATTAGGTTGTCCGGTAACTACTACGATCATGGGTCTCGGCGTCTTTCCTCCAGATCATCCCCTTGCGCTCCATGTGCTCGGAATGCACGGGACAAAGTACGCTAACGTCGCCATTAACGAAGCCGACCTGGTGATAGCAGTGGGCGTTCGCTTCGACGATCGCGTGACTGGCAAGGTGAGCGAATTTATCAAGCACGGGAAGATCATTCATATTGATGTTGATCGAACTGAACTCAACAAAAACAAACCAGTGACGTTACCCATCTGTGCTGATTTACGTGTAGCGTTACAGCAGTTGGTTGAGTCCGCGCAGCCGGGTGATTATCACGAGTGGGTCAACTACGTCACTAATCTAAAAAAGCAATATCCGTTGACAGTACCCGATAATTCTGAACTCACGCCACAGTATGCGCTTTCTCTTCTTAGCTATGTGACCGACGGCAACGCTCTCGTGACTCTTGGCGTTGGGCAGCATCAGATGTGGGCGATGCAATACTATTTGGCGCGCCAGCCGCGCTCCTTCCTCAGTAGTTCGGGGTTCGGCACGATGGGCTTTGGCTTGCCGGCGGCCATTGGCGCAAAGGTTGGCTGTCCGGAGCGCACGGTCATCGATATTGACGGCGACGGGAGTCTGAACATGACCATTCACGAGCTGAGCACGTGTCACCGATACGGCGTGGGCGTCAAAGTAGTGGTGATCAATAACCAATGGCTAGGCATGGTCCGCCAATGGCAGGACATGATCTATCGGGGACGGCGAGCGGAAAGTAGCTTGGGGGACCCTACGACCGCGGTCAAGCGGGAGGGAGAGGTAGACATCTATCCTGACTTCCTCGCAATTGCGCACGGGTATCGAGTCAAGGCGGAACGAGTTTCCCGCAAGGAAGATCTGCGCGCCGCTTATGAGCGTATGCTCGCGGACCCAGACGAACCCTATTTGCTCGACATCATCGTCCGTCTGGAGGAGAACGTCTTCCCGATGATCCCGGCAGGCGCGACGTATCATGACATCATCATGTCCGAGGATGATCTTAAGAAGAGTTCTCACGGCAGTAACCAGGGCTCAAATATCTAAGCAATGCGGACTGTCCGGGCTTCTTGGGTTGGCTTGTCTTCATTCAAGGACGGATCAGCTGACTTTCGTGAAAAATGAGGACCCCTTCGCCTTGCTCAAGAAATTCGCCTATCGAGGCGAAACCGGCTGCACGCCGGTCAGCGGCAATGGCGCGCTCTGCATCATATACCAACAACGGGTGACACGAGGGAATCTGTTCGCGAAAGGTATGAACGGCATCTCGCGAGCCGGAACGGTCGCGTGTGCGGCACAGGCTAGGCCGTTGTTACAGGATTTCCCGTATAGGACACTGGATTCAAAAAGCCGACCTGCACATAGTGACATCCCTCCAGATCCTGTCTTAATCAGGACTTGCCTTGTTCGTCAATTCGACTTTCTTCGTTTGTCCTCACCCTTGAGACGTTCAGTCCACCTAATATCCTAGTTGTTTGTCGACAACTCCTAAGAAAGGCTCGCCCACGCGCACACGGCGCAGGTTTTCGCAGAATCGTTCAAGGTTACGAGGCGCGCGCAGTTGGCTGGCTCCGGCGGTGTGCGGAGTCATGACGACATTCTCCAACGTCCACAAGGGATGATCAGCTGGCAACGGCTCAAGCGGAGCGACGTCGAGCGCGGCGCCGCCGCAGCGGCCGTCCTGCAAGGCGCGCACCAACGCCTCCCCGTCGATGATCTCTCCACGGGTGACGTTGACGAGAAACGCTCCCCGCTTCATCTGGGTGAACGCGGCGTCGTTGAACAATTGTCGGGTCTGTGCGGTGAGCGGGCAGCAGACCGCGACCACGTCAGAGGCGGCGAGTAATTCATTAAGCCGGTCGCGCCCCCACACTTCGCCCACGCCATCAGAGGGCGGCACAGGCCATTCATCGAGAGCCAACACGTGCATCCCGAACGCTACGGCTCGACGAGCCATGGCGCGGCCCGTCCCGCCGAAACCGATAATACCCATCGTCAGCCCTTCCAGCTCGATTTCTTTGCGGCGCATAGCCTCGCGCGCCTGCCAGCTGGCGGGGCCGAGGCGAATGGCGGTGGCGATTTGGCGGGTGAGCGCTAACAGGAGGCCAAATCCGGTATCCGCCAGATGTCCTCCCACCAAGCCTTTCTCACCGGTCAGCACGACCTGTGAATCCCGCATCGCCGGGTAGAGGAACATGTCCACGCCCGAAGCGATGGCGTGCACCCATCGTAGACGAGGGGCGGCCTGGAACAACGCTTCGGGAATGAAGCCCAATATGACTTCGGTCTCCTTGGCCATGGTGATGGCGTCGCGCACTTGAGACGCGACTTTGATAGTCGAGTCAGGTCCTGCCGCCGCTCGAATCTTTGCCAAGTCACTCTCGGATACTTCGGGCAGAGTGAGCCCGAGCAGCACGAGGATGTTCACCGGTCCGTCCAGTCGCAAATCGGTCATACGCGGAGCGCCTCCTTTAGATAAACTGTACCGACACTTCCCCAATACCGGAGAACACGGCGCGGTGTCTGCCTGGTTGGCGGACCGCATGATGGCAAAACGAACCTGTAATTACTGGCTGTCCTGGCTCCAGGCCCACTCCGTATTTGTGCAGAAGTCTGCACAGACGCGACAGCGACAGGTATGGGTCATCCATGGTCGGCCCGGGGGTCTTGGTCTCGACCAACTGCTCATCACGGTAGAATTCGACCGTGGTGTCAACGAGCCCATCTCGCACCGGCGCCTCTGGTCCCACCACTATGCCCCATTGCGCCAAGCCATCGGCTAACAGTAACGCATGACTTGGGTCGGGTCCTACGCGACGTTCATTGATCTCGAATGCCGGCGCAACCGCGCGCACCGCGGCCTTGGCCTCCGCCACATCCACAGACTCGCCCCGCAGTGGCGCGCCAAGGATGAGACACAATTCTGGTTCCACTGAACAGTTCAGGATTTTCGTCACCGGCGCCGTGGAGCCGGAAGAGAAAATCCGACTCTGCAGGACATACCCGAACGGGCGAAAATCTTTTCCCATGCGATCGCGGGCGTTGCCGGACGTCAGCCCCACCTTCCAGCCGCCGCGCTTTTCGCCTTCAGTTTCGAAGCGGGCGAGAACACCGAGCTGCACCGCGAGCGCTTCTTCCAAGTCGAGCTGGACTTGTTCAAGTCCTGGTGGTTGTGCGCCGTTCCTACGCGCTGCATACAAGGCGTCGATCAGTGCTGCCTCATCTCCCTTCATGGTTCGCTCCTTTTCTCCCTCGACAATCTATTGTTGCTCCCGTCATTGGTAGGAGCAGTCCTTCTTCCTCACTATGGTTACGCGACCTTCGGAATGAAGGCGGCGTATTGGTCCAGCAACGGCAGGACCGTCTCTCGTCCCGCCGACGGCACGAAGAAAATCGCCCGCTCGGCCCCCAACTCTCGGCATTGTTGCAGCATGGTTTCATTACCCTGCGCCCCAAGCACGGAGATGGCGATCTCTTCCTTGCGACGGCCAGCCTTTGCTGCCTGGTTCCACAAGTCTTGCAGCATGTTTGGTAACTTCTGAAAGGCCCGGGCATTGGGAATCCAGCCGTCACAGTAGTTCACCACCCGCGCCAGACCTTGTGGGGTATTGGAGCCCAACATAATCGGCGGATGAGGTTTCTGCAGCGGTTTGGGATAACACCAGATCGGATCAAAGTTCACGAACTCCCCGTGATATTCGGCCTCTTCCTGCGACCAGATGACCTTCATCGCTTCGACCTTCTCTCGCAAAATCTTCCAGCGTTTTTTGAACGGGGTTCCGTGGTTTTCCATCTCTTCGGCATTCCAGCCGCCGCCGACGCCGAAAATCAAGCGTCCGTTTGAGAGCTGATCGACGGAGGCGACCTCTTTGGCCATCGTGATTGGGTCACGCTCGATCGCCAGACAAATGCCACTACCGATTTTGATAGTCTTGGTCACGGCGGCGGCAGCCGCAAGCGCCACGAAGAGGTCATGTGTATGCCAATACTCCTTGGGGAGGTCGCCGCCAGCCGGAAACGGACTGCGACGATTAGCGGGAATATGGGTATGCTCCGGGAACCAAACTGATTCGAAACCGCGTTCTTCACAGGCTCGCGCCAGCTCATCCGGGCGGATGGCGTAATCGGTGGCGAACATTTCAATACCGAGTTTCATAAGCCCCTCCTGCGCCTCAATGTATTATGCCTGTCATGCATGGCGCCTAGCGGCGGGAAAGTCAATGAGGAAGCGCCACACCGTGTGCTGTTGGGGTACCCTCCGAGAAAGGGTAGGGGCGAAGCTTGTCTTCGCCCTGCTGAATGCAGTTTCCCTGTGGACGATCACAAGGATCGTCTCTACTTAGGGTCGAATCTTTTATGTTTTGATTTGGCTGAATAGCAGTGAGAACAGCGGAGAATTGAAAAGATAGGGGCGGCGCGAGCGCCGCCCTCTCGGTTACATGACCACGACGCTACGGGCGACCTCGCCTTTTTCCAGCGCGGTCATGGCGTCGTTAACTTCATCAAGCGAATAGGTGCGAGAGACAAGCTCATCAAGCTTGAGCTTCTTGTTCATATAGAGGTCGATCAGTTTGGGCATGTCCACCCGCGGGCGCGCGGAGCCATACACTGATCCTTTGATGACCTTTTCCGTAAGCAAACTGGACGCGGGGATTGTCACCGTGTCTTCACGCGACGGAGCGCCAACGACGATGGTCGTGCCGCCTTGACGAGCGCAGGTGTAGGCCTGTTCGATGGTTTTTCCGAGACCGATCACTTCGAAGGCATAGTCCGCGCCGCGGCCTTCGGTGAGGCTGCGGACGGTTTTGACGAGTTCTTGACGGCTTGGGTTGAGGGTGTGAGTCGCGCCAAACTGCTTAGCGTATTCTAGTTTGTTATCCATCAGATCAACCGCGATGATCGTGCCGGCTCCCGCCAGCGCGCACCCCTGAATCACGTTAAGGCCGACGCCGCCACAGCCGATTACGACTGCGCTGCTCCCCGGCTCTACTTTCGCCGTGTTGATAGCGGCGCCGACACCGGTCATCACACCACACCCAACGAGGCACGCCTTATCAAACGGGACATTGTCCGGAATCTTAATACAGGATGTTTCGGCGACCACGGCGTATTGTGCGAAGCTGGACAGACCCGCCATGTGATGAATTGGCTTCCCGTTTTTCTTGAGACGACAGGTGCCGTCGAGCAGGGCGCCTTTGCCCATGGTGAGCCGCATGTTGTCGCACAGGACGGGACGGCCAATAGAGCAGTAGTAGCAGTGTCCACAATAAGGGGCGAACGATAACACAACATGATCGCCCGGTTTAACAAGCGTCACATCTGCTCCTACTTCTTCCACGACCCCGGCGCCTTCATGGCCCGGAACCACCGGCAAAGGTGAACGTAAGACGCCGTGAATAACGGAATAGTCGCTATGGCAGACGCCATTCGCGGCAATTTTCACCCGCACCTCGCCGCGTTTGGGGTTGTCGAGATCGACATCTTCGACTTTCAGCAGAGTGTTGAGTTCGTAGAGCACTGCGGCTTTCATATGCTATTTCTCCTTTTTTCAAGAAACATTTCTGAAGATTTCACTGCTGAGGATCTGGAGGGACGCCGAATGGGCGTCGATTTTTCCCTCGCTCACTTCGTCTAGCAGTCGCGCCAGCGCGGGGTCGGTTTGCGCGCGAGTTGTCAATTGGCGCCGGGCTTCATATTCGACGCGTGAGAGCAATTCTTCCCGTCGTCGCTTTTTCCGTTTACGATCCAGTTCCCCAGTCTCTTGTAAAAACCGGTGATGATCCGTGATGGCTTGGAGCAACTCTGTCATGCCGATGTTGTTAATCGCCTGGGCTTGCAGGACGGGAATTTTCCACAGCGGCGGATCGCCCGGCTCCGGATGCTTGGCGCTATATTTCAGTTCAAGCATGAGTGTTAATTCAGTTTGCATGCGCGGCGCGCCCTCTCGGTCCGCTTTATTGACCACGAAGATGTCGGCGATCTCCATGAGTCCGGCTTTCATGACCTGCACTCCATCGCCTGCTTCCGGCACCAGCCCCACGATGACAGTATCCGTGGCGCCCATCACATCGAGTTCGGTCTGTCCGACGCCGACCGTTTCCACCAGAATATAATCGCGTCCGGACGCATCAAGCAGTTTCATCACGTCTTTAGTGGCGCGTGACAAACCGCCGTGGCTGCCTCGCGTCGCCATGCTGCGAATAAACACGCCTTTGTCGAGAAAGTGCTGGGTCATGCGGATACGATCGCCCAACAGCGCGCCGCCGGAAAACGGGCTCGACGGGTCAATCGCCACCACGCCAACGGTTTTCCCGGCTTTGCGCATGAGCGTCACTAACCGATCCACCAGGCTGGATTTGCCTGCTCCTGGCGGTCCGGTAACGCCGATGGTGAAGGCATTGCCGAGTTTGGGGGCGATGGCTTGCAAGATCGGCCCGACTTCCGCCCCATCGCGTTCAACGAGGGTCATGAGCCGAGCGAGCGAGCGCTCATCTCCAGTAAACATTTTGTCAAGTAATTGCTGTAATGTCGTAGGTGCCATGCCGTGCAATAACGCTCCTTACCTCATACGCTAGCACACCACCCGCTCTTCTTTCAGTCGGGCGATGTCGGCGGATGATAATCCCAGGAGACCGCCTAGCAGTTCGTCGTTGTGTTCGCCCAAACGCGGCGCCGAAGTATATTGCAGCGTCTCTTTGGGTAATGCGCTGTACAGACCTGGGATACCAGCAGCAGGAATCGCGCCCGTGACGGGATGGTCTATGGGAACAGTATAGCGCCGATGCTGGAACTGGGGATCATTACACAGCCCTTCGGTGTTGTACACCGGAGTAGCGGCTACTCCAGCGGCTTGTAGGATGTGCATGATGTCGATAGGCGAACGTTGTAATGTCCACGTCTCGAGGAGAGCGTCGAGTGTGGCTTCGTTACTCTTTCTGCTGGGCTGATCTTTGAACCGAGAGTCGCTGAGCCACTCTGTGTGACCAAGAGTTTTGCAGAGTGCTTGCCATTCTGCTTCATTATTGACGGCGATTGCCGCCCATTGATCGTCCCCAGCGCAGCGGTAGACGTTGTGCGGAACCATAATATCATCGCGATTGCCTCGTTTGCTGCGATCGCGGCCATTCATGTTATGGTCGGCAAACCCTTCTGGCAGCATGCTCATGACAACTTCCGCCATGGCCAGATCAATGTATTGTCCTTTCCCGGTGCGGCGGCGGTAATGGAGGGCGCTCATGACCGCGTAGGCCATGACCACGCCGATCATGAAATCCGGCCACACGCCGCCAAGACCGCTCGGCGGACCGTCTGGATAGCCGGTGAGGTGACACATGCCGGCGTATGCCTGGGTGTGTGGCCCCCACCCCACGCAGTGGCTTTCCGAGCCGTACTGGCCTAACGGCGTGCCCGATAACATGATGATATCCGGTTTGAGCTTGCGCAAATCTTCGTAACCCAGACTCCATTTGGCCATGTTGCCAACGGTGAAATTCTCCGTCACCACGTCACTGCGCCGGATCAGTTCTTTCGCTAACTCCACCCCTTTCGGATGGCCCAAATCGAGGGTGAGACTTTTTTTCCCGAAGTTCAGCGAGTTGAAATAGCCGGAACCATTGATGTCTAAGGGCTTGCCTGGTCGTTGGCCGAGCAGCCGGATTAAATCAAGCCGTTGCCTGGACTCGATCTTGATCACTTCGGCCCCCATGACACCAAGCCAGGCGGTGGCGTGCGGAACGGCGAGAATCCAGCCAAAGTCAGCGATGCGGACGCCTTCTAATGGTAGTCGGGACATAAAAACTCCTTCTGCTGAATTGAGTCATTGACTCATCGGGTCATTGCTCCATTCGTTCAGTAACAAATGGTTCCATGCTTCAATCGCTCAATGACCCAATCGTCAATCCTTCAGATCACTCCCTGCTCCTGCAAACGCAACAACTCTGCGGCGCTCCGCCCGAGAGCACCATACACCTCAACGTTATGTTGTCCGAGCCGGGGCGCTGGACGACGAAGGCTCCAGGGAGTGAGTGACATCTTGAATGGAGCGCCAGGCAGCATGACCGAGCCGATGCCTGGCACATCGTAAGGTTCGAAAAAATGACGATCACGAAAATGTTGCGTGGCCATGACTTCGGTCAGGTTTTGCACGGGAAAGACCGGCAGGTGCAACATCTGTCCACTTTTGTAGATCTCATCGCGATCATGTTCGAGCAGCCAGGCTTCAAGCAGAGACTTGATAACATCAGCATGCATGAAGCGACCTAGAGGTGTATTCAACAGCTCGCCGTCCATCCACTCTGGTCTTCCCAACAAGTCTTTGAGCGCGTTCCAATGTTTATCGGTGATCGCGAGAATGGCGACATGCCCGTCACGGCAGGGCCACACCCACGGCAAGCCCCATTCTTGTCGTTTCGACAACCGCGAACGGTTCGGACCCTCCGGTGGTTCCGAAAAATAGAAGGGGAAATTCGCGCGCAGCATGTTCGCGGCGGCTTCGATTTCCGCGATGTCAACATGTTGCCCTTTGCCGGTGAGATGACGCCAATGCACGGCGCTCATGATCGCCGTCGCCGCCGTCCAGCCCGACAGAAACTCCGCCTGTTCGCCAAACGCTTTTAAAGGTGGTTGAGTGGCTGGATCGGTCACCTGGTTGAAAGGCGTTTCGTAGCCAATCCCGCTGAAGTGGTAACAATTGAGATCATATCCCTTGTAGTCTTTGTACGGACCGGTTTGTCCAAACGGTGAGATTGAGGCCATGATCAAGCGTGGATTCAGCTTCTGAAGATCAGCATAGCCAAGACCTAAAGCGGCGAGCGCGCCGGGCGGAGTCGATTCGATCAATATATCGGCAGCCTTGAGGAGATCACGGAACAGGCGCGCGCCTTCAGCTACGCCGAGATCGAGCGTGACGCCGCGTTTGTTGGTGTTGAGATACAAAAATAACGTGCTGCGGTCAGGGTTCGCCTCATCGTTAGGGAAGGGGCCGCGCCGCCGCGCGCCATCGCCCTCGTGCGGATGTTCGATCTTGATGACCTCCGCTCCGAAGTCGGCCATCACTTTGGCGCAGAATGGTCCGGCAACCATTTCCCCCAGCTCGACGATTTTGAGGTCACTTAGGGCGCCATCTGACATGGGGCACCTCCTTTTTCGCAGGATACCAACCGTGAAGGGACTATATAGCGGACAAGGGTGGGGGATGCAAAGTGATACGAAGAAGGGCGCGGGAACGGTCTACGGGGAAGCAGGGTGTAGACATGTAGACAAAGACTACTTTTTTCTCTTGACCGTTGAAAAAACAGACCATAGAGTCTACTTAGTTTTTACTATTGCTAATCCCTAACTCAGTGAAGATTTCTCAATAAGTAAAGCAAATACCTCATGTACGTGTACAAATTGACTCGTATTATCTTCAACGACAACACGGCAATTGAGCCTGGCAATCTAACTGTCATTGTAGGGCCAAATAATTCTGGCAAGAGTCGTGCTTTGAAAGACATCGCTGCGATAACCACGCAGTCTCGTCGCTCAGATCATCCGGCGCCGAGCGTTGTAGTGAACGAGGCCGAATGGCCACTTCCGCGAAACTTTCAGGAAGTTTTAGACGCTTACAACTTTAGGCGGTATCGAGACCATAACGGCATCTGGATAGTTCGGGCCTTGTATCCTGAGCTATGTAAAGAATACATTATGACCTCCCGGGATTGGCAAGCCATAGAAACACAGTATTCCCGGATGGAGTTAGAGCAAGAGAAACGCCACCTCTTCATTTCGGAATTCGGCCAAGGGCTGATGGGTTTTCTTACTACAGAGAACAGACTCCAGTTAGTGCAAGAGTCTTCTAGTCCGTCTCATGAGCTTGAAGAGGCAAATTTGCTGCAAGCCTTGTACTACGGAAGGAGTCCTCTGGAGAAATCTATCCGAGAGGTAGTGAAACGGGCGTTTGTCCAAGAGATTGCCCTGGACTTCACGGTTCCCCAGCGACTTCGTCTGAGAGTGGGGAATGATTTTAGTGAGTTACCGACAGACCCGAGAGATGCCGCCCCTATCGTGGCCCAATATGAGAAGCTGGATGAGCAGGGGGATGGTATACGAAGTTTTGTCGGAATTGTTACCGCTATACTAGTGAGCAAACGGAGTGTATTTCTGATCGATGAACCTGAGGCATTCCTTCATCCCCCTCACGCCTTCCGGATAGGAGAGTTCCTTGCTACTCA
>JBFWZL010000003.1:0-35388 GCA_050185455.1 Binatia bacterium | reverse complement strand
TTACACGATACTGGGTCCAGGTTGTCGAACTGCCGCCAGAGAAAGCGAGACTCCCGGGCTAAACCAGGGTGCACGAATGCACCCTGCGGACGTCTTGCGCATTACTACGTTGCTCTTCGATCCCCACAATCACTTGCTTTTGCTTGAAGGCTCAAGATTAGAACTTTTAGTGTTGAAATATTGGGAAAGCACCTGACGGCGGCATCGAGGGACAGAGCGTCCTGAGCCAGGGCGGGGGTAGATCGGTGTTCTTTTCTTGCTAATCACACTTGATCACGAACAGAGGATGAGTAGTTGTATGGATGCAGCCCTGATTCGCGTGTTGCTTATAGATGACGATGAAGATGACTACGTCGTCACACGCAACTTACTTGCTCAGATTGAGGAAAAACGGTTCTCACTGAAGTGGGTGGCGAGCTATGAACCCGCGCTCGAGGAGCTGGAACAGCGGCAGTACGATATCTGTCTGCTTGATTATCAGCTCGGCAAGCGTGATGGGTTGGAACTCTTGCATGAGATCTATCTTCGCGGTTGTTCGATTCCCATCATTTTCCTGACCGGCCAAGGAGATCGTACAGTTGACCTTGCGGCGATGGAAGCAGGCGCAGTGGACTATCTGGTGAAAGGGCAGGTGACGGCGTCCCTCCTTGAGCGCTCGCTCCGTTACGCACTGGAACAACACCGTCTCAAAGAAGAATTGCGCAGACTCACTCTAGTTGATCCTTTGACGGGATTGTATAACCGTCGAGGTTTTCTGCCTTTGGCTGAGCAACAATTGAAAGTCGCGACACGCGCTAATCGGGAAGGTCTCATGGTATGCGCGGATCTCGACGGCTTGAAACAAATCAACGACACTTTTGGACATGAAGCAGGCGACCTCGCTTTGTCTGGAGCCGCTGAAGTTCTCAAAAAGACATTTCGCATCTCGGACATTATTGCTCGGCTCGGCGGAGACGAGTTTGCCGTCTTTGCCGTGGAGGCAACCCAGCATTCTGCTGAGACGCTGCTGAGTCGGTTGCAGCATCATCTCAATGACTATAACGCCCGCCATTCTCATCCTTTCATTTTGTCCTTGAGCACAGGAACCGCCGTAGCTCGGAGTACAAGCACGGCTTCTGTCGAGGAATTGATGGCGGCAGCAGATCAGGCGTTGTATGTGCAGAAACGAGCGCGGAAAGCTCTTGGTCTCAAAGTCTTAAAAAGCGTTTCCGCTGTCCCACCGTCCAATAAGACAAAGCCTTAGAGCCACCCATTGAGCCCTTCTCCTACGGTTCTCTAGCCACGCAGAATCTTCTTTTTTCGTCAAAAATCAAACAGCCACGGTAAGCAATAAAGGCAACCGTCAATTACGTTGGCCGGGCTCCCATTTTTTAAAAAGGTCTGCTATCAAAGGACGAGTTTACATACACCCTTTATAAAAAGGAGCAGCGGGTATGATTATTGGCTACTTTACCGAACGACCGTATCGCTGGGTGCCTGAAGACGAAGTGCTCAGGAACGAAGGCTTCTTTGCGGTATCGAATAAGTATTTTGACCGTGAGAAGGCCGCCGATGACTATAACTATTGGATCGACGAATATTGCGAGGCGGAAGAACTCGGATTCGATGCCCTGATGTTGAACGAGCATCATGGCAACCCCTTCTGCATGGGCAGCGTCATGAACGTCGAGGCGTCCATTCTTGCACGCGTGACCAAAAAAGCGAAGATCGTGCTCATTGGTAATCCGCTTCCAGTTATCAAGCATCCGCTGCGCATGGCGGAAGAACTTGCAGAGATCGACCTGATCTCTCGCGGACGACTGGTCACCGGTTGGGTGCGCGGCGCGGGCAGTGAACAGTTCTTTAACAACGCCAATCCTGCCTACAATCGCGAATACTTTAACGAAGCCCATGACTTCATCATCCAAGCGTGGACCAAACCGGGACCGTGGCGCTACGAAGGCAAACATTTTCATTATCGCCACGTGAACCCGTGGGCCCTTCCTTACCAGAAACCGCATCCACAGATGTGGATTCCAGGAGTATTGAGTCCGGAAACCGTGAAATGGTGCGCGGAACATGCGTATCCGTATCTTGGCCTGGTGACCAATCTCGGTCCTACCTGTGATATCTGGGACCTTTACGCTGATGTAGCGGCGGAGCATGGCTATCAGGCCGGTCCGGAAAATTTTGGCTACCTGATGGGCGTATTCGTGGCAGAAACTGACGAGAAAGCCCAGGAACTCGGCAAAGGCTTCGTCTATGGCGGCGGCGCTAACGCCTTCTCCAAGCCTGAGCATACTTTACCACCAGGCTACAATTCCAAAGGCGCGATTCGTTTACTGGGACGACGTCCGGGCGGAGGCTGGGTCGGCCTCAGCGCGGATCGGCTGAAAGAGATGCAAACCGGCAAGAAGCAAGATGAGGGAAAGAACTACGACGAGATCCGGCAAAAACTCCAGGGCGCCTATGAAAAGGCCCAACAGAACCTGTTGATGATCGTTGGCTCGCCGAAGACAGTTACAGAAAAGATCAAATCGATTCTGCGCGTGCTGCGTCCGGGCATTTTTACCCTCTTCCAAGTCCAAGGTCCCGTCAGTAATGAAGATCGCCTCAACAGCATGAGGCTGTTTGCCAAAGAAGTCATTCCGCCAATCAGAGAGTATTCTCAAGAGATTGAGCTCACTGGTCCGTTCGAACGTTTTCCCGGGTCGGTGAAATTGCAACCAGGAACCAAGCGCCTGCCAGTGGTAGACCGCTCTCCGTTGAAAGATCTGAAAATCGACACGAGCGCTACCTCGGTCTAACTATGCTTTACGAGGGGTGTTCCGCGAAACACCCCTCAGACCTTCCTGCCTCTAGCCCCCTTTTCTCTTCCTAGCCCTCGCCTCTAGGTCTTGCCCTCTCCCTATCGATTTCCGCCAATCCATAGTAATAAAGGGACCGAAAGGGGGATGTATGAGCGCACAAGCATTAAACATCATGTTGGCTGATCTATTCCATTCAGAGGACGCGCTCGCGCGGTATCAACAAGACCCCGATACCGTCGCGCGACAGTATAACCTTACTCAGGAAGAGCAAGAACATCTACAGGCAAAAGATATGGGCTGGCTTTATACTCACGGCGCCCACCCGTACATTCTCGTGCAATACGCTTTCGCGATTCGCTATGAGCTGCCGCAGTATCTCGCCCAGCTCAAAGCAGCAACGGCAAATCAGTCTAACGTCTAGCGTCCCTGAGTCTAGAGTCGAAATAGGCTGAGCCCTTCGGTTTTCGAACGGTAGACTCTAGACCGAAAGACATCATATCCCCAGACTCGAGACTCATAAGGAGGGTTCATCATGGCACAAATTGTTGCAGCAATGGCGTCGGTTCATGTTCCGTTGTTGACTAGCGCTCCTCACATGCTCGATCAAAAAGCGTGGGATAAGGTTCACCAGGGTTTTGATGCACTCCGAGACACCCTGACGACCTCCGGCGCGGATACGCTCGTCGTGATTTCCGACGAACATTTTAATGCACTAAGTCCACGCCACTATCCTTCATTTGGCGTTGTCACCGCCGAGACTGGCGTTGGCCCGGTGGAAAATTGGTTGGGGATGCCCTGCAACAGCATTAAGGTTAACTTTGTCCCTGAGCTGGCCGAAGAGGTGCTCAAAGAAGGCACGCGACAGGGTTTTGATCTCACGCGTATCGGTGAAGCGGGCCTGGAACATGGTTTTCTCACCGTCCCCCATTTCTTGACGCCGAAATGGGATCTGTCGTACCTGTGGCTGATTCAGAATTGCGTGCTGCCGCCGCTGCCAAGCGTCAAGCGGTGTTACGAATTCGGACGCATGGTCGGTCAGGCTATCCGCAACTGGGGAGGTTCGCGTCGCGTCGCCATTCTTGGCACTGGGGGATTATCCCATGCTGTCGGCACTCCGGATATGGGCCGGGTCGATCCTAAGTTCGACATGAAGTTTCTCAAGAAGCTTTGTAAAAACAGCCCGTCCTTACGGAAAATTACGGATACGGAAATGGAGGCTGTCGGCAACGGTACGCATGAAATCCGCAATTGGGTGGCGGTAGCGGGCGCGGTCAAAGGCGCGAAAGGCGAAGTCGTCATGTACGAACCCATGATGGCGGTTGGCTTCGGCATGATGCGCTTTCAGGTGGCGGCGTAGAGGACGGCGCCGCAGCTGCATAAGCAGCAAACCTACGACTTGTCGTTGACGTCGCTCACCGAGTATATAGGGGTTTTCACTTGGATGAGACCCGTGGCGCTTTGGAGGAAGGCCTGGCTTAATCCGAGCCGCGACCGTCAGGGAGCGGTTACGCTGTCGCTCCCTGACGCGTTATGACAAAAAAAGTCATTCAAAACTTGGTAAAGATCACAACTCCGACAAGCGCAGCTACCACGGCCATTACGGCCAGCGCTCCACCAACATGCCAACGAAATTTGCCGGCGCCGGCAAACACGGCAATTCCTAGTTTAACCAAGGTGTTGGTGACCACGGCAATCGTCACCGCGGCAGCTGGCGCTTGCCATTCTCCAGAACGACCTCCCACATGCGTAAAAGCAATGGTGACCGCATCAACATCAGCAAGTGAAGAAAGCGCGGCGGCTACATACATGCCGCGTGCGCCAAGGTATTCTTGACCAGCCTCAGCAACGAGCAGAACAAACACGTACACACCGGCAAAGAAAAGCGCCTCCGTTAAGCGAAAGGGGTTGGAAAGATTTGGTTCGGAGGCATTCGTGGATAAAATCCGAGCTTTGCGAATAAGAATCCAGGAGGCCACCATCCCCACGAGCACCATGGAGACGATCACGGGAAGTAAGCGAGGAAGGATGGATACATCGATCAAGGAGCCCAGTATAATTACCCGGACTCCCATGATCGTTGAGGCCAAAATTGCCCCCGCCGCTGCTTGCGCAGCAAGGTGGCGGTCCGTGCGTGAGCGCTCCGCCATCGCAACCGTCACGGCCGTGCTAGAAACGAGCGCCCCGATAACTCCGGTCATCATGAGACCTTTCTGCGTGCCTAACAACCGAACAGCCACAAACCCGGCAAACGAGAGCCCACTCACTAAGACGACCACAAGCCAGATGTCATAAGGATTGAGGACTTTCCAGGGTCCGTACCCTTGATTCGGTAAAAGCGGCAAAATGATGCCGGACAGCACCGCCAGTTCGAGCGTGGCGGCGAGTTCCTCACTAGTCAACGCCCGCGAGAACGCTTCGAGGCGAGGTTTGGCGACCAGAAGTACCGCGACGCCGATTCCCGTGGCGCCCGCGATCACGAGTTGTCCGGCGCCGGCTAGAACGCCGAGCAAGAAAGTCACCAATGCCGCGATTTCCGTCGTCGCGCCCACCTTGCCACTTGCCGAGGTGCGCACGTAGGAAATAATCGTCACTGCCACAACCGTGAGAAAGCTCGTGATAAGAAGCGAAGGTCCGGTAATGTCAAACACAAGCATGGGAACGGCGCCGGCTAGAGCAATAAGAGGAAACGTGCGGACGCCGGCAAAGATTTGCGCGGATTTCCGCGCCTCCGCTCGTTCACGATCAAGACCGATCAACGCCCCAATGAGAACTGCGACCAAGAGCCGCTCCAGAGCGGCAAGAGGCGTAAGCATCAACGCCTTCCCATCATGACGATCCAACGCTTTTTCAAAGATCTTTCCTCTGGTTCCCCAAGACCATCTCCTCAGCGATCAAATGCGCCATGAGATCCGCTTGATTGATCATCATGTCCACCCCTAGTTCGGGAGTGAACAGCCACGCATGTTTCGGAGTGTGTACTCGCGCAATCGTCCTGGGCACCTGAAACTCAAACCGCGCCAGACTGGTAACGACCAGATTGGTCGCATCCGTTCCGGTGACAGCCGCCACTACCTGAACGTGACGGACGTCCGCAGCCTCAAGGACGGCAGGGTCAGCGCCATCGCCGATCGTGACGATATCCGCCGGCACATCACGCCGCAATCGCGGCAGTTCCTCCGGTCGCACTTCAAGGATTTTCACTTGTTGCTTGTTCGCCACAAGCAGGCGGGCGAGATACGTTCCCACCTCACCGCCTCCGACAATGAGGACATTGCTGGTCATCGGTGGTCTCCTAACAGTTTTTTGAGTCTCGCCACAGAAGCGGCTAACACCACAAGATGCACCAGATCTCCTTCCTGAAATACCGTCCCCAGCGTAGGAAGAAAAGTTCTGCCTCCGCGACTGATGGCAGCCACCTGAATTTCTCCGACAAGCGTCAGTTCATTCACCGTACGCCCTACCAGCAAGGGAGGTAGTTCAGTCTCAATAATGTCAATTTCACCACTTCCCAAACTGACGATGGCGTCAAGATGAGAGAAACTGAGCAGTTCGGCGATGCGATGAATGCCCCAGGTAATGGGATTAATAGTTTGCAAACCAAGTCGGCGATAAATGTCAGCTTTGTGTGGATCGTACAGCCGCGCCACTACCCGAGGAACGCGGAACATCCGTTTGGCTGCACGGGCAATCACGAAATTCACCTCGTCACTCCCCGTTACCGCCGCCAGCCCGTCGGCTCGCTCTATCCCGGCTTGTAGTAATGCTTCACGGTCGAAAGCAGCGCCAAGCACGACCTGCCCGGCGAAAGTTCCGCCCAGACGTGCAAACGCGGTCGGGACGTGATCGATGACCGTCACTAGATGGTCGTGTCGGCTCAAATTCAGCGCCAGACCGGAGCCGACACGACCGCAGCCAATAATAAGGATTTTCATGGGATCGTGCTCCCACGCACCAGCGCTTTTCGTAGTTCATCAGCCAGGAAGAGTAAGGGAGTCCACGCCAGGAGGAACCACCAATTGTGGAGCGGCAGCGCCGCGGTGCCGAATATGGCTTGCAAAGGAGGAACGTAGACCAACAACACAATGAGCGCCAACTCCGTGGCGATTCCTCCCCACACCAGGCGGTTACTGAAAAAACCAATCTGCAAGATAGAAAGCGACTCCGTCCGCTGAGCAAAGAGATTCCCTATTTGGGTAACCACAACGGACGCAAGAGTCATGGTCGTTGCGGTCTGATGCAAATGCCCTTGCGCCGGCAAATCACTCCACTGTCCCCAATACCCGTTCATCCAGTAGGGAAAATAGAAGGCGGCGATGGCCGCAACGCTCTGTAACGCGCCTAACCACGGATACGCGCGAAGCAACAGACCGCGAGTAATGACATGTTCGTTCAGCTTTCGCGGCGGTTTGTTCATAACTCCAGGTTCAGGGGCTTCCGCGCCCAGCGCCAGAGCGGGAACCAGGTCAGTCCCTAGATCGATAGAGAGCACCTGCATGACATTGAGCGCTAAAGGGATTCGTCCGCCGCTGAATGCAAACAAAATGAAAGGAACGGCTTCCGGCGTGTTACTCGTAAAGATATACGTAATAAACTTCTTAATGTTGGCGTAGACGGCTCGCCCTTCCTCCACGGCGTTCACGATGGAAGCAAAGTTGTCGTCGGTGAGGATCATATCCGCTGCTTCTTTGGCGACATCCGTCCCCCCTATACCCATGGCCACTCCGATGTCCGCCTTCTTGAGCGCGGGGGCGTCATTTGCGCCGTCGCCAGTAACGGCGACAACATGACCCATATCTTGCAGCGCTTTTACAATGCGCAGTTTATGGTCAGGAGCAGCGCGCGCCACGATGACCTCGCCTTGCAATACCTCTTTCAAGGCTGCGTCTTCCATCGTTGCCAGCTCCGCGCCGGTCAACAACCGCGGCTGCGGTCCATGTATAATCCCCACGCGGCGCGCAATGCTTTCCGCCGTCAATCCATAATCTCCAGTAATCATGATGATGCGAATTCCGGCGCGACGGCATTTCTCCACCGCTTCGGCCACCTCGTCGCGCGGTGGGTCCATCATCGCGACTAAACCCAGGAAAGTGAGGTCTTGCTCGATCGTTTCCGGAGTCCACGCAGTGGGACTTTCTTTAAACAGTCGTTGGGCAATAGCCAGCACTCGCAACCCCGTGCGCGCATAATCGTCGTTGACCGCGATAACCTGGGCGCGCTGAGTCTCGGAGAAGGGACAGTTTCGCCCATCTCTCTGCACCTGCGTGCAAAGCGAGAGCACTTCTTTCGGGGCTCCTTTCACATATACGACAAAAGCATCGTGTTGCGTGACCCGGGTTGCCTGTTGTGGATCTTGTGAGACGTGTGGGGAATCGTCGGATGTTCTGCTTTCTTGCTCCAGACACAACGTGACGTGGGCGTCATGGATCGTGCTCATTCGTTTTCGCCGAGAGTCAAAGGGCAACTCTCGGAGACGCGGAACTTGCCGTGACACTTCCTGGAGATCGAGCCCGCCTTTTCGCGCCACCACCAGCAACGCGGCTTCCGTCGGGTCTCCTAACACAGTCCACTGCGGGGACTCACTGCTCGGGGGTAGTAGGCGCGCATCGTTGCAGAGTGCGGCGGCAAGTAACACCTGACCTATATCGCTAGCGCGAGAAGGAAGAACAGGCTGCCCGGATTGCAGCAAGCATCCTTCAGGGGCATAGCCAACTCCGGAGACCGGAAAGCGTTGATCGGCTACCCACACCTCTCGGACAGTCATCTCGTTCTGTGTCAGGGTTCCGGTCTTATCCGTGCAAATCACCGTGGTGCAACCGAGAGTTTCCACCGCGGATAAGCGCTTGATGAGTGCGTGACGGCGCGCCATGCGTTGCGTCCCCATCGCCAAGGCGAGTGAAACTGTAGGCAAAAGACCCTCCGGTACGAAAGCAACGATCATCCCAATGGCGAAAATAAACCCCTCCGTTACATTCATGCCGCCCAGAGCGACTGTCAACGCAAAGAGCAGAACGCCCACACTCACAGCAATAATCGTCACAATCTGCGTGACCCGGATCATTTCTTTTTGTAAGGGGCTGAGGGTCTCGCTCACCTCTTGAGTCAAGTGGGCGATCTTACCGAACTCCGTCTCCATAGCGCTGGCAAACACCACGGCCTTGCCGGCGCCCGCCACAACACTAGTCCCGGCAAAAACCAGGTTAGGGATCTCGGCGCGCGTGAGGTTCTGACGCAGCACGGCTTCCGCCGTTTTGCGGACGGGATGAGATTCTCCGGTAAGAGTCGATTGGTCCACACGCAGCTCGGTTTCCTCAACCAGGCGGGCGTCGGCGGAAATGTGCTCTCCCTCGGCCAGGAGAATGACATCACCCGGCGTCAACTCTTTGGCAAGGAGACGTTGTTCAACACCATCGCGCAGCACTCGGCTGTACATCGGCAACAACCGACGCAGGGCCTCCAGGGCTTTTTCAGCCTTGTACTCTTGCCAAAAACTGAAGACGCCATTAATCAAATTGACTGCCCAGATGGCGGCGCCCAACTCAGGCATGCGCGCAAGAAATCCCAGCCCTCCGCCAATCCACAACAAGAGCGCCATCAGATGCGTACAGTTTGCCAGGAACTTTCGTGCGAGAGAGGTAGAAGCAACCTCGCGAAGAGTATTGCACCCGTACCGCCGTAAGCGTTCGTCCGCTTCCGCTTGCGTCAATCCTTGAGGGCGGGTAGCGACAGCGCCATACACCGAGGAGATTGGCAAGGTCTCAATCGAGGCGGACGTCATGCTCCTCCCAGCGCTCAAGGCGCCCCTTTCCACAATCTCGCTTTGGAAAAGCAAGCTCCATACCAGAAGCGAGAAGGAAAGAGCGCCTCCCTTTTCTCGTGAATAAGAAAAGGAGGCTAAAAAATTATCAGAGATGGGAAGAAACAGACAAGAATCGACGATTCATGCAGCCTCTTGGCTCGGCAAACAGCTTGCTAACAAAGTTGGACGGTTAAAATCGATAACTGTGAGAGAGGGCGCCACTAGCGACTTGTTCGCCCGTGCGGCCGTTAGCACGGGCGGCAAGCTGTCCGTGGCGCTCCGGTTTCCACGTTGGTGTTACCGAACTTGTTTGTCAAAATTCATCAGTAGGGTAGTCTGCTAGCGCAAAGAACGAGGTGCATAGTGCCGATATTACGAAAACTCCAAGAGTATCTCGACGAGCAGAAGATCAAATATCAAGTGCTCACGCATTCACTCGCCTATACGGCGCAAGAAGTAGCCGCGTTGCAACATATACCGGGGAAACAAATGGCCAAAGTTGTTCTCGTGAAAAAGGACAACGGCGCGCCAGTCATGCTGGTGCTTCCTGCTTCTCATCAGGTGGATTTTGCTCGACTGCGCCAGGTGTTAGGCGAACACGTAGAACTTGAACAAGAGGAGAAGTTTCGCACTCTTTTCCCTGGTTGCGAAGTCGGCGCCGAACCGCCGTTCGGTAATTTATTTAATCTCGATACCGTTATGGACGTGTCACTGGCGGAAGATGAAGAAATTGCTTTCAACAGCGGCTCTCACTGGCAAACTATCCACATGCGTTATGATGACTATCAGCGTCTCGTGCATCCTCGTGTCGCAAAGTTTGCCCGACATCTCTAGGCCGGAACACTAGAGAAAACGAACCTATGGCAAATGCTTCGCCCCCCTCGCCCCGTCGTCTCCGCTGGTTACGCCTGCGCTTTTCCCTCCTCTGGCTCTTCTTTTTCCTGATGGTGGCGCTTGTTTTGCTCTTAACGCTGCTCAGTTGGCGACGTTCTCCGACGCCTGCTCCGGTAGCGTCTGTTTCTCGTTCTTCAATGATTGACTACAACAAGCGCTTCTTCAACCGGGACCAAGGCCTCGTCAAGGTCACTTTCGGTGTCTATCGCCCAGTGACGTGAGGCGGGAAGATCGTCAAAAGAAGGAAAATCACTTTCTTGCTGTCGCGCGATGTCTACGGTGGCGTCGGAGGCCGAATCGCCGCGTTTTTCCCGTTCGCGTAAACGTCGCTCGACTTCGGTAAGCGAGGCGCGACATTCAACGAATAACACCGGAATTCCCAATCGCTCGCCTAGAGCCAGAAAACTGTGACGATCCTCTCGCTGTTTACACGTCGCGTCGATGATGACGCCTCGACCATTCCGCAGTGTTTCCTCAGCCTGAGTCTGTAATGCGGCATACGTTTTTCTCGAAAAATCTTCACTATAGATGCCGCTGCGATATTCATCATTTGCATGAGCTGTCGGAGGAAGCCCGGCTAGACGTTTGCGCACCACATCCGAGTTGTGTACGGCAAAGCCGGTATGAGCGCTCAAGAGCTGAGCCACCGTGGACTTACCCGTACCGACTCGACCACAGACCACGAGCAATGACGGAGCCAGCGGCCCACGCGCATACCGATACGCGAGGCGAAAGGCGCGTCGCGCTTGCCAGCACGCACGGTCTTGTTCCGTGGGAGAAATTTCCGGCTCACGGCTCTTCAGGCTCTCCACCTTCCCACGCACATACGCGCGGTAACATTGGTAAAATGGCAGCAACGGTAAAAGTTCCGCGTCGTCGGCTTGCACAACATATTCGTGAACCAGGTCAGCCGCGACCGTAGGCGCGCCGCGGAGTTCAAGATCCATCGCCAGGAACGCGAGTTCCGACGCGACATCGCAAGTGCGCAGACGCGGACTGAACTCAATGCAGTCAATCATCTCGATGCCTTGATCGAGAAAATACACATGATCACAGCGCAGGTCGCCATGTCCCTCGCGGATACGATCATGCAGGATACGCCGCGTGAGAAGGTCCTGATAGTCCTCGAAGAACCGTCGACTGAAGTCCTGAATGCAGGAGTATTGTTTCTGACTAATAGTATCGCCGATAAAGGACGCCGTCTCACTAAAGTTGTCCGCCAGCGCTTGCCACACAACCTCAGGAGCGCCGTACATCGCCGCATCCTTGGTCGCCGCGGATTGATGAAAATGTACGAGCCGTTTCGCTAGCACCTGAATATCCTCTTTACCGATGCGCTCAGCGGTAAGAAGCGCCGCCAAGGTTCGTTCCGGAGGCAAACGCCGCATTCTCACGAGATAGTCCACCACGACGGCGTCCCGCATGTTGACCGCTTCACGAACGCGATACTCGTTGCCAATGCGCAGCACGGGAGCAACGCCTAAATAGACCGTGGGCGCGAGCCGTCGATTCAGACGGACTTCTTCTTCACAGTAATGATGCCGGAGTTGCAAGGTTGAATAGTCAAGAAAAGAGAAACGAACCGGCTTTTTCAGCTTGTACACTTCATCGCCAGCTAGAAAGACTGCGGAGATATGCGTTTGCACCAGCTCTACATGGTCGGGATGATGGGGGTAGCAGGCCGGCTGGCATAAGGCCGTCAATAGGTCAGTAAAGACCGCGCTGTTATGAGGATCGAGATTGTTCATGAAAGATACACCTTATTCTACCTTGGTTTGTCACATGCCACTGTCTCGGTAGTATTCATAACATGTTCTTCGGCTTTCAGGCGGCCACATAAGGAAGATAAAAGCAAACGCTGTACCAACAGAAGAAATCTTGGAGAATCCCTCTGCGCAAAGCGTAAGAAAAATACTGTGGAGAAGATTCCCATAAATACTAAAGAACGGAGAACCTATTAGCAGCAATTGGAATAACTATAGAATTATTGTCACCACGAAGCTAAGCCCCAGGTACAGAACCATAATGGACAGCGGCAGGCTGCTTGCTACTACAGAAGGTAGATTCCCAGACAATGTCAGAGAGGACACACCATGGCAGGTCGCATCAATGTTGAAGAACTACTGAGCAAGGCGCAGAAACCGAGCGCTGACGCCCTACGCTTGCATCCCTTCTATCGCGGCAAGTTGGCGGTCACCCCCAAGTGCCCCATCCGGACGCTTGAGGATTTCGCGATTTGGTATACGCCGGGGGTAGCGGCTCCATGTCGAGACATTGCCCAACATCCCGAGCGAGTCTTCGCGCACACCAACAAAGGCAACTTTGTCGCCATTGTGTCTGACGGTACGCGGGTGCTCGGTCTGGGCGATATTGGTCCTCACGCGGCGCTGCCGGTGATGGAAGGCAAAGCCGTGTTGTTCAAATATCTCGGCGGCGTTGACGCGTTCCCCATCTGTCTCGGCACGAAAAATCCGGAGGAAATTATTCAAGCGTGCAAGTGGTTGGCGCCGACATTTGGCGCTATCAATCTGGAAGATATCGCCAAACCCAAATGCTTCTACATTTTGGACCGGCTTCGCAAGGAACTGGATATTCCAGTATGGCATGACGATCAACAGGGAACGGCGGCGGTCATTCTGGCGGGATTGCTCAATGCGCTGAAAGTCGTGGGAAAGAAAAAAGGAGAAGCACGGATCACCCTCATCGGCGCTGGCGCGGCGAACATCTCGGTCTTTCGCGTGCTCCTGGCGGCTGGATTTCCGCCAGGTCACCTCATCATGGTGGATACGCAAGGGATACTCCACAGAGAAAGAACCGATCTGCGTACGCCCGAGAACGCAGTCAAATGGAATGTGTGCGAGGTTTCCAACGAAAAGCGGCGCAGCGGGGGAATCGCCGAAGCGTTGCAAGACGCTGACGTGTGTATGGCCTTTTCTCGTTCTGGACCGGGAGTGATCAAGCCGGAGTGGATCACAACCATGGCGAAAGAGGCAATTGTTTTCGCCTGCGCGAACCCGGTCCCGGAAATCTGGCCCTGGGAAGCCCAGGAAGCCGGAGCAAGAGTTGTCGCGACCGGGAGGAGCGATTTTCCCAATCAGTTAAACAACTCGCTCGGTTTTCCCGCGATTTTTCGCGGCGTGTTGGATGTCAGAGCCAGCACGATTACCGACGAAATGTGCATCGCCGCCGCGGAAGAATTAGCGCGTTGCGCCGAAGAAAAAGGCTTGACGGAAGAGTACATTCTCCCCCGTATGGACGAGTGGGAAATTTTCCCACGTGAGGCTGCGGCAGTGGGAATGAAAGCGATCGAACAGGGAATTGCGCAGATACGAATGATAAGAGATGAATTGTTTGCGCAGGCGTCGAAGATCATCAAAAACGCTCAGGAAGAAACGCAGGCGTTGATGGAGGCGGGAATAATCCCTGCAATGAAGTAACTAAAAGAGAGCAGCGTAAGAACCGCTCTCTTTCATTCTTTAATGCGTTTCTCTGGCCTCAAACTGCTCCAATGCCTCAAACGCTTGCGCGCCGTACATCGTCGCCGGGCCGCCGCCCATCAGGATCGCCACGCCAATGGCTTCGATGACTTCTTTCCGGGTGGCGCCCGCACGTAACGCGTCGTGGACGTGATAGGCAATGCAGCCATCACATCGGGCGGCAATGCCAATGCCAAGAGCGATTAACTCCTTCATTTTCGTGCTTAGGGCGCCATCGGCAACAGCGTGCTTGTGTAATTGTCCAAAGCCTGACATCGGCCCCGGGAGTTCTTTCCCAAGTTTGAGCAGGAGTTCATTGAGGTGTTGACGGTGTTGGGGATATGAATTTTCCATCGCTTCCTCCTTACGCGAAACAAAGCTAGAAAATCTGTCATAAAAATAAATTTTCTCTTTTTTCCAGCACGAGCCATGCCGGGACGTCGACAGCCACAATCTTTCTGAAAAGAGGCAAGGGTATCGCAAACTTGAGAAAATAGGAGCAGAACCTTGTCATTTTTGAGAATCCTCACGCCTTTTTTATTTTTGCTACGAACATTTCTCGCGGTATCTGAATTGCACTAGGTGAGAGGAACGCACAACATCGAGGTGCATCTCATGACATGGCAAACGATTACAAAACCACAAACGGGTTGGGTCGTGACCCCCAATCTAGTGAACTACGAAAAGACGCGGGCAGCTTTCTCGTGGGAAGAAGCGCGACGCGCGCTTACGGGTCTCCCCAATGGCCAGGGACTGAACATCGCCCATGAAGCGGTGGATCGTCACGCTGCAGGACCTCGGCGCGATCACTTAGCGCTACGCTGGCTTGGCAAACGCAGTGAAGTACGAAATTTTACCTACGCGGATCTGCAGAAGCAGACGAATCGTTTCGCCAATGTACTAAAGAAGCTGGGGGTCGGCAAAGGCGATCGCGTGTTCTTGCTCGCCGGTCGCATTCCCGAACTCTACATCAGTGCGCTTGGCGCATTCAAAAATGGCAATGTCTTTTGTCCATTATTCTCCGCGTTCGGCCCCGAGCCCATTCGCCAACGACTCAGCATCGGTGACGGTCGTGTGCTGGTGACGACTCCGCTACTCTACAAACGCAAAGTCGCCGATTTGCGCACTGCGCTGCCAAATCTGCAATATGTATTGTTGATCGGCACTCCCGAAGAAATTGCTGCGATCCAAGATGTCCACGATTTTCACCAGCTCATGTCAGAAGTAAAAGACACTTTTGCGATCGCTTCCACCGACCCCGAAGATTTAGCCTTGCTCCACTTCACCAGCGGCACCACCGGCAAGCCCAAAGGCGCCATGCACGTACATCAAGCTGTCGTTGCCCATCACATGACCGGCTATTACGCGCTCGACTTCCACCCAGACGACATTTTTTGGTGCACGGCTGACCCTGGCTGGGTGACTGGCACCTCTTACGGCATCATCGCCCCGCTCTCGCACGGCATTACTAGCATCATTGACGAAGCGGATTTCGATGCCGAGCGCTGGTACGGCATTCTGCGGGAGCAGCAGGTAACGGTCTGGTACACCGCGCCAACGGCGGTGCGCATGATGATGAAAGTGGGAGCGGAAGCGGCCCGGAAATACACTTTCGAACATCTGCGCTTCATTGCCAGTGTGGGTGAGCCGCTCAATCCCGAAGCCGTGGTCTGGGGTCAAGACGCGTTTGGTCTGCCGATTCACGACAACTGGTGGCAGACCGAAACCGGCGGCATCATGATTGCCAACTACGCCGCCATAGACATTCGGCCAGGCTCGATGGGTCGGCCGCTGCCAGGTATAGAAGCGAGTATCGTGCAACGCCGGAAAAACGGCGCGATAGAGGAAGTGCACGAGCCAAACGTCGAAGGCGAACTCGCTTTGCGACCCGGCTGGCCATCAATGTTTCGCGGCTATCTTCATGAAGAAGAGCGGTATCGCAAATGCTTCGCAGACGGCTGGTATCTCACCGGCGACCTCGCCAAACGGGACGCCGACGGCTATTTGTGGTTCGTCGGTCGGGCCGATGATGTTATCAAATCCTCCGGCCACTTGATCGGCCCCTTCGAGGTGGAGAGCGCCTTAATGGAACATCGCGCCGTCGCAGAAGTGGGCGTCATCGGTAAACCCGATCCGGTTGCGGGAGAAATCGTTAAGGCGTTCGTCTCTTTGAAGCCCGGCTATACGGCGGATGAGGAGTTGCGGCGGGATTTGCTCGGTTTTGCGCGGAAACGGTTGGGAGCAGTTGTAGCGCCAAAAGAGATTGATGTCGTGGCTAGCGTGCCGAAGACGCGCAGCGGCAAAATCATGCGTCGTCTGCTCAAGGCGCGCGAGCTTGGTCTCCCGGAAGGGGATCTGTCCACCTTGGAGAGCGACACATGAGTCAACCAGCGGTCTTACAATCTCCCCCGCTCGAACGTCATCACTCGCTGTTGTTATTACGAGAGATGCTGCGCATTCGCCGCTTCGAGGAGAAATGCGCGGAATTGTACAGCGCGACAAAAATTCGCGGGTTTCTTCATCTGTACATCGGAGAGGAAGCGGTCGCCGTCGGCGCCATGCAAGCGCTGGAGTCGGAGGACGCCATTATTGCGACGTACCGTGAACATGGTCATGCGCTGGCGCGCGGCCTCTCGGCCGCCTCGATCATGGCCGAAATGTATGGCAAACAAGAGGGATGCAGCCGCGGTCGCGGCGGCTCGATGCATCTCTTTGACGTCGCGACTCGCTTCTATGGCGGGAACGCGATTGTCGGTGGCGGGTTGCCGGTGGCGGTCGGCCTGGCGCTCGCCGATAAAATGCAAGGCCGTTCACACGTCACCGCGTGTTTTTTCGGCGAAGGGGCGATGGCGGAAGGTGAATTTCACGAAGCCATGAACCTTGCCGCCCTCTGGGATTTACCGGTGTTATTTTGTTGTGAAAATAATTTGTACGCCATGGGAACGGCGTTGCGACGGTCCGAGTCGGAAATTGATTTATGTCTCAAGGCAACAAGCTACGAGATGCCCGCCTGGCCGGTTGATGGCATGGACGTCGTCGCTTGCGAAGAGGCGACACAACGGGCCGCATTAGCCGTACGTTCGGGCGGAGGACCTTGCTTCCTGGAGTTCCGCACCTATCGATTCCGGGCGCATTCCATGTACGACCCACAACTCTACCGCGACAAACAAGAGGTAGAAGAATGGAAACATCGCGATCCGATCACAACCTTTCAAGCGCGTATGCAGGCGCAAGGACTCTTGACCGACGACGATCTCAAGCAACTTGAAGATGAGATTGCTCAAGAGATCGCGACGGCGGTGGAGTTTGCTGAAGGGGGAACGTGGGAACCGGTCGAAGAGTTGACCCGGTTTGTGTATTCTGAGAAAGAGCACGCATGACAACGGAAACAAAAAAGAACCGCATGACGTACCGCGAAGCCATGCGGCAGGCGATCCGCGACGCCCTGCAACAAGATCCCCGCGTATTCCTCATGGGTGAGGATGTCGGCCGTTATGGCGGTTGTTTCGCGGTCAGCAAAGGACTGTTGGAGGAGTTTGGCCCAGAGCGTATCCGAGACACGCCGTTATCAGAGTCGGCGTTTGTTGGCGCCGGGATCGGAGCCGCCCTGGGGGGCATGCGCCCGATCGTGGAGATCATGACCGTCAATTTCAGCCTCCTGGCGCTTGACCAGATTGTCAACAACGCCGCCACGATCCTGCACATGTCCGGCGGGCAGTTCAACATTCCCCTGGTGATCCGCATGACCACGGGTGCGGGACGGCAACTCGCGGCGCAACACTCCCATAGTCTCGAAGGCTGGTACGCCCATATTCCCGGCCTCAAGGTATTGACGCCAGCCACGGTGGAGGATGCCCGCGGGATGCTATGGACTGCGTTGCAAGACCCAGATCCGGTGCTGATCTTCGAGCATGGTAGTTTGTACAACCTGGAGGGGGAACTCGCGGAAGAGGCGGGAGCAGTGGATATTGATAAAGCGGCAATACGCCGTCCCGGGACGGATGTCAGCCTTATTACTTACGGCGGCACGCTGGGGAAGACGCTCCAAGCCGCGGAAGAACTCTCAGGCCTGGGGATAAACGCCGAAGTGGTCGACCTGCGCACTTTACGACCACTTGATAACGACACCTTGCTCGATTCAGTCATTCGCACCCATCGCGCAGTGATTATTGACGAAGGTTGGCGTAGCGGCAGTATTGCAGCCGAGATCAGCGCGCGCATCATGGAAAACGCATTCTACGAACTCGATGCGCCAGTCGCACGTGTATGTAGCGCCGAAGCGCCGATGCCGTACCCCAAACATTTGGAGGACGCGGCAGTTCCACAGGCGCCAACAATTGTCACGACCGTTCAGCACCTGGTAGGGACCCATGGCTGAGTTTCGTATGCCATCGCTCGGCGCTGACATGGAAGTCGGCACCTTAATTCAGTGGCTCGTTCAACCTGGCGACGCGGTCAAGCGTGGCGATATCATCGCCGTGGTCGATACGGAAAAAGCCGCCATCGAGATCGAAGTGTTTGAGAATGGGGTCATTGAAAACCTCGTCGTGCAAATAGGCGAGACGGTTCCGGTCGGAGCCGTGCTCGCTATTATGAGCGCGGATGGTGAAAAAGCGCGACCGACAGCCGCACCAGCCGAAAAACCACCGCCTCCCCCTCCTCTTCCGAAGGCCGTTCCTCCGTCACTATCACCAGCGCGACCTCGCGCCAAACAACCGCTTCCCCGCAAAGCGCCAGCCACTTCCTCTGATCGTTTGCGGATTTCCCCGCTCGCCATACGTACAGCTATGGAGTTGGGGGTAGATGTCTCCGTAGTCAAAGGGACTGGTTTAGACGGAGCGATTACCCAAGCCGATGTGAAGCGGGCAGCCGCCACACAGTCGACGCCGAAAACGGCTCCCACAGTGACTCCACCGCCTCTGACGCCAGCGCCTTCGGCCAGGGCGCCGAAGGTTGTTCCACCAGCCAAACCAGCGATGGCCCCAGCGGATCGTCAGACGGCGATGCGCAAGGCCATTGCCGCCGCCATGTCTCGCTCCAAACGAGAGATTCCCCATTATTATTTAGGCTCTCATATCGAGGTGAGTAAGGCGCTGACATGGTTGCAAGCGGAAAATCTCAAACGTCCAGTCACCGAACGTATGTTGTATTCCGTGCTGCTGCTGAAAGCGGTGGCGGTGGCCGCACGCGAATTCCCCGAGATGAATGGCTTCTGGGTCGATGACGCATTTAAGCCGAGCGACGCCGTGCACGTGGGAGTGGCGATTACTCTCCGCCAAGGTGGGCTTATAGCGCCCGCTATTCATGACGTTGACAAGAAAAATCTTGACGAAATCATGGCTAATCTACGCGACTTAGTGAAGCGAGTGCGGGCGGGCGTCCTGCGCAGTTCCGAGATTGCCGACGCCACCCTCACCGTAACAAGCCTCGGTGAACAAGGGGTGGAGACGGTCTTTGGCGTTATTTATCCTCCACAAGTGGCGCTTGTGGGTTTCGGAAAGATCGTCGAACGCCCCTGGGCTGCTAACGGCATGGTGGGAGCCAAACCCGTGATTATGGCCTCGCTGGCGGCCGACCATCGCGCGAGCGACGGGCATCGCGGCGGACTATTCGTATCCGCCATCGACCGCTTGTTACAGACACCGGAGAAATTATGACGGACGAAGAGATCAAAACATTAGTTCTTCGTGAACTTGGGAACATTGCC
The DNA here is from genome assembly GCA_050185455.1 of Binatia bacterium. Lineage (GTDB taxonomy): Bacteria > Desulfobacterota > Binatia > Bin18 > Bin18 > SYOC01. The sequence goes on along the minus strand of JBFWZL010000003.1, from coordinate 15,726 downwards.
CCAGAGGCCGAGACTGAACAACTCGATCCTGCGGTCGACTTGCGAGAACAGCTTGACCTGGACTCTATGGACATCCTGAATTGGATAATCGCCATCCACGAAGTCACGGGAGTTGAGATCCCTGAAGCGGACTATCCGCAGATGACGAATCTGAACGGATGCGTTGCGTATTTGCGCGGACGGATCAAGGAAGCCTAGCGCTTGGTTTCCTGATGGGAGAACGCCAGGAATGCGTTTCTCAAGGTTCTCGGGACGAAGTCTTCTCCGACAGCGCCTTGCCGCGAATTCTCCAACCGACAATACCGACATACAAGACAAACACACTCAGTAGGAGGAACGACAATTCCTGGATCTCAGTTCTCCTGGCGACATACCCAAAGCCTTCCCACTGTTCCCAAATCAATAGGATAATGGCCATGGCCATCCAGCTGCAGGCAATACTGTACTCTTTCCGAAAGACACGTTTCCAATCAAACGCACCCTGCCGACAAGATCGGTCAAGCCCTGAAAGACGGGGAAGAAACCGATTAACCGACTGATAGTATGCTACGTACTCTTGCCCGAACTGCCGCAGCAAAAATCCTTCCTCGGCAAAAACGATGCTCCAATACACGCCAACAAACACTGGGAGAGCGATGAGATACCACCAGTAGTTATTGGCGATCAGTCCTAGTCCTCCGATAATCAACAGGTTCCCTAAATACAAAGGGTTGCGCGTGTGCGCATAGATACCGTGATTGATCAATCGCTTCGCGGCAACACGCTTCCCTCTCCCGCCTCGTCGAATATTTTCAGCTTGGCCAATAGCGAGAGCGCGACAGGCCTGACCACTAAGAACAACGACAAGCCCGCAGAGGTCCAACCACCAATCACCCAGCTCACTGCCATAAGGAAACTCCGGCTGGGTTAAGACCAGCAAACCGATAAAGGTCAGCGGAAAAAGGATGTTTCGCGCAGAAAAAAAGAAGTGTCCCATCGGCACAAGACAGCGTCGCATCGTGCGCATGAATCTGTTTCCGTCATCAAGCAGAAGAGAAGATTCGGCAAGCAGTTCCAGAGATGAAGAAGAAGAAAAAGAAGACATAGGGAATACAGAATCTTTCAAAGCAAAAAACAACAGAAGGGTAGAGCAATTCCCAGACCGTTAAAAGAGCCTATGGATGCTCGATCAGAAAAAGGGTAGATGTAGACGAAATTTGCAGCCCCTTCCTTTTTTGCGGCGTTGTTGAAGTCGCCGCCCTTACCATCCTCTATTCTCCCGTTATCCATTCCCGTCCCACAGGCGCGGTGCGTTGCCAGCGTTCCCGACAAATTTGTAAAGCAGCGGCAAAAGGCGTGCACTGCTGCTCTTGGCTTCGTTCTAGCACTAAGGTCGTTGTGGCAGTAATCCGATCGCGCACCGAGGCAAACGCACCGGCAGTGTCCAATCCCTGGATATCAGCAAGCGCGGCGAGCACCCCACCCCCGTTGGCGACAAAATCCGGCACCACACCGATACCCCGCACAGAAAGGCGATTAGCAATATCCACGGTGAACGGAATGTTCGCTCCCGGAACAATTATCTTTGCTTGAATCCGGTCCACGTTCCGGACCGTGACCGCATCCGGTCGGGCTCCGGGGATGAGTACATCAACCGGCAACGTCAACAATCGCCTTGGCGATAGAAGCTTGCCGCGAGGATAGTAACGCACACTCGCATCTCCATGCGCCTGTCTCAAGGCGAGTAATTGCTCGATATCAAGGCCCTCGGGATCATAGCGTGCGCCAGCGAGGGTTGACACCGCAACCACACGCGCGCCGGCGCGCACGCAAAACCGCGCCGCACCGCCGCCGACCTTGCCAAAGCCTTCGACGGCTACGGTAGCGTTACTCAATGGGACACCAAAAAATTTCGCCGCCACGAGTAAAGATTCGACCACCCCAAAGCCGGTCAACTGGTCTTCCAGAGCAAGTCCTTCAACCACTTGAGTCAACAGTCCACCGGAACGCGGACGGGAGCCATTTGTATACAGTGGAAGAAAATCTTCTTCCACTGTGCCCATGTCTGCTCCCGGTAGATAGAGCCGTCTTTCCACCAATGGTCGCAGAGCATCCAGAAACCCTGACCATATCGCGCGCCGATCGTGCGTGGTGGGATCGTACCAGACCCCGGCTTTTGCGCCGCCACAGCGGACTTCCAACATCAAGTATTTGTAGGTCATGGCGCGCGCCAGGCGGATCATTTCCCTCAGAGAGAGATCCGGCAGCATGCGCACGCCACCGGCGCTTACCCCAAAAGCGGTAGTGTCAATCACAATGATCGCGCGCATTTGAGTGGACGGATCATAGAACGAGAGAATGCGTTCAGGGCCGCCCGCCTGATGATACGACCACAGTGGATCGGAGCCTGCTCGTCGTGACGCTGAGAGCATCATTCGTGCATGTATACCTGGAAGACTAGAGTTTGCGAAGTGTGTCGCAAAAGCGACTGACGCAGCGCAGTGGATAGCGCGGCGAAAATGCAACAAGGCCGCGCTCAACCTGGAATTGACATCTGGAGTTTTCGATAGTGTGCAGCGCACTCGTCCTCACGCCCGCGTACGATCCGCTTCCCGAAAAGCGGTTCTCGTTGACTCGTAATAATCGTCGCCTGGCGCTCTCCAGCACCGCCGTCATAATAAAGTACAACCCAATCGTGAATTTTGCCGAGCTTATGCGCCCGCGCCGTATTGGAAAAAAGCGCCGTATAGTGCCGCTCGCCACGCTGGGTGTGCAACACTGGTAGCCACGCCTCACGACTGGGATTGAAACGGTGTGGCACAATCCGTCGTAACTGGCCAGCCTTGGCTTTTTCGCGATACTCGCGGTCAACGTCTAAGAGTTCCACGACGAGAGGTTCTTCCGCTGTTGTCGCGTGTTGAAACCTGGGTATACGACCCAGGCGCGTCGCCAGGGAGTCCATAATGCCCGCAAGCTTCTTCTTGCCAATTCCCGCCAGCGTCTCAAGGCGTCCGTCATGAGCGGCCGCTTCAAGTTCTCCCAGAGTTTCAATGCTTAAATCGTGATGGAGTCGTTCCGCCAATACCGGACCGATGCCGGGAACGGAAGCAAGCAACTTTTCCGGCTCAGCTTCCCCCCGGAGTCGATCGAGTATGGGCAATCTGCCCGTCAACACGAGTTCGCGAATAGATCGGGCTAAACTCTCCCCGATACCAGGCAGGCGATATAATCCCTCGACTCCTGCTTCATACACCAAGTCGGCTACCGAGCGCCGGAGGTAACGCAAGGTATCCGCGCCATGACGATAAGCCTGCACCCGATACGGATTCGCGCCTTGCTCTTCTAGCAACCACGCCACTTCTTCAAGGCGGCGGGCGATCTCGGCATTTGGAAGCAGCGTTTCCATGTCGAAAAGCCTCTACGCAGGGTAGCCCCTTGTAGGGGCGCGCCACACCTCTACAAGGAACCGTATTACTCACTTGCCTGTAAAAAACCACTAGAGGTACGACATCAGCCACTCTATCGGCATCGGCGAGGGTTCTTGTCCAGTAGGCGAAGGTTTGTAGAAAAGCGCCCCGGAGACTCCTTGACCGATGTCCGCCATTTCCTCGCCAAGAAGCATGAGTAAATCATCTAGTGTAACCAAGCCGATAACCGTGTCTCCACCCTCGACAATGGGAATACGCCGGACGTGATGCGTGTGCATAAGCGAGGTGAGATCGTGCAAGGTCTTATTTACGGCGATACGCATCGGATTGGCGGTCATCACATCGCGTACCTTGATTTGTTGCGGGTCTTTCTTTTCACCAGTTACTTGAAGAGCAATGTCACGATCCGTCAGAATGCCGCTCAGTTTGCCGTTTTCGACTGCAACCAGACAGCCGACATTTTTTTCGCGAAGCAACTGACACGCAGCGACAATTGGTTGGTCCGGAGAAATCGTCACGACAGGCCGTTTACAAAATTTTTGCAGTGACATACAACCGCCTCCTTTGGCAAAGACATGAATGCAATTAACCTACGCAATTCTCTTGCCGTGGCGTCAGAGCGTGATTCGCAGCTTTTTCTCACCAGTTCTCAAAGAACCTGGAGGCAAACGTTCTCAGAAGTGCAATAAAATTTTCTCATCTTTTTCATTTTTGCAAAAATGGTCGTCACACGACGACCGCACTGCTACAGTGTCGGCGTCTGTCTCGTAGGATGAGTGGGAGTCGCGGCAATGCAAGGGAAGCCAACTGTTTTGAAATTTTTTGCTCCGGTTTTGGAAGAAACCGTCCACGCTCTCATCAACACAGTGGACGACAAAATGCAGCAAGGGGCGTGGGAATTCACGCTGCTGATTTCTTCGCCCGGCGGCGACGCCTTTTATGGGTTGAGCGCCTATAACTAGCTGTTCTTCCATGCGCCGCCACTGTTCTTCTTGTCGCTACTAGCTAATCTGGACGTTCCCATTCGACTGAAAGAAATTTGGGATCGGACCAACGATACGTCGTTTGCCCTTGATGCGTGCTTTTCAGCGTTCGTCCAATTCGCTGAGCAAGTTTCTCATTTGTCGTCGTTACAATGATTCCATTGTCCGAGTCATTGAGTTCCACGATGCGTTCCAGCGGATTAAAGCCTTTCGCGCGTTCTTCTTCGTTGCGAATCAAGTGGATGATCTCTTCTTTGTGCGCGGAGAGGAAGGAGCCGGGACGGAGTGTCACTTGTCCCTCGGCATAGCGGTCGCGAATTTTTTGACAGGCGGGACAGAGCACCATACGAGTGGTGGGCTGCATGGTCTCACGCACATAGGCGTCATGATCAAAGAACCAATGACGGCGTTGATACAAGGCGTGGCATTCCGTGCAAACCGCGACCTCGCCTGGACCGAGGCGCGGCTGATAAGGATCTGTGGCGTTGAATTCCGCCAGATTGCGTCGAGTCTTCACACCGCCTCGGCCTTGGGTTTTAGTTGACATTGTGTTCCTCCTCTCTCTTCTTTCATGCGGACGCGGTGGCGGCGCTGTAACGCGCGCGCAACCGCCTAATAGACTGTTCTTGGAATCGGGCGAGAGCCGGACTGAGAGTAACCGGGTAACGCTCCGGTGGCTGTAATTGTTTGTACGTTTCAGGAAGTTTTGCGAATTCGGCAAGAAACCGCGCCCGAGTTTCTTGCAGTGAAGGTTGCGGCTGTACTCGCTTTCCTCTAGCCATGACTTGCGTCAAAAGAGGGACTATCCGTTCTCTGGGAATCGCTGGCGCCACGTCTTCGGGACGTTCATCGCGCATCGCAATGATGTCGCTTTGATAGCGCCCAGCCGCATCCGTCACACGGAAAACTTGCTTTTTCCCCAGGAGACTGATCTTTTTTGTGCTGAGTTTGAGCCGAGGCGCTCCCGCGTATTCCACCAATTTGTAGGCCATATCGAGGGACGGCGCGTCTCCACTCACCCCCATATCCGTACCAACGCCAAAGACATCGATGGGCGCACCGGCGGCAACCAAACGGGCGACTTTCTCTTCGTTGAGCCCGCCACTTGCGTAGATGCGAGCGGAAGTCAGTCCAGCGGCATCAAGGATAGCGCGCGTCTCCTGACTCAGCGTTAAAAGGTCACCACTATCCAGGCGCACCCCACGCAGACGATGCCCATGTTGTTGCAGTTGTCGTCCCACTTGGGCGGCGTGTCGAGCGCCAGCAATCGTGTCATAGGTATCGATCAAGAGCGCCGTATCATCAGGGAACGTTTCGGCGTACGCGGCGAAGGAGGACTCTTCATCATCAAAACTTTCAACAAACGAGTGCGCCATCGTGCCATAAAATGGCACCTTATAGAGTTTTCCGGCGAGAACGTTACTCGTGCCATCAAACCCCGCCACGTAACTCGCGCGCGCCACCTTGAGTCCGGCGTCGATTCCATGCGTGCGACGTAAAGAAAAGTCGACTAACATGCGTCCTTGCGCGGCGGCGAAACAACGCGCAGCTTTGCTGGCAATGAGCGTTTGCACATGCACGGAGTTGAGCACGAGGGTTTCAATAATCTGGGATTCGATGATCGGAGCAGTGATCTCTAACAATGGTTCGTTGGCAAAACAGAGCCGCCCTTCTGGAAACGCGTGGACCTCGCCCGAGAAGCGCAAGGTCTGCAAGTAATCCAGGAAGTCGGCGTGAAATCGTCCGTCTTGTCGGAGAAAGGCGATGTCCTCTTCGGAGAAGGCGAAATCTTCGAGCGTCCGTAGCACCTCTTCCACACCCACAGCGACCAGAAATCCACGCTGCGGCGGCAGTTCGCGCACGAATAGACTAAACGTGGCGGGCGCAAACATCTGATGCTGGAAGTAACTCGCCGCCATTGTCAGTTCATACAAATCGGTAAATAAGGCGACGCTCGTTAGGGAACTCATGAACAGGAGATAAGAGCAAGTCCCATACCGGGCTCACAAGCTGGGGAATGTAGCGGCAATCTCTCTGAAAATTCTTGTCTTCAAGAAACAACGGCCAATAGATTTTGCAAAGATAGGAAAATTTCCACAAGGAAAACTCAAAGTTGCTGGCATCCCCCTTGCTGAAATTGGTTAATCTGGAAAGCTATGCATTAAAGTAAGGAAGGAGTTTGATAATGGACATTGGTCGTATTCTTGTTCCGATTGATTTTTCTGAATATTCAGAAAAGGCGCTGAATTGGGCGGTGACTATGGCGGAACAGTGGCGTTCTCATCTGTACCTTTGCCATGTCATTCCTCAGCCGAATTATCCACATATGCTCGCGGGGGCTGATCTCGTAGAGTTCGAGACCAAACTGCGAGATACCGCGGAGACCCAGTTACACGACCTGAAGAGTAAGCAGCAAAGTCACGGTGTAGCGATCGACATACGAATTGTGATAGGAGAACCGTTTAACGATATCTGTCGAGTAGCCGAGGAAGAACGGATTGACTTGATTGTCATGGGGACGCAGGGAAGGACTGGCGTGCGCCATGCCCTACTTGGTAGTGTCGCCGAGAGGGTCGTGCGTTATTCGCCTTGTCCCGTGTTAGTCGTTGGGAAAGAAACCGCCTCATAGCAAAGGGTGGGGAGAGATACGCCAAGCCCTCCGTCCCACGCTCTCCTTTGAAATGCTTAAGAAGAGAACCATATGAGATTCTCTTCCACCTACTTCACTTTTCTTGGATGGATTTCAAATAATAGATCAGTTCCAAGATACGCCCGGTTGCAAGCAACTCGCTTCCCTCCATTCGATGAAACCAGACCCCCCATACAGGCATGGCGCGCGAGCCGTGCGCCTCGACTTCATCACGACCGTCGATCACCCGATAAGCCTTCCAAAAAGGAAACGATCCGCCATTCTTCTTGGCTAACTGCGTAAGATTGGACGGCTTGACCAATAGATCATCAGCCATCCTGCCATCCCCTACCCCTTTTACTCCGTGACACACCGCGCAATGCGATTGGTATTGGAACCTTCCTCCAGCCGCGATTTCATCCTCTTGGGCAAAGCCGGGGTGCACCTGTACGCAAAACGCGAACAAAAAGATCACTCCAACCTGAATGAGTTGTTTTCCTCTTCTCTTTATTCGAGATCTTGCTCGCATTCTGCGCCTCCTGGGGTAGGTTGACTCCCTAGAGGGCAAAATATGTGCCGACATGAGACAGTATCAATCAAGAGGGAATACAGAATGTGTTTCTTTTTTTTGCGAAATAGTAAGAAAATTTTTCTCAAAACTGGCAAAATTGTCACTTAGATCGCGGAAGAGAACCGAAAGTTAAACTACGCAGGAGGGCTGAGTAAATAAAGACCGAGAATCATCATCACCACGCCGCTCAGGAGTTTGAGCCATTTTCCTTCTTTTTCTTGTAGACGACGCTGACTGAGCGTCACAACTCCAATGGTTAACACCAAGAGATCGTCCAACATGTACATGAAATTATACAGGAGGAGATAGCTGTAATAGGTTCCGCTATCTAACTGTCGCAACGTCAAGATCCGCGTGTACAACGCTGGGAAGCCTGTCGTACAGAGAAACTCTACTATTTGGACGAGTAGCGCAAGCACGATAGTGCCGCACACAGCGGCAGAGAGGCTCTCCGCCTGCAGAATCCGCCTCAGTTTTGCGTACACTCCGGGTTTCGCCGCCTTGGGGATGGACAAGGATATCCCTCGACCAAAAGCCCAAAAGTCCTTCAAATTGATCGCGCCGGCAATACAGGCAACCCCTCCGAGAATAACTTCCGAAGCCCGAGACAGACCAACAAACAAAAAAATATTCAGCCAGGCCGCCATAAAAGCAAAATAGGCTACCCCTTCCACGGCAACGAATACGCCAGCGATGATCAACATTTTTTTTCGGTCTCTGAGACCCGCCAACATCGAGAGCATGAGAATCAAGACCCACATCGAGCAGGGATTGAACCCATCCAATATTCCTAAAACGCAAGTAAACAATGGAAGACCAAGCTGCTGTACCGTGAAGCGCCAACCGAGAAATGGAATTTCCACGGTCTCGGACTCAGCCGTTGGGCTTCGCTCAGTTGGCACGCAAGAGGAATCCTCCCGCGACTCGCAGAGGCCGGTGGTGGTTTTCTCTTCTGCCCTAAGAGCATGAGTTTGCGGTTGGAGCAACAAAGCTCTCAGGTATGCTCCGGTCATATCCGCGCCGCCATATCCGATGATTAGTTGTCCTTGTACGTAAAAAGCTGGAACGCCCGGCGTGAGTATTCCTTGGCGCGTAGCAAGCTCTTGCAAACGCGCACGCGCCGCCGGGTCCTGCCAAATATCATGCACAACGATGTGGATTTCCGGTTGTTCGCGGCGCAGTTCCTCAAGGAAGAGTTTGGCGTCTTCACAATGAGGACAGCCAGGACGGGTGAACACCTCAAGCTCGCCCTGTACCTGTTGAAGGTCAGCTGCGGAGCGAGCGGGCAGAAACAGACAAGTAGTCAAAAGCGCGAAGAAAAAAAACTGCATCATGGAAACGGAGAGCAACCTGGTCAACAGTAATATTCAACTATATCTCAGCAAAAAGCCTACTCTGACTTACGTGAGTCCAGTATAAATTCACCACCTCAGCTATTGTAGACAGCAGAATACATGCCGAAAGGTCGGCAAAAGCGCGTTTGCAAATATAGAGTAGAGGTCAAGATGTGTGGTCTCGCGCAAAGCAGGCAGAGTCAAATCGTTGTGTTTCCAGCAAACTTACGATAGATTTTCCCACCCACATACAGCAGTTGGGAGAGCAAGCTGGAGGATCAACCATGGCGTCAACACACATATCCAAGTCCGCCTCGATCCGCGCACAGGTAAATCACCCGATCATCGATTCTGATGGTCATCAAGTTGAAATGGGCCCGATCTTCTTCGACTACCTCAGGGCCGAAGCCGGACCCAAGGTCGCTGAACGATTTCCCGGCATCACCTTCGACGGCTATGTCGACCAGGGTTGGTGGACGCTCTCACCGCAAGAACGTCACGAGCGCCGGAGCATGCGACCCACTTGGTGGGCGACGCCCGCACGCAACACCAGGGATCTCGCTACGGCCTTGTATCCCAAACTGTTCCACGAACGAATGGATGAGTTGGGGCTCGACCTCTCAGTGGTCTACCCGACGCTGGGTCTGCTGACCGTACAGATCGTGGACGAAGAAGTCCGACGCGCGGCGACGCGCGCCCTAAACAAGATGAAGGCCGATATGTTCGCCGGCTATACCGACCGTCTGCTGCCGGTCGCGACGATCCCCATGCACACGCCGCAGGAGGCAATTGAGGAATTAGAGTATGCCGTTCGCCAACTGGGGCTACGCGCCATCATGATGGCTAGTTACGTGCGCCGGCCGGTTCAGGCCGCCGTCCGAATTTCACCCGAGGCCGCCCGCTATACCTGTTGGCTAGATACCTACGGACTCGATAGTGAATACGATTATGATCCCGTCTGGGCGAAGTGTGTCGAGTTAAACGTGTCACCAACCTTTCATTCAGTGGGCTACGGCTGGGGAAGTAGAGCAACGCCAACGAACTATGTGCACAACCATCTGGGCAATTTTGCCGCGAGTGCGGATGCGATTTGCCGGGGATTATTTTTAGGGGGCGTGCCGCAGCGCTTTCCCACGCTCACGTTTGCCTTCATGGAGGGCGGCGTCGCCTGGGCGCGCAACCTCTATTGCGATCTGCTCTCGCACTGGGACAAACGCAGCTGGGAAGCGGTCCAGAAGTACAACCCCGCCACTATTGATTCCGACGCGTTCATCAATCTTTCTCGTCACTATGGCGGCAACCTCGTCGCCGGACGGGCCGAGGAACTTTTGCGCAGTTACCAGATTTTCATGTCACGCGGCGAGGACCCGGCGCTGCTCGACGAATGGGCGCCGAGCGGCGTCAAGAGTCCCGAAGAAATCCGTGACATCTTCACGCAGCGCTTCTATTTCGGGTGCGAGGGAGATGACCCACTAAATGCTCTAGCCTTCGAGACCAGAGGCTCGCCGTTCGACACGAAACTCTACGCGCTGTATGGGTCTGATTTGGGGCATTGGGACGTGCCCGATATGATCGAGGCGGCGCACGAGGCGTACGAGCTAGTCGAGCAGGGCCTCCTCAATGATGCGGATTTTCGCGACCTGGTATTTACCAACGCTGTCAAGTTCTGGACCTCGACGAACCCTCACTTCTTCAAGGACACCATCGTTGAGGGGGCAGTGAACCAGATGCTGGCTCATTCATTCGTCACTCGCTGACAGTGGAAAACATAGGGAAGCACGCACCACGATCTGGATTTTTGTGTGCCACGGGTAGCTTGCTACCCGTGTTCTTCTGCCTTCCATAATAGGTGGGGGAGCTAACGGCTCCTTCTCGTTCAAGGGGGAATGTATGAAATACGGCGCGTTTCTACCTCATATTGGACCGCTTGCCCAGGGCGATGTTCTCACGAATATTCGCACGACCGCACAAACAGCAGAAGCTCTCGGTTTTGATTCCGTTTGGGTCGGTGACCATATTGTTACCCCGACAAATATCGCCTCGAAATATCCGTATACCGCCAGCGGGTCCTTTCCGCTCAACCCCAAAGAGCCTATTCTCGAACCCCTCAGCGTACTCAGTTTTGCCGCCGCCTGTACGACTAAAATACGCTTGGGCACGGCAGTATTGGTGCTGCCTCATCGTCACGCGGTTGTCACTGCTAAAACCGTCGCTACCTTAGATGTGTTATCAGGTGGTCGGGTGATTCTGGGTGTAGGCGTAGGTTGGATGGAAGAAGAGTTCAACGCCTTGAACGCCCCATTCTCCGAACGCGGCGCGCTGAGCGATGAGACCGTCGCGGCCATGAAAGAGCTGTGGACGAGTGAGAATCCGCGCTTCGCCGGTCGCTACTTCAACTTTGCTGACCTGCGTTGTGAACCACGTCCAGTGCAGAAACCGCATCCGCCCATTTGGATCGGTGGACACCTTGGTCCTGCCTTACGTCGTGTCGTGGAATATGGCGACGGTTGGGCGGCAGTTGTCTTCAGCCCGCAAGAATTCGCCGAACGACTCGACAAACTGAAAGAGAAAGCGGCCAAGGCTGGACGAGATCTTTCTACAATCACGTTATGCGTGTCGCCGCGCGGCAAACGTCCAGAAGCGATGATCGACGACATTCCCAAGTATCAAGAACTCGGAGCCACCTATCTCTATCTCGCCTTCTTCAACTTCGCACGCAATTATGAAGAAATGGCGGGTATGATGGAGCGATTCGCGCGGGATGTGAAGCTAAGCTAGCCGGAGCGACGAATAGACAACTATCAGCCCAAAGACACCAACGCGAGGAAGCCAATGAAATTCAGGGTAGGAACAACACTCCGGCAAAGGCTCCTCTTGTCTAGCGTCTGGATTTGCCTGGAACTCACAAGGAGTTTCGTGGCGCAGGCGGAAGAACCCCTCAAGACAACGAAGGAGATGAGTATGGCCCGCACCCCAGCCGAGCAACAGATGGAAACTGCCGCTCGTGCGTATTTTGAGCGAGTGACCAAAGGCGATGTCGACGGCATTCTTTCTCTGTTTGCTGATGACGCCGTGATCATTAACCCCATGACGGGCGAACAAGGCATCAAAGGCAAAGAGGCGTTACGCGCGTTTTACACAAACCTGACGAGCAGCCTTGTCGATTACCATGCTGGTCCGACCGACATCGTTATCGACGGCAAGAAGCTTGTGGCGCCCCTTCATCTAGAAGGAAAGACCAAAGACGGCGCCCCAATTGTCATGAACAATCTCAATTTCTGGACGTTCGACGAGCAGGGCAAGTTCAAAATATTGCGTATCTATATGGATACCTACCCATATCGCCAGGCGCTGAATCAGGCATTAGGGAGTGGAAACAAGTAAAGACATGAGAGGTAAAATGTGAAACGTCACTTGTAGAGTGCGCTTGCGCACTGGTAAAACTCGGCTATGTCTCGCCCATCGCAACGTATCAGTGACGCCCTTTCTCCTTACCGGAATGGGTTGCCAAGCCATTTGCACCTTACTGCTGGCGACGTTGTTTCCGAGCGCAATTGGGAAGCGGCCCGGGACATCCTTCCCCCCGAATTGCTCGTGCTCGTGCGCACCGGTGGCCTGACGATTACAATAGCACCGCCGCAAGAGTATCCTCTCCACGAACGTTATCGCGCCGCAACATTACACTATGCCGCCGATGTTGCGCTCGATGCACAGGGAAACCTGGTCAATTACGTTGCCGGGCTTCCCTTCCCAGTTATTGAGCAAGCCGATCCCCAAGCCGGATTAAAGATCGCTTGGAATCTCCGTTTTCGCTCGCTCGGAGGAGATAGCGAGGAACTGCGGGTTCTGTGGACGACTCTTCAAGGAAGCGAAGTCGAGAGCGCCCTGGAAATGCATATGCGGCGGCTGCGGTTCACCCATCGCACGATTCTTACGCCGCCAACAATGCCGCCTAACTCACTTGGTCTTTACCACGTTACCGTTTCGGAGATGACCAGTCCCCAAGAGCTAGCGGGATGGCAAAGCGTATCATATCGCTATGAGGACGACCGCCAGCCCGACGACGCTTGGGTGTACGCCCCGCGACACGTCACTTCATTACGGAGCGATTATCACGGCGAGGACGGTTATGGGTATAATGGCAGCGTGCACACACAAACCTGGCGCTACTTAGGGGAAACGGTTGTCCTGGCTCCAGTGGGTATTCCCAGTAGTGTGGCGAGCTTTGGTGGACGCAACGGGTGGTACCCCACTGATCTCTATCAACTGCGTCGTGCCTACATTGTAGAAGCACTCGCAAAAGATCCTGGGCACCATTATACACGGCGCATTTTCTACGTTGATGCACAACTGTGGATGCCGTTTTACACCTTTGGCTACAATCGCCAGGGAGAATTCTTCAAACTGGTCTTTCATATGTTTGGCGATCCAGCGCACAGCCCATGGAATCCAGGGCATCAGGGACCGATCAATCTCGGCGCTTGCGCTATCAATTACACCCGCAACCACGCCACGCTCCTCCCCAACGTCGAGCAACGTTTCAATCACGACGTTACGGCTCATCCCTTCATCCAGGCCGCGCTGGCGGGCAAGGAACCAGGAGAGGCTTCCTACACAGAGCATCCAGGTTTCGGCTGGATCGGCGTAGGGCGCACGGCGCGGCTGAGCGAGATCATTCCTGAACGGCTGTATCAATCAGGATTGCCCGATGAAATTTTGTTGAAGAAAAAACAAATCGGCGTCATCGTGAATTTAACGGAGCGAAGCCATCTACCGCCGCTGCCAGGAGCAATCTCGCTTACCTGGCCGGTTGACGATGGAGACCTACCAGACCTGGCAATGTTGCACAGCCTGAGTTCATGGCTCGCCGATCTGCTGCGAACGACAGATAAAAAAATACTGGTCCACTGTGTCGCGAGCGTAAATCGATCAAGTCTACTGATCGGTTGTATTCTGCACGGATTTCTTGGACTGAGCGGAGAGGCGTTGATTCGCTATTTAGAAGAGAAAAACGGAGGATATGCGATTTTGACCAATCGGCGGTTTCGGGAATATTTGGCGGAACTGAGAACGGCATAGAGGTGTAGCGGCTCGTTTCTCTACTTCCTAATCTCCTCCATTCAACAAACTTTATGCTGCTCCTACAACAGGCGCGTCAACGCGTTCAGCAGTTCCTTGAGGTTTCCGCAACCCAACACAAGATCACAGGACTGCGTGTAAGCGCTCATGACGCTATCCCCGATGTTCCAGCGCTCGCGTGGTTCAGGATTCAGCCAGATCAGCTTTTTAACGCGATCGTGCATGCGCGCCAAGAGATCCGGTCGTGGCGGGCGACGATTGTTACGCGCATCTCCCAGCACCAGTACGATGGTATTTCGCGTCAACAACTGCTCGCCACTCTCTCCCCAGAACTGTTGCAAAACTTTCCCGAAATCGGATCGTGCGTATAAATCAAGCGTCTCGTGTGGCACGACATACCCATTCTCGAACGAGACTTCACAGAGACGATCGACATATGCAAAGGTGTGCGCCCGACGAAAATAGTCCGCCGCCGGAGCAATCAGCGCCAGTAAAAAATCACTGACAATCGCTACCGATCCGGACAGGTCACACAACGCCACCAAATCAGGCTTGCCTGGACGACGATAACGCCAAAACAGTTCGATTGGCGCTCCGCCACGTGCGACCGAGGCACGGAACGTGCGGCGAAAATCGAACCTGCCACGGCGACCGCGTTTGTAACGGCGGCTCAAACGACCGCGCAACCGCCGAGCTAGCTCTGCGACAAGTTCTTTCGTAGATTCAACGTCACGCGCGTCAAACTCCTTGAACGGTTTTTCCAGAAGGGCGCGGCGAAGCGCCAATTTTGTTTCCTGTTGCGCTTGTAATTCATCTTCCTTGGCGTCCCTTCCTGTTTTCTCGTTGCGTTTCTTCGTTTCTTGCACGGTGCCAGGCTGTTCTTGCCGCTTTTGTTGCTCCTTTTGTGACTGAGAAGACTGCTCAACGGTTTGTGGTTTCTTCGCCGGTTGTTCCTGAGGGCGCGACTGCATACCCGTCTCTTTCGCCCGCTGCCCTTCCCCTTCGCCGGTTTGTTTCTCCAGCTTCCCTTTTCGCTTCCTTCCTGGTCCGGCAAAAAATCGCGCAAAAATTTCGTCAAAAGTCGGACGATCCTCCTCTTCTTTCACAAGGCTCGCCGCTAGCGCCTCGCGCAGGAAATCACGCTCAAGGCCAATCGCCGCCAGCGCTTGCATCGCATCCATGCTTTCACTGAGTGAGATGCACAATCCGGACTGACGAAGTTCGTTGATGAAGTTGAGGATGACGTCACGCATAAAACGAGGGACTAGAGGCTAGAGGCTTGGGACTGGAAAAATAATACGGTGAAATATTGCCATCCATCCTGAACTAAGCAAGATTACGTTGAGCTGTCATTGCAAACGCAGTGAAGCAATCTTTGCTTTCGAGATCAGAGATTGCTTCATCACTCGCGCTCCTCGCAATGACAGTATTCTCCCTCACACAATACCCTTGGCTCCGAATCCCTAGCCCCTAAACCTTTGGTTGTCTCTTCTCCCGATACACCTGCATTGACTCGCTCAACTCACCGGTTTCAATCGATACTGCCCGAGCGCGATCCACTTCTTCCACCAAGGTCTCGAAATCCATCGACCACGCGTCTCGTAAAAGTGGTTTCGCCGCCGTTGCCGCTTTCCAGCCGACTTGTAGACAACGAGCTACCAACTTTTTTGTCTCTGTCGCCAATGCCTCCGGTTCGACAACTTTTGTGAGCAACCCCCAACGT
>JBFWZL010000002.1:0-36669 GCA_050185455.1 Binatia bacterium | reverse complement strand
ATTTTTTCCATATCGGAGGGCAATACGTTCACCAGCGTCATGCCAAGGATAGCAGCATCGCGCTGCATGGCTGCACGTGGATTAATTTCCACGGTTCCTTGATTGTTCGTTCCTCTATTGCCAATAATCACGACACGCCCACCGAAGGCTAGCACTTGCAAATCATTGCCAAGGTTTACATTCGCGAGCATCTCTAGAATGACATTGGCGCCGCGTCCGTTTGTCAGTTTCATGATTTGCTCCAGATATCCAGGGGAACGATGGTCAAGAGCATGATGAGCACCCTGCTCAATAATAAGTTTTCTTCCCTCTTCTGTGCCAGCTGAACCGATCACTTTCATACCCGCCGCTCGCGCCAGCTGCACCGAGGCAATGCCAACGCCACCACTGGCGCCATGAACGAAAACGACCTCGCCAGGGCCTGCATGCGCTCGTTGGAACAAAGAACGATACGCAGTTCCATAAGGAACAAACATTGAGGCTCCTTGGGCGAAAGAAGCACGCTCAGGGAGAGGATATACTTGTGTTTCTTTACAGAGAGCCTTCTCCGCATAAGTGCCAGTCAGCGATCCCGCGGTATAGACACGGTCGCCGACTTTCACGCGGGTCACTCCTTCACCTACTGTTTCGATAAGCCCAGCGCCGTCCGCACCCGGGGTATAAGGAGTGTCTGGCGTAGGAGGCTTTGGATAAATACCAGAGCGGATGTACGTTTCTACCGGATTCACGCCGGCGGCGTGAATCCGAACTACTACTTGGCCAGGATCGGGCTTGGGGTCGGATACTTCTTCCAGCTTGAGCACTTCCGGAGGACCAAACTCGTGTACACGAATCGCTTTCATGGGATTCTCCTTTTCAGAGACAGAAATTGATCGGCGCACAGCTTATGCCGACAACGTTTCTTGCGCCAGCGGTCGTTTTTCTTCTTCGAGGAATTCAGAACTGGCTTCGACAGGCTTGAAACGAACGGCTATCCTCTTTCCTGTGGACACAAAAACACTACACGAAAAGGGGGAAGTATGGAGTTCACCGCTATTACTTTGGAAAAAAAGGAACGCATCGGCACGCTCACATTGAATCGCCCGGAAAAACTAAATGCTTTGAGCCCAGCACTTATTACTGAGTTCGTTGAGGCCATTAATCAGGTGGAAAAAGACCCTGACATCAAAGTGTTAATCATTCGTGGCTCTGGGAGAGCATTTTCTACTGGGTACGATCTCAGTGGAGGATGGGGAGACGGGAGTGGAAAGCCCTTTACCATTGATGATGACCGGAGAGTCTTGCAGCGCTATGTGGAAAATTGGCTCCGCCTGCGCGATCTTCCGAAACCGGTAATTGCAATGGTACACGGCTATTGCCTAGCTGGGGCGACACAAATCTGTATCTGTACAGATATGATTTTTGTCGCCGAAAACTCCAAGATCGGGTTTCCCTCCATTCCTGCAGGGGCTGGTTACGTCAGCGCTTTCTGGAATTGGATGGTCGGTCCGCATCGAACCAAGTACCTCGCTTTCCTTCCCGGTAGCCAGATTAGTGGGAAAGAAGCGGAGGCAATGGGGTTTGCTACCCGTGCGTTTCCTGCTGAGAAACTAGAGGAAGAAACGTACAGCTATGCCAGGAGGGTCGCCAAAGTGCCGGCGCAAAAACTACAGCTCGAAAAGATGGCAATTAATCGAGCAATGGACTTGCGTGGCTTTCGCGCTTCCGTTCTCTCTGGCGCCGAGTACGATGCTATTTTCCATTTTGGCCCGGGGAATGAAGAGATTAGAAAAGTTCAGAAGGAACGAGGGTTACGTGGAGCAATTCAGTGGTATGAAGAGCAGTAGGACGTCGCCTCATTGCGGATTGTAAATTGCAGATTGCGAATTATCTGTTTTTCAATCCGCAATCCCAAATCCGCAACTTGCAATTTCTATTTTACTGTCACAATCACTTTACGGTCACGGGGACCATCAAGTTCGACAAACATGATAGATTGCCATGTTCCTAAAGCAAGTCTTCCCCCTTGAACAGGAATTGTTTCACTCGGACCAAGAATCGCCGACTTAAGGTGCGCAGCTCCGTTGCTATCGATTTTGTCATGTCTCCAGATCCCTTCAGGCACCATTTTATCGAGGGCGTCCAGAAGATCTTGACCGATTTGCATGTCGTCGTTTTCATTCACAACGACAGCCGCCGTTGCATGCGGAACATATACACAACAGATCCCCTCACCGACATTCGATCCCCGAACGGCTTCGGACACTTGGGCTGTAATGTCGATGACTTCGTATTTCTTAGTCGAGTGAACTTTTAATTCCATGATTGAGTTCTTCCGTCTCAAAGGAAGCGACTTCACCGCCGAGTTCCGTACGCTTTTCTTTCGTAACGTCCGTCGGTATCCCGGTCTTTTTCAGGAGGGCTTTCGTGAGTAGAGTAAGGTCGATCATGTCCTCATACCCGCTTTCCCGTACAACTCTCATTGCTTCTTCCCAAAGATCTGGAACCAGCTTGTAGATGTCTTCATGCACTTCCACATAGACTTTTCGATAGAGCATGCCGATTTTGACCGGCTGATAGACAAACTCCCCTGGCACACCAACTCTCACAACGTCGAAGAATTGAGCAATATCTTCAGGATACATGCGGATGCATCCATGGGTAACGAGGCGTCCGACAGCCCAAGGGTTATTCGTGTCATGAATTTTGTAGAGCGGTAACGTCAGGTCCAG
This sequence comes from Binatia bacterium, assembly GCA_050185455.1. Taxonomy (GTDB): domain Bacteria; phylum Desulfobacterota; class Binatia; order Bin18; family Bin18; genus SYOC01. Next base: position 33,958 of record JBFWZL010000002.1, on the reverse strand, counting down.
GCGGTACTTACCCATCGGATTATCCGGAGAGCCAGCGGGAATGAAGTCTTCGCTCCATCCTTTCTCCTTGATCCGCTCCTGCTTAATAGACTCAGGAATAACCCAGGTTGGATTTGGAGTTTTTCCAATGACCTTGAACTTTGCGGTTGGCGTCGGCCAATCTTCCCTCCCTAACCCAACAGGGAGAGTGATGACGAGGCGGTTGTTAAGTTTTTTATCGAGCGGGGGAAAATAGTAGAGGCGCATCTCGGGAATATTAACAACAATCCCTTCATTGCCGCTCTTGGGCAACACCCACCAGGTGGGTATAGAAAGTTCAGTGAAAACTTCCTCTCCCGGGCTTGGGAGCCAGGGATCAATATCCGGATATGCACCGACAATTTCGTTATAACCCAGGTCGAAGTAGCGCGCGATATCAAGCAAGGTATCCTGCTTCTGCAGAGCATACGTTTGCGGAAAGCCAACGACTGTCCGTGCTTCCAAGTCGTTCGGTCCATTGGGAAGAGAAAAGGGACGGGAGACTATTTTATCGAGAGCAAAAAAATTTTTCTCATCCCAGGAAAAGGAGTAATCGGGAAAAAGGAGCACGATCCCCGCTACTGCCCCTACCCACCAAAGCTCTTTTCGAAAGTGCTTCTTCATAAATATTTCATCACCCTTTCTTGTAAATAAGGATACCACACAAATTTTTCTGATTTAAGACACCAAGGCGTGAGATCGACGAAAGGTGAGTAATTGATTTAATGTGGGATAGACGAAGTGGGTTTGGACGAGGTCATTATAGAAGAGCGTTGAGTTTTTCGCCGGGGAGCCCGTTTCGGCTTCTCAAGAGCAGCGCTTAATCGGTCAATTTTTATATTCAAATTCACCAAGCTGCCTTGGAGAGCTTCTACCTTGGCTAGTAATTTATTGTAATCGGATTTTGAAGGAATATTGAGAAGACCAAGCAATTGATCAACATTCTTGTCAATTTTCCCTTTCGCTTCCATGGCGTTGCGCAGAGTCTTCTCCATAACGGAAGAAAAGGACGGATGTGAAATAACTTCTTTCGCGAAACGGGACGCTTGTTCCTCGCTTGCTTCGTACAGTTTCTCGAACAGTGATTTTTCTTCTTTTCTCATTGTGAATGGGAATCTTTACCTTCCGCTTCTCTCCATGTATAGCAGAACCCTTGCTAAAGGAACAAAACACTCGTGAACTTTGAAACATTTTTTGGCTACTTCACTGGATTGCGTATACTAGGAGGAAACCTTTCTTTTCCTTCACTCATTGCCACAACTGTTATTGTTCACTTACTTGACGGCATGATGTGCCGCCTTTTTGCACGCAATAATGGATACCCTAAGAATTTATGGATGACGCTAGGTTTCTGTTTTGGCATTTGGGCGGTTGTAGCGCTTCTGTTCTTACCAAAGAAACAAGAATAATAAGGGGCAGGCTTCGTTCCTGCCCCAGGAAGAAATCAGCCGCATTGATTTAAGCAGTCACGGATTGGGTCGAGATCTGGCAACTTTCCGGCGTCCTCACTGACCCACGCGTAGCGAACAACTCCCTGTTTATCGACGACAAAAGCAGACCGTTTGGCCACGCCTTTGAAGCCGAGAAGGTTTTCATAGATCGCTCCATAAGCAGTAGATACTTCTTTGTTGAAGTCGCTTAAGAGGGGGAAGTTGTACCCCTCCTTATTCGCCCATGCATCAAGTGAAAAGGGACTATCGACGCTGATTCCTACAACCTGGGTGTTATCATTTTGGAGGGTGTTGATATTGTCTCGCACGGAGCAAAATTCTTTCGTGCATCCACCAGTAAAGGCGAGCGGTACAAAGAGAAGGACAGCATTTTTCTTCCCTTGTAGGTCGCTTAACTTAAAATCCTGCATCTTATTGGTTTTTAGCGTAAAATCCTGGGCCTTTTGTCCTATTTGAACACTCATAAATCCTCCTTATTCCACCGTGTGGTTTGTTTGATCTTCAACAATAGAGACTTCCTCCAAAACGATCGAACTTTCTTCGGCTTCTACTTCATCCTCCTTTTCTGCTAGCAGTGCAAGACTTGCTACTCTTTCCTCAGGGCCAACGTTGAAAAGACGTACACCTTGCGTATTTCGTCCGATAACGCGGAGTTCAGACATACGAAGCCGGATGATGCGTCCGCTGTCGGTTATTAACATAAGGTGGTCATCGTCCGTCACTTGCCGTACGCTGATCACATCTCCAGTCTTTTCAGTCATACGCATGGTGATGACGCCTTTTCCCCCACGCGACTGTACCCGGTATTCATCGATCTCGCTGCGTTTTCCGTACCCTCCAGAGGAAACAGTGAGCAGAGTCGATTCTTTATTCAATATTTCAAGAGAAACAACAGCGTCTCCTTCATCCAAGGTGATGCCTTTTACTCCGTAAGTTCCTCTGCCTGTGGGCCTCACTTCTTCTTCGGAAAAGCGGATAGCTTGCCCTTTTTTCGTGGAGAGAAGAATTTCTTGCTTCCCATCTGTGAGCTTCACTCCGATGACTTCATCATCCTCTTCAAGGGAAAGAGCAATGATGCCATCGCGGCGCGGGTTCCCATACGCCATCAGTTCAGTTTTCTTAACGAGCCCTTTACGAGTGGCAAAGACAACATAGTGCCCCTCTTGAAACTCTTTTACGGGAAGATACGCAGAGATTTTTTCTTCTTCTCTCAACGGCAAAAGGTTGATGATCGCTTTTCCTTTTGCCGTTCTACTCCCTTGAGGGATTTCATGGACTTTTACCCAATGCACCCGACCTATGGTAGTGAAGAACAGTAAGAACGCATGGGTGGAAGAAATAAAAAGATGCTCGACGAAATCTTCCTCTCTGGTAGTAGCTCCGACGACGCCTTTTCCCCCGCGTCGCTGAGAGCGATACAACGTTGTGGGATTTCTCTTGATATAGCCTTCGTGAGAGATAGTGACGACCATATCTTCTTCCGCGATCAGATCTTCCGCGGAAAGATCGGTCGTCTCAAACACGATCTGAGTGCGGCGTTCATCGGCAAAGCGAGTGCGAAGATCGGTCAGTTCTTCTTTGATAAGAGCGTTTATCTCGAATGCGCTAGCTAGAACTTCCTGCAAGCGGTTGATAAGAGCGAGTGTTTCCGTATGTTCAGCCAGAATTTTTCCCTGCTCTAGCTGCGTTAGGCGGTGGAGGCGCATGTCGAGAATTGCCTGCGCCTGTACATCGCTCAAGGAAAACTGCGTCATCAGCCCCTGCCGGACACTCCCCGGGTTCTGCCCAGTTCGAATGAGCTGGAGTACCGCATCGAGGTTATCGAGCGCAATTTTTAGCCCTTCTAGAATATGAAGGCGCTCCTGTGCTTTTCCCAGATCAAAGATCGTCCTACGTTGAATGACCTCTCGCCGATGGGTAAGAAAGTACAACAACGCATCTTTTAGGGTCAGCAGGAGAGGACGACCATCCACGATCGCAAGAAAGATGATGCCGAAAGACTCCTGTAAAGGAGTCATTTTGTACAGTTGATTCAGGACGACATTGGGAACGGCGTCGCGCTTCAGCTCGATAACGATCCGCATCCCGTCCCGGTCAGACTCGTCCCGCAGATCCGATATGCCTTCGAGACGTTTCTCGTTGACCAGTTCAGCCATACGTTCTATGAGGCGGGCTTTATTGACCTGAAAAGGGATTTCCTCGGCAATAATGCAGTTCTTTCCGCTACGTTTATCTATCTCAATAGATGTACGAGCTCGCATTTGGACGATGCCTTTTCCTGTTTCGTACGCCTCACGTACTCCAGATACGCCATAAATGAAGGCGCCTGTTGGGAAATCCGGCCCAGGAATATATTTCATGAGATCAGAAATACTGAGGCTTGGATTGTCAATCAAAGCAAGGAGCGCATCGACCACCTCTCCGAGATTATGCGGGGGAATGTTAGTGGACATACCAACAGCAATGCCTGAAGAGCCATTGATGAGGAGATTGGGAAGTTTTGCCGGCAGAACAACTGGCTCTTTACTCGTGTCATCGTAGTTCGGTATGAAGTCAACAGTCTCTCTGTCAATGTCCTCTAGGAGTTCGCTGGCAATGCGAGTCATGCGGATCTCGGTGTAACGCATTGCTGCTGGAGGATCGCCGTCGATTGAGCCAAAATTGCCTTGCCCGTCAACCAGGGGATAACGAAGGGAGAAATCTTGCGCCATTCGCACGATGGTGTCGTAGACCGCCACATCCCCATGAGGATGATACTTTCCGATGACATCCCCAACAATGCGAGCGGATTTCTTGTATGGGCGGTTCCAATCATTGCTCAATTCAGACATTGCATAGAGGACGCGACGATGGACAGGTTTGAGACCGTCGCGAACGTCTGGCAGCGCTCTGCTGATAATGACGCTCATCGCGTAGTCCATAAAGGATTGCCGCATTTCCTGTTCAATATTGACTGGAATAAGATGCCCGTTCGCTGAATTTTCCATCCGCAATGGTCCTACTAGCGTATTTTCGTGCCCTAGAATCCTTAAAAAAGGAGAAAAGGGTTTTGGGGATTGCCGTTAGATATCGAGGTTCTTCACGGCAAGAGCGTTGTCTGCGATGAACTGACGTCTTGGTTCTACCTCATCTCCCATGAGTGTAGAGAAGATCTCGTCAGCTTGGTAAGCGTCCTCGATTTTCACTTGGAGTAAAGTGCGCGACTCTGGGTTCATTGTGGTTTCCCACAACTGTTCCGGGTTCATTTCTCCCAAGCCTTTATAGCGCTGAATTTCCACACCGCTACGAGAACGGGATACAATGGCGTCCACCACGTTTTTTTGGCTCTCATAGGTCCTTTGTGCCTCTTTCTCAATGAATGTGAAAGGAGGCGAACCAATAGAGCGGAGCTCCGTGCAGAGGCGATTAATTTCTTGTACTTCGGGAGAGAGGAAGAAATCACTATGTAGGACGGTTTTTACTCCGGACCCATTTGACTTCATTGAGATAACGACCTGATAGCCGCCGACTTCAGAATCTTCTTCCACTGCACAAGAGAGTGGAAGCAAATCAGGAGCGGACGTTTTCATGGCTGGTTCGACAGTTGAAATAAATCCTTCTAATTTTTCTCTACTCTTAAAAATTTCTGGAGAAAATTCTGGATGGTTTAGAAAAGCAGAAACAAGACGTTTATCTCGCCCTTTACGCTCCACGATATTCAGGAGCTTCTCGCACTGGAGAAATATTTTCACCCATCTTTTTAGCTCATTCCCCTGCAGGTTTCCGGCTTGAATGTTCTCTATACCGATACTTATAAGGAAATCGTCCAGACTTGATTCGTCCCTTAGATATCTCTCGGTTTTCCCTTTTTTCACCCGATAGAGAGGAGGTTGAGCGATATACAGATAACCGTTCTCGATAATTCCAGGAAGCTGACGATAGAAGAACGTGAGAAGTAGGGTTCTAATATGGGACCCATCAACATCAGCGTCGGTCATCAAGATAACTTTATGATAGCGAAGTTTTGCGAGGTCAGTCTCCTCTTTACCGATTCCAGCGCCAAGGGCGGAGATGAGCAGTCTAATCTCTTGCGAAGAGAGCATCTTATCGAACCGAGCTTTTTCGACGTTTAGAATCTTCCCTCGTAGGGGAAGAATTGCCTGTACGCGACGGTCTCTTCCTTGCTTTGCCGATCCCCCAGCAGAGTCTCCTTCGACAAGAAAGATTTCGCTTTTTGCTGGATCTTTTTCCTGACAGTCCGCCAATTTTCCTGGCAGCGATCCTGAATCCAGTGCACCTTTGCGTCTTGCCAAGTCCTTCGCTCTTCTCGCTGCTTCGCGAGCACGAGAAGCTTCTATGCATTTCTGCCCTATTTTCTTTGCTTCCACGGGATGTTCTTCGAAATATGCGCCAAGCTTTTCATTAACTAGAGACTCGACGAAACCCTTTACGTCACTGTTGCCGAGCTTAGTCTTTGTCTGTCCTTCGAACTGGGGTTCCGGAACCTTTGCGCTAACGACTGCGGTGAGACCTTCCCTGATATCTTCTCCTTGCAGTCCCTCTTGTTCTTTTTTTAACAATCCTGTTGCTAAAATGTACGAATTTACCGTCCGAGTTAGGGCGGCTTTTAGACCAACGAGATGAGAGCCACCTTCGATGGTATTAATATTATTGGCAAACGAATAAATATTCTCTGTGTATCCCTCATTCCACTGCAAGGCGATTTCAGCCTCTGTCCCGTCTTTCTCTCCACGCAAATAAATAACCTTTTGGTGAAGAGGAGTTTTTGCAAGGCTTAGATGCTCAACAAAGGAAACGATGCCCCCTTCGTAATGGAAATCGTGCCGCTTTGTTGCGTCTCTTTCATCTTCAATGGAAATATGAAGACCAGGGTTGAGGAAGGCTAGCTCTCGTAATCTCTGTGAGAGGAGGTCAAAGCTAAAATCTCGCTCCCCGAAAATCTGGTGGTCTGGTTTGAATGTGACTCGCGTACCGCTTTCCAGAGATCTGCCAATTTCTTTTAACTCCTCTTCTGGATCTCCTCGGTGATATCTTTGGAAGAAAACCTTTCCTTCTCTTTTGATCTCAACTTCGAGAGCTTCAGAAAGAGCGTTAACGACAGATATACCTACTCCGTGAAGTCCCCCAGAAACCTTGTAGGCTCCTTTATCAAATTTTCCCCCAGCATGAAGTTTTGTGAGAACCACTTGAGCAGCTGAGACGCCTTCGGTTGAATGAATCTCAGTAGGAATGCCTCTTCCATTGTCTTCGACAGTAACGCTGTTGTCGATGTGGAGAGTAACGTGGACGCGGGTGCAATAACCGGCGAGGGCTTCGTCTACCGAATTGTCAACAATTTCGAAGACGAGGTGGTGAAGACCTCTCTCTGCTGTGTCTCCGATGTACATGCCGGGTCGTTTGCGAACTGCCTCAAGACCCTCGAGAACTTTGATCTGATCTGCTCCGTAATCTTGATCGAGCATGTACTCCTCAGGAACATCCTGTTCAGTAGAAAGTTGTTATTTTTTGCGCTCTTACAGATCACAAATCTTACCATCATTCTGTAGCTAAGTAAACCTGAATTTCTAAGAAAGTTAGGTTTAGAACTGTTTTTCAAATTTAGAATATTCTCATAGGCATAATGATATAAGAAAAATCTTCGTCTTCTTCTGCTTGTAGCAGACCCGGACTCACTTCATCTTTCAGGTATAGCTTTATTCTTACGCCTTCATCAATAACGTTGAGAACCTCAGTGAGATACCTCCCATTGAATCCGATAATGATGTCCCCGCCCTTATTTTCTATTTCGATCTCTTCTACTCCTTCCCCGAGATCTGGAGTATTGACGGAGACCGTCATTTTTTCTTTCTCGACTTGTAGTTTAACTCCTCGGGCTCGTTCCGTGGTCAGGACAAGAAGGCGACGGATAGCGCCAAGGAACTCCTCGCGCGAAAAAGAGATGAAGTTCTTCTTTTCTTTCGGTACGACCTGTTGATAGTCTGGGAAGTCCCCTTCAATCAGGCGCATAGAGAGTTCAGTTGTTCCCTTTTTAATAACAGCCGTAGAGCCATGAAGGGACAGGTCTGTTTCTCCTTCGTCCTTTTCTAAAAGTTTTCTTGCTTCTATCAGGCCTTTCCTTGGAAGGATAACATGAGGCCAGGCGTCTGGATCGGATATTCCTGTCTCTCGTTCAATAATGGCGAGGCGATGTCCATCACTAGAGACCAAGCGTAGTTTCCCGCTCGGCAGAGCCTCGGCATACACACCGCTAAGATTGAGTCGTGATTCATCAGGAGAGGAAGCGAAGAGAGTTTTTTCTATCATCTCCCCCAATATCTTCCCCGAGAGGGAGACGGATACCGGGATTTTTTTTTCGTCTTTCTGCCCCGCTCCTAGGGTGATAGCCGGAAACTCCTTGGGATCGAAACTCGCCATGCGAAAGCGAGAGCGTCCACTACTAACTTCGACCCACCCTTCTCCCGAGGAACGCAGGACGAGGCGTTCAGGGGGAAGTTCTCTCACTATCTCGTACAACTTTCGCGCATCAGTTGTCACCGCCCCACCCTTCTTTATCGTTGCTTTGCATTGTTGACGAATCCCGATTTCTAAATCTGTTGCACCCAGCGAAACTATTTCATCTGAACCCTCGATCAACACATGAGAGAGAATAGGAAGAGACGAGCGCTTCTCTACTACTCCTTGAACTAAATACAGACAGCGCAATAATTCTTCCTTCTCGATCGTACATTCCAAGTCCTTTTCCTTTGCCATGTCTTTCGCTCTCCCTCTATTCGTGTCTTCCTAAGTTCTTCTGTATTCTTTCTCCCATTCTTCCATTCTTTTTATTTATTGTCTCCTCTTTCTTTCTCTCTCTTTTCCCTACTACTACTTCTTATTTTCTTTATAGTAGTAGTAGTAGGGGGTGTGAAAACTGTGAATAAGTGGTTTAAGTGAGCGAAAAATTAGGGCGAAGTTATCCACAGGTGCTGTGGATAAAGGTGTGAATAACCTGTGAGTAACTCAAAGCCGAAAAAAGTTATCCACAGGTTATCCACAGGTTATCCACAGGGTTATCCACAGGGTTATCCACAGGGTTATCCACACCCCTTTGCGTCATCCATACACAATGCGTTCGATTCTCTCGATGACTTCTCTTAATTCTTCATCTTTCTTGAGACGTTTCTCGATGGAAGAGCAGGCGTACAGCGCAGTTGTATGATCCTTGCCGCCAAAGCGCATGCCAATCATAGGATAGGAAGCTCCGGCGAGCTTCCTGCAGAGAAACATAGCAACCTGCCTGGGAAACGCCACCAGTTGTGTCCTTCTCTTCGACGTCAGGTCAGCCACGCGAATACCGAAATACTTACACACGGCTTTCTGAACCGACTCGATCGAGACCTCTTTTTCTTTGTCCCTGACTATGTTTTGCAGGACCTGCCGGGCGAAATCGAGTGTGACTTCGCTATTCGTGAGCGTGGAAAGCGCCGACAAGCGAGTGAGATTACCTTCCAGTTCTCGTACATTGGCGGTGACGTGCGAAGCGATGTAGAGTGCGACTTCGGTTGGGAGTTTGATTCTTTTCAGATGTGCTTTCCTTTGAAGAATCGCAACTCGCGTTTCTAAGTCTGGAGGTTGGATGTCAGCAATAAGTCCCCACTCAAAGCGATTACGCAATCGCTCTTCAAGGCCGGTGATTTCATTAGGGAACTTGTCAGAAGTGAGAACTATTTGCTTATGTGATTCATAGAGAGTGTTAAAAGTATGGAAAAATTCTTCTTGCGTCCGTTCTCTTCCGGATAAGAACTGCACGTCATCTAAAATAAGAAGGTCGGCTTGACGAAACTTATGCTTAAAATCATCCATCCGGTCACGACGCAGGTGTGAAATCAACTCGTTGGTAAATGATTCGGACGAGAGATAGAAAATGCTCCCGCGTCCTTGCTTCACCATCGTTTCATGACCGATCGCGTTGATGATATGTGTTTTTCCGAGTCCTACCCCACCGTAGATAAAAAGCGGATTGTAGTGCTTCCCTGGATGATCGGCGACTGCGCGAGCAGCCGCGTGAGCAAACTGGTTTCCAGCGCCGACAACAAAGGTTGAAAACGTATAGTTATTGACAAGACCGTTTTTGCGTAGCGCACGAGTCTGATCTTGCTTTTCCGGCTCTGGGATGCTGGTCGAAAATAATTCTCCCTGCGGCTTGTTAGCGATATGAATAATGATCTGAGCTGGGTATCCAAGACTAGTCTCCAAAGCCTCTCTCAGGGGACCCATCAGATTGCCTAGAAGCCAGTCACGAAAGAGTGAGCTTGGGACTTCCAGATGCAGCGTATCTTCGCGTAGCGCAATCGGTCGTATCGGTTTCAGCCAGGTTTCGGTTGTTGTCTTCCCAACCTTCTCCTCTACGGCCGCCAACACTTGTTCCCACACCTGCTCCATGCCCCACTCCCGCTCCGCGTCGGTGCGTAAGTTATCCACACCTGTGAATAACTCTGTAACCTCTTGTTGCATATGAGATTTTTCCCCTTCATCCACAGAATTATCCACACGCCTCCCCCCTTCGTCCTCTTCTCCGTTCCAGGAAGCCCCCGCATCGTGGGGCCGCTTTTTCGGAAGGAGGGGAAAGAACTCACTATGTCTACTCTGTTACCGGTTATATTGGAGAAATTGGAACAAGACGACAGTGGGTAGGGTCTTAGACGTTTTTTTTTGGCATTGCAAGCGAAAAATAGCCGCCTTCATAAGCCTTTGACTTCGCAAGGTAATCTCTTTGCCTTGACGCTCTCAAGCGGGGGTGTTAGCAGGAGAGAAAATTTCGTCCGTAGCGAGAGTGTTCTATGTTCATGTCCCATAAGCTTTTTCTCGAAGCACAGGAATACATTCCCGGAGGAGTGAATAGTCCGGTGCGCGCGTGGCGCGCGGTTGGCGGGAATCCGCTCTTCATCCAAAGAGGCCGGGGATGCCGTGTCATCGACGCGGATGGGCGGGAATATCTCGATTATGTCGGCTCATGGGGACCGTTGATTGCCGGTCACGCGCACCCACAAGTTGTGAGGTCTTTAGAAGAGGTCATCAAACGGGGGACAAGTTTCGGCGCGCCAACGGTGCGGGAAATTGATTTAGCTAAGACGATTATTAATGCGATCCCCTCCGTGGAGAAAGTACGTCTCACTTCTTCAGGAACAGAGGCGACAATGACGGCAATCCGTCTGGCGCGAGGGTATACCGGAAGATCGAAGATCATCAAGTTTGCCGGCTGTTATCATGGACACACCGATGCGCTTCTTGTCAAAGCCGGGTCTGGAGCGCTGACATTTAGCAACCCAGACAGCCAAGGGGTTCCCGAAGCCTTTGCCAGTCAGACGTTGGTGGCTGAATACAATCAGCTGGAAAGTGTGGAGGCCTACCTCCAGGCGAATAGGAACGCTGTCGCCGCCGTCATCGTTGAGCCCGTGCCAGGGAACATGGGAGTCGTGCTTCCTGAACCAGGGTTCCTCTCTGGTCTTCGTGCGTTGACTCGTGACCACGGAGTTGTGCTCATCTTTGATGAAGTCATCAGCGGCTTTCGCATGGCGCGGGGTGGCGCACAAGAAGTATATGGCATTGAGCCAGAACTCACGTGTCTAGGAAAAGTCATTGGTGGGGGGATGCCTCTTGCGGCGCTTGGCGGAAAGCGAGAGATTATGGACATGCTTGCGCCCTTAGGTCCCGTGTACCAGGCCGGAACACTTTCCGGGAATCCCGTGGCAGTAACCGCCGGGATTGAGACTCTTAAGCTTCTCGCTCAGCCAGGAACCTACGATCGCTTGAACCAACTAGGGACCATGCTTGCCGAGGGACTCCGACAAGGAATCAAAGATGCTGGCTTGACTGCCTGCGTCAACCAGGTGGGTTCCCTGCTCACTATCTTCTTTGGTGTATCTCAAGTGCGTGACTATGCGACGGCGACGCAGAGCGATACGAAGATGTTCGCGCGGTATTTTCAGCAGATGATCGAACGCGGCATTTATCTTCCCCCTTCTCAATTTGAGGCGATGTTTATTTCGCTTGCCCACGGTGAGGCTGAGATACAAGAGACCATTGCTGCTGTGAAAGAGGTGTGCAAAAACCTCTCGTAATGGCTGTCATGCCGAAGGGAAATTCACTCAATACTCTTGGCTGGTACGGAGTGCTCGCATTCGAGCTAGGATGGATTGTTGCGGCAGGCAGCCTTCTCGGATACTACGCAGATAATTATTTAGGGACAAGTCCATGGCTGACCGCTATTGGCGCTATCGGTAGCGCTGCAGGCGCCTTGTATCGCCTGGTAGTCGGTCTTGGGAAGATTTCTCAGAGTGAACACGACGATCGAAAAAATTGAACGGCTCAACCTTGTTCTCCTTGGCGCCTGCACGGTCCTTGTGGGAGTAACAGGGTGGCTGCACGCCCCGAGTTTTCTCTTAGGGGGAGGAGTAATGCAGCTCAACTTCTGGCTTCTGAAAAAGATTGTCAGGCTGTTGGTTGTTCCGTCCACTGTTCAGGACAAAAGAGGAAGAAGGCGGGCCGTGGCGATCTTTTTGGGGAAAGCTCTTCTTTTTCTCGCGCTCTTGAGCGGGCTCTTCCTACAGTATCCGGTGCAAGCATTGGGGTTCCTGGCAGGGGTCTCTTTACTGCTGATAACCTGCATGATAGTCACCCTGTTCGAATCGCCCACCGCAACGCAGGTCGAGAATCATGGCGCATAAAGTCGTTCTGCGCCTGCTTTCCTTGCGCTAACGGCCAGGCTATTACGTTCTTTCAGTAGGATACGCATGGAGCATCATTCGTTCACGTGGATCTCCGCTACACTAGGATCGCACAGCCTTGATCATGTAGTAACGTCCCTTATCGTACTCGCTATTATCGCCTTTTTCGTGCTCCGGGCCAGTGGTCAACGAGCGGCAGCGAGCGACCGCGACGTTCCAGACGATTCGCTCACCTTTCGTAATATTACTGAACTTCTCGTGCAAGGCATCATCGGGATGGCGGAAGGGGTCTTAGGTCATCAGGCAAGGAAGTATGTTCCTCTGTACGGAACCTTCTTTATCTTTATCCTTGTGTCGAACCTAATGGGATTGATCCCCGGTTTCTCACCGCCGACCACGAATTTCAATGTGACCTTTGCTCTTGGGTTGTTGTCATTCACCGCATATAATTTCTTCGGGTTCAAGGAGCAAGGAGTCGGCTATTTGAAGCACTTTGTTGGCCCTATGATCTGGCTTGCTCCGTTGATGATTCCCCTAGAACTCATCAGCAACCTTGTGCGGCCGTTCTCGCTTGCCCTTCGTCTCTTAGGCAACATGACGGGTGACCACGCTGTGTTAGAGATTTTCACAGATATGACCAAGGTCATTATCCCCGTTCTCTTTTACGGTCTGGGAGCGTTCGTCTCGCTTGTACAAGCCTTTGTCTTCACGCTGCTTAGCCTCGTGTATGTTTCCCTGGCTGTAACACACCATGGGGGAGAGCAGCATCACTAAATTGGCAAATTAACCAGCTTTCCTAAAGTGGACGGGCATGAAGTGGAATGAGGATAAGAGGAGAGGTTGGCCCATCATTCCGCCGAGAGGAGAGCAGAAAGGAGTCCGTGTGAAGAAATTCGGTACAACCTGTCTGTTGACCATGGCCACACTGCTGCTGACTGTTGGCAGTGCGCTCGCTCAAGATGGAGGAGGGAGCAATAATGGCCTCATCGCGTTAGGCGCTGGGCTCGGTCTTGGCATTGCCGCCGCTGGCGGTGGCATGGGTCAAGGTCGCGCTGTAGCTTCTGCAATGGAGTCGATCGGTCGCAATCCGAATTCGGTGGACCGTATCCAGACCCCAATGATCATCGGTCTTGCCTTCATCGAGTCACTGGTGATCTATGCGTTGATTATCGCATTTACTTTGGCTGGAAAGTTCTAACGAGAGGAAGACCGGCGCACGCAGTGCGTCTCTTGTTTTGAGAGGGGAGCAGGAAACTGCCCCCCTTTTTTTGCGATTAGCTTTTCTTGGAAGTTTGGGTGAAAAATCCGGTAATGAGTTGCGAAATCTTCACCGATTTGCATTTGGGACATTTTACTTTAGCGGTGTCATGCTCCTTAATGCCTAGGGTCATGGAAAACTTTTTCCGACACTTCTCACAACGATAATCGTACGTTGGCATAGCGAGTTACTTTCATCCCCCTTCTTCTCAATCAAACGTAACCTTGTTGCAGCAGATATTCCGCCATTAACACCGCGCCTTTGGCGGCGCCCATCTTAGTGTTGTGGCTGACAAGCATGTATTTCACGGCGTTGTCCAGCGCATTATCTTGGCGCAGGCGCCCGACAGAGGTCGCCATCCCGTCTTCGGCGTCACGGTCTAAACGTGGTTGTGGTCGGAACGGGTCGTCATGGACGATGATCATGTGTTGCGGAGCCGAAGGTAGTCCGGAGTTGACGAACTCACGACCAAATTCGATCATGGCCATGCGGGCATCGTCAACTGAACATGGAGCCGCCATTGAGGCGAGTACCGACTCGGTATGACCTTCGAGCACTGCCGCCCGTGTGCAGGTCGCGCTCACGATAAAATCCGCCAGATTGATGCTTCCTTCACCCAGAGTCCCTAAGATTTTTCGAGCTTCTTTTTCGACCTTTTCTTCTTCGCCGGAGATAAAAGGAATGATGTTATCGAGGATATCCAGAGCGATGACGCCGGGAGAACGGCCGGCGCCGGAGACTCCCTGCATTGAAGTCATAATAACTTTTTTTAAACCAAAATTATCGAACAATGGCTTGAGGGTAATCGCCAAACCGATCGTGGTGCAGTTTGGCTGGGTAGCGATAAAACCCTTCCAATCACGACTTTTCTTCTGGACATCAAGCAAGCGAATATGGTCAAGGTTGACTCCCGGGATGAAAATAGGCACGTCTTGTTCGTAGCGGAATGCTGACGCCGTGCTGACCACTGGCGTTGTCTTGGCGTATAGCGGTTCCAACTCTCGCGCTGGTCCCGACTCCACGGCGGAAAATACCAGATCGATTCCGTTGAGATTCAAGGACGAGGCTTCATGAACCGAGAGAGCAAGCGCTTGCTGTGGCGGTTCTTCCTGACACCACCACCGACGCGCGCCTGTCTTCGGGTCACGAATAGCTTCCGCGTAACTCTTGCCCGCCGAACGTTCCGATGCGGCAAGCAGACTGACCTCGAACCAGGGATGGTTCCGCAACGCAAGCAAAAATTGCTGACCGGCGATGCCGGTCGCTCCGACGACGGCGACTCGTTTTTTCATAATGCTCCAATGAACGTGAGGAAAAGAAGTTTGTCAACATCCTAAGTATTGCTGTTCCTGCGGGTTGACTTCAACCGCTAATTCCCTTTAAGACTCTGTGCACGGAAGGAGCCCTCCATGGCAGTTGAGTATTTCGAGGAATTCCAGATTGGCGCTGAATATACGACGCATGCCCGCACGATTACTGAAGCTGACATCGTCACGTTCGTGAATCTCTTTGGTTTTCATGAACCCTTATTCATCGACATGGAGTTCGTTAAGAACAAAAGCCTCTTCGGTAGTCGCATTGCTCCGGGGTCATTTACCTTTGCTCTCTCTGAAGGCATGACGATTCAATCCGGACTCGTCAAAGGAGGCATGGCGCTGCTCGGTGTCCAAGAGATGAAAATTCCTGCTCCTCTCCGTTGTGGCGATACTGTCCATATCAAGGTCAAAGTGCTGGCTAAACGTGAGACCTCGAAGCCCGATCGCGGAGTGGTGACTTCTGAACAGCAGGTGATCAACCAGAATGGAGAAGTCCTGTTGGAGTATACGGTGAATCGCATGATTCGGCGGCGGCCCACAGAGTAACCTGATTTTTTCTCCCTCGCTCGCGAAGCGGACGAGGGTTGGGGTGAGGACCTCCGTAATCGTAATGGTGTTGTCTGCCCCCTCGCCCTGTCCCTCTCCCACAAGGGGAAGGGAACCTACGTTTGCATCAGCAGTGAAAGATTGTGAGCTGTGCTATATGAATTCCACTTTTATCTCTCATCTCCTCGACATCGTTGGTCCGGAAGGCATAGTGGAAAAACCCACCTCGCTCTCTGTGTACGACTGCGACGGCTACACGCTAGAAAAGTCCACGCCTGAAATCGTGATATTACCTCGCACTACCGAGGAAGTGGCGGCGGTAGTGCGACTACTTCACAAAGAGAAAATCGCCTTCGTCCCTCGCGGAGCGGGCACTGGTTTGAGCGGCGGCTGTCTCCCGGTGGAAGCGCCCGTCATGATCGGCACGAGTCGCATGAACAAAATTGTCCATATCGACTTATTGAACCGCTATGTGGTGGCGGAAGCCGGCGTGGTAAATCTGTGGGTGAGTAATGCCGTTAAAAGCCAAGGCTTCCAATACGCGCCGGACCCATCGAGTCAACAAGCCTGCACAATCGGTGGGAATGTCGCCGAGAATTCCGGCGGTCCGCACACCCTCAAGTATGGCGTGACCACGAACCACGTCCTTGGCATGGAAATCGTTTTGCCCGATGGGGAGGTGATTACGTTGGGCGGCGCGGTTGAGGATATTCCTGGATATGATTTGCGCGGGATTGCCATTGGAGCTGAGGGAACGTTCGGGATCGTCACCAAAGCTACGTTACGACTGACGCGACAACCACAAGAGTACCGGACTTTCCTGGCGGTTTTCGAGTCGGTGCACGAAGCAACGCAAACAGTTTCCGACATCATCGCGTCCGGAATTGTTCCCGCGGCCTTGGAGATGATGGACACGCTCATCATTCAGGCAGTGGAAGCCGCATTTCATTTTGGCTTTCCCACCGATGCGGGTGCAGTATTGATCATCGAATTGGATGGACTGGCGGCGGGGCTCGATCCGCAGACCGCGAAAATCATGGCGATCTGCCAACAAAACAAAGCACGAGAAGTCCGGATCGCCCGTGACGAGGCTGAACGCACGGCGTTGTGGAAGAGTCGCAAGCGCGCCTTTGGCGCCGTGGGACGCCTGGCGCCGAATTATTGCACACAAGATGGCGTCGTGCCGCGCACGAAAGTGCCGGATATCCTGCGCGTCATTACCGGCGTGGCGGAAAAGTACCAGCTCCGCATTGCCAATGTCTTTCATGCTGGTGACGGTAACATTCACCCGATTTTGATGTATGACGAACGCAACACGGACGAAACACAGCGCATTGTGAAAGCTGGGCAAGAGATCCTGCAAGCCTGTGTCGATCTTGGGGGGAGCCTGACCGGTGAGCATGGTATCGGCATTGAAAAGATGGGACAGATGCCGCTGATTTTCAGTCCAGCAGATTTGCTCGTTATGACGCAAATCCGCTCGGTGTTTAACCCGGATAATCGTTGTAACCCCCACAAGATCATCCCTACGCCAAGTGGTTGTATCGACGTGCGTATGCCGAAACGACAAGTGGCGTTATAAAAGGGGCTAGGTGTTCGGGATTGATTGATAGTGAAGAGGGAACGAGAGGCGGATGACGGAACTTTCTCGCACAGAAGATCAAGGCACAGCCAACGTCACTGAGGAGCAAAGACACTTCACGGTCGATGGGCATGTACCTCGGGCAGTTTTATTCCCTGAGAGTGTTGAGCAAGTGTCTGAAGTGCTCTACAACGCCAACAAGCAACGTAGTGCCGTTGTGTCAACCGGACTTGGCGCGTTTCTGCACTTGGGAATGCCGCCGCGCCAATACGATACCGCGCTGTCCCTGCAACGCTTGGATAGAATTCTTGATTACCAACCGACTGACATGACAGTGACGGTAGAGGCGGGACTACCTCTTGCCCGGTTGCAACAGATATTGGGCGAGCATGGGCAATGGCTGCCGATTGATCCGCCGCTTCCGGAACAAGTGACGGTGGGTGGACTCATTGCCACGAACCTGAGCGGACCCGCCCGCCTTTCGCAAGGTACGATCAGAGACTTCTTAATTGGTCTCAAAGCCGTGCGAGCGGATGGAACGGTGATTAAGGGCGGTGGTCGTGTCGTCAAAAATGTTGCTGGCTACGATGTACCGAAGTTGTTCTGCGGCTCACTGGGGACGTTAGGGGTTATTAGCGAAGCGACCTTCAAGGTGCGCCCGAAACCTGAGACGCAGACCGTGCTTAGCCTGTGCTTTCCTTCCGCACAGCCAGCCATGGACTTTGCGCTGACAATACTGCAGTCGGAGCTGCAACCATTCTTCATGGAGCTGGCAAACTTTTCTCCCGTGGATGCTCATAACGATAACTCTTCGCACCATCTCCTCATCGGCTTTGTTGGTGTATCAGAGGAGGTACAGTACCAAGACAGTCGCGTGCGCGAGATCGCACAAGGCCATGTCGTGCAGACATGGAAAGATGGGGGTGGGCAGCTTGTCCAGACGTTACGAGATTTTCCGGTTTCAGATTCAGCGGTTCTGCGTTGCAAAATGAGTGTTCTGCCGGATAGGGTGGCGACTTTCTGCAAGGAAATTGAAACGGAAGCCGCCGCGCGCGGTTTTTTCGTTCACCTGCTGGCTCGCGCCGGCAACGGTATCATCTTTAGTCGTTTCACGAGCGTGGATGCCACCCCTTCAGAACAGCTACCGTCGTTTGTGGATTGGATGCGCATCCTGACAAAACGACTTGAGGGTTATCTGGTCGTGGAGGACATTGCCCCCGCGCTCAAAGAGCGGGTTAACGTCTGGGGACATGTCGGCGGAACGCTGCCTTTGATGAAGCGCCTCAAAGACACGCTGGACCCAAATGGTATTTTGAATCCAGGACGGTTCGTTGGGGGAATTTGAAGAGTGCGGTAAGCGGGCCGTACACTCTTTACTCTGTCCCCCTTCGACCATACTCAGGACAGGCTCTCCTACAAGGGGAGAGAGGACCAGAAGCTGGAGCTTATGGGAAATACACAAATAAATTTCATCGATCATGAAAAATTCTTTGACTGCGTTCACTGCGGTTTGTGTTTATCCTTCTGTCCAACCTACGTTGAGTTGGGCACGGAAATGGACTCTCCCCGCGGACGTATTGTCACGATGCGTGCGTTGCAAGAGGGCCGTCTTCCTCTTGATGACGAAGTCGTTCGTCATCTTGACCTATGTTTAGGTTGTCGCGCGTGTGAAACGGCCTGCCCTTCAGGGGTGCACTATGGCGAGTTAATCGAAGGAGTCCGCCCGTACATCGAGCAACACTACCAGCGTCCACGGCTGGAGCGGCTCAAACGTCAGGCCATCAATAAGGTTTTTCCTAATCCCGTCGGTACGCGATTGTTCGCTTTCGCGTTGAAGGCGGGAGCCGCGTTGGGATTGGGGCGTCTCGCGCGCTGGCAAAAATTGCCGGAGCAGATTCGTTATTGGTTTGGTTTGTTGCCTGGACAAGGTGGAGTAACGTCTTCCACCTTGTTGGAACGGTATCCAGCCATTGGAGAGAAGCGCTTCACGGTGGCGTTGCTGAATGGCTGCGTGATGCCTGCGGTGTTTGGCGCAACCAATGAGGCGACAGTTAAAGTTCTGCGCCACAACGGTTGTGAGGTGGTCGTGCCAAGAGATCAGCAATGCTGCGGAGCATTGTTGCTGCATAACGGCGAGAAGAAGACTGCCCTTGCTCTGGCGCGCCGTAATATCGACGTGTTCAGTCGCTTCGAACTCGACGCACTTATTATCAACGCCGCCGGCTGCGGCTCCATGATGAAAGAATATGGGGAGTTGTTCAAAGGCGATCTTGTCTATCGGGAAAGAGCCGAGCGCCTTGCGGGGAAAATGCAGGATGTCTCCGAATTCTTAGGGAGTATTCCTCTGAAAAAACCGACGCGTGAGATTCGTGCGCGGGCCACCTATCATGACGCCTGCCACTTAGCGCATGGACAAGGGGTGCGCGAACAACCTCGCGCTCTCTTGCGGGCAATTCCCGGTCTTCAGCTTGTCGAGTTAAACGAGTCGGATTGGTGTTGTGGCAGCGCAGGGACGTACAACCTGACCGAGCCGGATATGGCGCATCGTCTACTCAATCGTAAGGTCAACAATATTCAGGAAACAACGGCGGATGTCGTGGTGGCGGGAAATCCCGGGTGCTTAATGCAGATTCGCGCGGGTTTCCAGCAACGCGGCTTGCCAACAAAAGTCGTGCATACCGTTGACTTGCTCGCTGAGGCATATGCAGAGCAGACGTGAAACGCACCGCAAAAAATGCAACCTGTCATACGGCAGGACCAAAATTTCAGCTGAAACACGCGTTGCGTGGAACGTGTTCCCTGTAAGGAGGAAATACATGTCTCGACTATTCACACAAACTGAACTCGACGCTATGTGTAGGAATGGCTCCCAACGGATAGAAGCCGCGCTTGACAGCGGCGACAAAGCTCGAGCCAAAGAAGTGTATCTCGATGTTGAGAAGGCCTTCCGAGAATTTCATGAAATTTACACCAAATGGGTGGCGACGATCTTTGAATTTTTGTTCGAGCATCACGGCCATGAAGCCCTGGCCAAAGCGATTCCTCTCGAAAGCATGCTTGCTGGCGCCTTCAGGATGGGGCTTTCGCTCGACGACGTGCTCACCGTGTCAGACTCCCCTCAGCGCCGCATGGAGTCGCTGATTGACGCTGGTGACACGGGTGGAGCAAAAAAATTCTACACTGAAGTGGAAAAGGCGTGCCGCGATTTTCACGATTTTTACCGTGAGTGGGTGTCGTCGTTGCTTTCCCATGTCTATCGTGAATACGGCGTTGAAGAACTCAATCGTTGTCTGCGCTACAGCAGCGAGAAAGGCTGGATGCCGTGGATGCTGGAAGACATCACACACGACGTGCAGACCCGTCTGCGAGATTGGACTCGCCTGCTCGCGGTCGGCAACTTTGCAACGATTACGATTACGGAAGATGAGGAGAAGTTCATCCTGACACAGGACCCGTGTGGCAGTTGTGGTCGTCAGCATAATGATGGCCGACATGAGCCTCCCTGGAATCTTGCCGTCATCAAGGAAAAACATCCCATCACGTTCAATCGCGGTGAGGTAGTAACTGCTTACCGTACGCATATTGCGGTGATGCATACCATCATGCCCATTGAGCGCATTGGCGCTCCCTGGCCGGTGATTCAATGTCCAGGAACAAAAGGCGGGACTTGCCAGATTCTCTTGTACAAAAATCCTCGTCACGCCGCTCCTGAGCATTACGCCATGGTGGGAATGAAACAGCCTTGAAGCTTATCCCTGCAAGGTGGGCGAAGTCGGAGACGCGTTTTTTTGTACGGGCGGCCCTGGGTGGCCGCCTTCTTTATCATAGGAGCCGCCGCTCATGAAAGCTTTCCCTGCACTCCGTTCCTTCCTTGCTCTTTCCTTCCTGATTGTAGGCGCCGTGGCTTGGGCTGAACCCCCGGCTAACCCGCGCATCTCCTTTGGTATCCAAACCGCCCATCAAGTTCCATCCCTTGATGATCTCGTCCAGCTGTGGCAGGACACCGAGGGATGGGGTTATGACTCACTGTGGTTGAACGATCATTTCATGCAGTTCGGCAGAGAAGATGCTCCAGCGTACGATGCGTGGACATTGCTCGCGGCGCTGGCGGAAAAAACCTCGCGAGTGCGCATAGGAGTGTTGGTGTCAGACAATCTGTTTCGCAATCCCGCCGTGCTCGCCAAGATAGCGACGACCGTTGATGTCCTCAGCAGAGGTCGTCTGGAAATGGGTCTCGGTGGCGGCTGGTTCCAACGTGAGCACGAGGCGTATGGCCTGCCATTTCCCTCGGGCAAAGAGCGTATCGAGCGGCTAGAGGAGGCGCTGCAAGTCGTCCGCGCATTATGGACACAAGACGAAGCCAACTTTAACGGCAAATACTATCAACTCGTCAAAGCGCCGTTCGTTCCCAAGCCTGTGCAGAAACCCTATCCGCCCATTACCATTGGCGGGCAGGGAGAAAAATGGA
This sequence comes from Binatia bacterium, assembly GCA_050185455.1. Taxonomy (GTDB): domain Bacteria; phylum Desulfobacterota; class Binatia; order Bin18; family Bin18; genus SYOC01. Next base: position 12,613 of record JBFWZL010000002.1, on the reverse strand, counting down.
CGCTCCCGCTTGTCGCCAGATATGCGGATAAATGGAGCATGCCGGCCGGGTTTACGACCGAGAGAATAGCGGACAAGATCAAGCAGCTTGACAAGGCCTGTGTGAAAGTGAAGCGGGACTGCACGAGCATGGACAAGTCGTATCAAACCTTCCTGGTGTTCTCTCCTGAACAGACAAAAATTGACCAAGCCGTGCAACAGCTCACGCGCTACTATAAAGACATGACGCCGGACGAAGCGCGACGAACAATCATCGCCGCCACGGACGCCGAAGAGCTGAAAAAGCAGATCCAAGCCTTCATCGACGTCGGTATTACCCACTTTATCTTCACCGTACGCAGCCAACCCTATGATCGCGATGGGCTCAAGCGTTTCGCGCAGGAAGTGATCCCGGCGTTTCGCTAGCAACGATTAAGGCTTCAGCTGCAGTGAGCGCCTTACGTTTACCAACAGAGGAAGAACTTGAAGCCGTTCTTCAGCGGCATGTGATCGATGCGTGGTTTCCACGTTGCATTGATCGTCAATATGGTGGTTTCCTCTGTGATTTCGATCGAACGTGGCAGCCGTGCGGAACGCACGAGAAGCTCCTGGAATTTCAAGCGTGACAGACCTGGCTCGCCGCTGAAGCCTTACAATACGCTCCCTACGATGAGCGCTTACGCCAAGCCACCCTTCACGGATTCCGCTGCCTCCGCGAAGTCATGTGGGATCATAAGACAGGTGGTTGGTTTCATAGGACAGATCGCGCTGGGGAACCGCTTGAGGCGCGCACCAAACATGTTCACGGCGCGGCCTATGCCATTGCTGCGAGTGTCGCTGTCCATACCGCCACGGGAAATATGGATGCACTATCTCTGGCCCGTGAAGGATTTCTGTGGCTTGAACAATATGCGCACGACAACCAATACGGCGGGTACTTCGGCTTTCTCACGCACGAGGGGGTTGTAATCCGTGATCCATCCGACTGTCCTTGGTCAGCGGTGACCGACACGATTGACACACCCATTGGGTTGAAGGACTGCAATGTGCACATCGACCTGCTCCAAACGTTCACGTATTTGTATCGCGCCTGGCCTGATCCGAAGGTGGTCGAGCGCTTGCAGGAACTTGTCCGTATTCTTTGCGACAAGATGATTCTCGCTACGGGACCGGTTTTCTTCCTCTGCCAACCGGATTGGACGCCAGTGCCTCACCCCATGCGCTAGATCATGTCCTAAGATGTCTGGAAAAAGGTGGGAGTAGACGGGAAGCACTTCTTGGGTAGTTAATCAAAGCGCGACCAGAGATTAACGACCGACCAGAAGGAGGACCTCCCGTATGAGCCAAAGGATAGCACCAAGTGAGCACAAGGCCCAGGAGTTGAGAGCCATGTTAGAAGGACAGGCCCAAGCGCAGAGCGGCAGCGAGTTGCTCAGCGCCCTTGTGCGGCTTTCAACCGAGCGCATTTTACAAGAGGCCTTAGAACAAGAACAGACCGAAACCCTAGGACGAGCCCGCTACGAGCGGCGGGCAGGCAGTCGAGGCTATCGGAATGGGTATGAGGACGGGACGCTCAAGACCGCCGAAGGACTATTACGGCTCAAAGTGCCGCAAATCAGCGGGCGGTCAGAACCTCCGCGCTCCCACCTCTGGGATGAATTGGCGAACACGAGTGAAAACTTGAAGCGGCTCATTGTGGAGATGTATGCGGGCGGGCTCTCGCAACGGGACATTGAATATGGTTTAGAGAAGGCCCTAGGGCAGTTTATTCTCTCCAAGAGCATGGTCAGTGAGCTGACCGATACCCTGACGCAGGAGTACGAAGCCTTTCGTACGCGGGATCTGAGCGGGTATGAGGTGGCGTACCTGTTTATGGATGCAGTCTATGAACCGTTGCGGCGGTGGGGGAGCAAGCTGGGGGTATTTTGCGTGTGGGCGATCTGCGTGGACGGGCGCAAGGTATTGCTCGCGCTCTCCACGGCGAATAGCGAAAGTTACGAGAGTTGTCGGGAGGTGCTGCGCGATTTGATCAAGCGGGGCCTGCCGACGCCGGTGACGATTACGACCGATGGGGCGGCAGGGTTGACCAAAGCCATCGACACCATCTGGCCGAAATCTCTGCGCATCCGGTGTTGGTTTCACAAAATGCAAAACCTCCAGCAAAAGGTGCCGCCGCAAGCGTGGCCCGAGTTTAAGCAGCTGGTGGCCGATATGCGCGATGCGCCCACGGTGGCCGAAGCCGAACGGCGCCGCCAACTCATTGTCAATCGCTATCAGCGCGATTTTCCGGAAGCCTCTCGCTGCCTACTCGACGACGCCGAGGCGAGTCTGAACCACCTCTATGTCCCCCAGCGTCACCAACCATATGTCCGCACCTCCAACTTAGCGGAGCGCGCCTTTGAAGAGGAACGCCGCCGCACCAAGGTCATTCCGCATTTGTGGGACGAAGGGAGTGTGGTGAAACTCGTCTTTGCCGTCTTGATCCGTGTCAGTGAGCGTTGGGGGAAGAAATGCTTTAGTGCCTTTGAACAACACCAGATCCACAGCTTGCGGCGACAGCAGCAACTGGACGACCCGACCGTGCTGTCGCCTCCTGCAAGCGCCCAACCCCGGCGAAGCGCTGCGTCTGCTGCCTAATTTTCCAGGAAAAGAAGGACTTGACCCATGCGCTACGGCTACGCATTCCAGATAGCGCACCGTTTAGTAGTGGCGCGAGATCTCGTTGGCGCACCGGACAAGATCATTGGCGTCGCTCAGCGGCTTGAGGATTTTGCCTTGCGGCATACATGGGATACCGCCAAGGGGGGGTTTTTCTATGCTGGTCCAGCTCCACCGCCCACATACATTGAAGGTGACGACCTTAGAGTGCGCAAAAAAGTGTGGTGGGTGCAATTTGAGGCGCTGAAGGCCTTGCTCGCATTAAGCAGCGTCGTGGAGGACAATGACGTATACCTTCACTCTTTTGCAGTCTTGTGGCGTTATCTGCACAGGCATCTCTTCGATAGTCAGCATGGTGGTGTATATACCGCGGGATTGGAGAGCCTCCCACGCTGGCAGAGATGGTTAGGGGCAAAGTTTGCGCCTGTGGACTTCACGCGCAAAGGAAGTGTGTGGAAGGATGGTTCTCACGACGGTCGGGCCTTGCTCTTCTGTCTCTCAACGTTCCGGGATAATCCACAGCATTTACAGCTCTCCAACATGGAGACTGAAATTTCCTCATAAATCAGAATCTTGACCCCCGCGTTTTGGTCGAGTTCAGAAGACTCTATAGTGCCCCCGGCGCGATTCGAACGCACGACCCTCGGATTAGGAATCCGATGCTCTATCCTCCTGAGCTACGGGGGCGCGGAGTGAGATAGCCCCGAATCTTACCAACTGACGAAGCTTTTCGGCAAGCCCGACACTCTCTCCTCCAAAATTGCATTATGATTCTTACTCTCTGCAGACGGAGCATTAGGCGCATTTCTCTGATTTGTGCCCAACTCTTCTCCCGTGTTAGAAACAAGAGAGAGGCTGTAGCGGTGAACGGTTCTGTAGCGGAAACACCAAAGGTTCGCCCGTACAGTTCATCGCTTTCTACAACATTGACCTTGGGGAGCGTCTATGAAAAAGGTTCTTGTCACCCCGACTCAGCAAGAGAGTGTATTTACCCTTGATGAGCTCTTTTTTTCCACGACTGATAAGAAAGGACTTATTACTGCGGGAAATACCGTCTTCGCTCGCGTGAGTGGTTATGTGCTCTCCGAATTGTTAGGCGAGCCACATAATATCGTGCGCCATCCGGATATGCCGCGGGCGGTGTTCAAGATTTTCTGGGATTTTTTGGAAGCTGGGAAACCGATCGCCGCCTACGTCAAGAACATGGCAAAGGATGGTTCCTATTATTGGGTCGTGGCGCTCGCTATGCCAATAGAGGGTGGATACCTCTCAATTCGTTTCAAGCCGTCTAGTGCGTTGTTCTCTGTTATTCAAGACGTATATATGGAACTCCGGGCGATCGAACAGAAGGTTGAGAAGGAAGGGAGCGATTGGAAAGACGGCATGAGGGCTGCGCTTGAGAGGTTGTCTGAGATTTTGGCGACAAAGGGATTCCGCAGCTACGCTGCATTTATGCACGCGATGCTCAGAGAAGAAATGAAAAGCCGACAGGCACAGCTCGACGTTGCTAAGGACGACGGAAAAACTATGGATGGGCAAAAATGGGAGAATTCGTTGTCCTTCACATCAGAGAGCGTTACTGCTCATCTTTCCAATATTTACGAAAGTTGCGCCGTGATCGGTGGTCATCTCAACCTGCTCTTCTCGCGCTTAGACGACTATGTTTCTTTGAATGCTAAATTACAAGACAAATCTGCTTTCATTCTTCGCTTGACTAATTCTATTCGCTTATTCTCGCTTAATGCCTCCGTCGAGGCTGCTCGGTTAGGAGAGGTGGGAAGATCGCTTAGTGTGATCTCCTCCCAGCTAGAACAAAGCTCTCGACAAATTTCGGAGGCGGTGATCCAGCTTAATCGCCGTATTCTCTCTCTTGTAGAATCTTTACAGACTGTGATCTTTGACTTGGTTGCGGCGAAGCTCCTGATCGATATGGAAACCGTCTTTACTCGAGAGTTGCTCGAAAGCTATCAAGAAAGCTCCGGTGCGCAGAATACAAGGAGCCAAATTCGTACGCTGGAAAACTCCTTTATCCCAACCTCGCGAAGAGCGCTTGACCTTTTGTTGACAATTAGAGAGGAATTGCGCCATTTGACCCTTGAGTCCGACCATCTCCGAGAGAACATTCAGTTTCTCCGCTTCGTACATCTCAACGGGAAAGTTGAAGCAGCCGGGGTGCTCCAAGACACCGGCTTTCCTGTCATCCTTAAAGAAGTAGCCGAACAAATTAACAGCGCGACCGTTGAACTCGGTGATCTCACTATATCGGTCACCGACATCCGCGACCAACTGATTGAGCTGCCTGCGATTAACGAGGCAATCATGAGGTCTACGCAAAGGATCAGTTCGGAAATTGAGAGCCTATAAAATTCCAGCGCCGCAGTCGAGAAAAAGCTGGTCGGTCATTTCCCGATGAGGCTGAACAGAAACCCCTTGCTAGGGTCAGGTACGATCCCTCCCATGAGCCACAAGTACACAAAGAAACTGTAGAAGAGCGTGAGCGACACGAGCGCGAGGCGCCGCCACAACGGCGGTTGGATTTCTTTGGGCAGAAATGTGGTGTTGACGTAAAGAATATGCATGGCGCTGATCGCGAGGACGATGCCCGCGATGTTCGCGCCAAGCTGTAACAAGATAATCGGCTGCGCCAGACCGGACGCAATGAGCCCCCACACGACGAAGCCTGCCAACACCGAGTAGTACACCAGACGGACATCTCCATCACTCCAGGCGCGCACGCGGCTACTGCCGGTCCATAGAATGTCTGTTACCGCGCGTACGGTCCCCTCAAGGATATCGAGCTGGGTCTTAAACAGCACCCACGCGCCCATGAAAGCGACCAAAAAACTGAGCGCGGCTCCTCCACGCGTCGTCATGGCGTCAGCTAACGCCGTTGCCACGGCGAGCCCGCGAATATCCTCTCCTGGTTGGAGGAACGAGGTGTAGAGTACGGCGGGTAAGCCCATTCCCAATAAAGCCCCAATGAAAAAGACCCCCCATTGATCGATGCGAATGATTGTCCACCAGCTTTTCCACTTTGCCAAATTGCCAGGTGTAATGGCAAAAACACTGCCGGAGTGCGCCAGTAAAACGCTCTGCCCTCCGATAGCAGCGGGAATGAAGCCGACGACTTTGCCCATGCCAAAACCCTTGTCACGCGCCCAGTTTGAGAGCGTCAAGTTCGTCACGCCTCCCGCGCCTGAATAGGCGGCGAACGCGCCAATCAGGAACCAGTCCGCTCCTGGAGGAAACAATGAAAATGAGCGCGCCGAGAGATTCACCCCGATAAACCCTGCTCCCGCTTCCAGCCAACGCTGACCGTCAGCAAAGAGTAGACTCAGCACCAGCAAGGTTCCCAGGATAAAAACGATCAGAATCCAGTTCAGAATCTCCAACGTGCGTTCGATGTGACTACCGCTGAAGAGGATGACCACGCACGCGGCAAACGTGCCGACGCCGATCCAGTAGATGGCTGATCCATGATCCGCGGTCGCAGATTGCCCCGTGAAGAGATAGAAAATTGCGCCCGCCGCCGCGCCTGCCCATGCCGGCCATCCCACCTGTAGCAAATACAGGAGAGAGTAAAACCAGGCCCAAAAGGTGGAATGTGGTTTCGTGCGCATGAAGCCGGTGATAGCAGGCTCGCCCGTGTACAGGGTGTAGCGGATCAGCTCGGTGTTGAGAATAGCCTGGAGCAATACGGCGGCTGTTGTCACCCACAGTAGCGACATCCCATACTTCACAAATGCAGCCGGGCCCAGCAACCACTCACCGCTGCCGATCGACGTTCCTAAGATGATGGCTCCTGGACCGATAACACCAAAAAAATTGAGCCCTTTGAGCATGGGAGGGGCTGGTAGTTCAGCTACTTTCCAGGGCTCAAGTCCGGATTGCGTTTCTTTTGCTTGATCAATTTTGTTGAAACCTACCTTCATGCGTGGCCGTTCCTCCTCTTCGCCTTTTTAACTCTTTTTCTCTGGGCTAGCAGACAAGCGTCGTTCCAGGTAGGTAAAAGGCATATCCCATTACGGAGGCGGTGACTATGGAACGACTACTGGTTTATCACAATCCTGGCTGAGGGCAGTCGCGTGGAGCGCTCGATATTTTGCGTGAGCGCGGCGTCGAGTTCGACGTTATCGAATATTTGAAAAATCCTTTGAACCGAGAGGATTTTGAGCGCTTTCTCGATCTTTTACCCAATCCCCCAGCGGACCTTGTGCGCAAGGATAAACGTTTCAAGGAGCTGGGTCTCGATGAGAATCAGTATGTTACTCGCGAAGCAGTCATCGAGGTCTTGCTCGAACATCCAGAGCTTATGCAACGTCCGGTTATCATTAAAGGACAGAAAGCGGTGCTTGCCCGCCCCTCGGAGAAGGTGACGGAGTTGTTAGAATAGGCTGCTGGCTAAGGGGGGAGCAAACTCTAAAGCCTTAAACCCGTAACCTTTCTTCTCGAAAAGCGACCTCTGGTTCTGGCATGGTGACGTCATGCCTAACGATTGGGAGGGAGAAAAAGAACGAACTGCCTACGTTTAGCTGACTCTCGACCCACACTTGGCCGCTGTGCGCCGTAATAATGTCTTTGACCAAGGCGAGACCAAGGCCTGTCCCGCCAATGCTACGCGTCTCGGTGTTGTCCACTCTATAGAATTTTTGGAAAAGCTGAGTGATAACGTCGGGTGGAATGCCTACGCCCTGGTCAGCAACCTCAACGACGATTTGATCCGCTGTCTGGCGCGCTCGTATGATGACCGTCCCACCCTTGGGAGAAAATTTTATGGCGTTGGAAACCAAGTTTGCCAGCACTTGGTGCAAGCGGTCCGCATCAGCGCGCACCGGGGATAAGTTGTCAGGCGCTTCTAGGCGTAAGGAATGCTGACTCTCGTCGGCGCGAAAGACTTCAAGCGCATCACGTAGAAGAGACGTCAACGTGATCGTCTCGAAGTGGTACGTTTGCTGCCCGGATTCGATGCGCTGAATATCGAGAAAATCATTGATCAAGTTTGTGAGGCGAGTTCCTTCGTTCAGTATGACCTGCAGAAAGTGGCGCTGTTTTTCTGGAGCGAACTCTCGCGTCAACATGAGTTCGGCAAAGCCACGGAGGCTTGTGAGCGGCGTGCGCAACTCGTGACTAACCGTTGAGACTAAATCGTCCTTGAGCCGTTCGATCTCTTTTCTTTCCGTGATGTCTCGCGAGTTAAAGACCATCCCTCTCACGGCGGGATCGTCGAGCAGGTTTTGCGCGATGCTCTCGAAGATTCGCCAGGAACCGTTTTTGTGGCGGATGCGGAGTTCAAAGGCTTGTACCCGTAACGGCTCCGTGCGTAAGGCCGCGAACGCAGTCTTTAATTTTGCTTCTTCCAAGGAATGAAAGAGCGTTGAGACGGAATGTCCGACTAGTTCTTGTTCTTCATAGCCGAGCAAGCGTGTGATCGATGGACTATGATAACGCATGATACCCTTTACATCGAGAATCGAAATCAAGTCGGATGCGTGCTCAGTGAGAGAACGGAACCGTTTTTCACTTTTACTGAGAGCAGCATGAGAAGCCGCGAGCTGACTATTCATACGCTCAGCTTCCTCTTTTGCTTGAGAAAGTGTGTGGATCAGATCTACATTAGTTGAGCGCAACTGCAAGGATTGCACGATCGATTCATTCATGTGACGTGCAGCAGCGAGAACGAAAAGAGCGAAGAACACAAAGAGAAAGCCCATGGTGGAAGAAAGCTCTCCACCTGAAAAAAAAAGTCGGAACATAATAGGGAGCAGCGTAGGAATGAAAAATACAAGAAAGACAGTCCTCACTGTAGCCATAACGCCCATGGCGCCTACGGCTAGACCTCCGAGCATGAACGTCAGAAAAATTTGATGAACAAAGGAGGTTTCAGGGAAGAGAAAAATCGCTGTTGATCCCCACGCTATTCCGCTAGCACCAGCGCTCATAATCATCGCAGAGCGCCACCAAGCAACCTCTTTTTCCCGCTGTTCTGAACGAAAGTAGCGCTGCACGACAAAGAACCGAGCGATAGTCAACACGCTGACAAGCGAAGACCACGCAAGAAGCTGGGCATGCGGAACCACTGACCACAACACGAAAATCAAGATTCCCGCAAGGACGACCGTGCCCAGAAGCCCAATATTCGCCTGCATGTAAAGGAGATGCACCTGTTGAGCGGCAAAAGATCCCGTGCTTGGTCCGACCAAAGGCTCGGACGCGGCAGCAGAGCCGCCTTCGCAAGTTTCAGCCCGTTTTTCGATAAGATCGTTTGTCACGGGCGAAGGGGCTATGGTATCGTGCATTCTCTTTTCCAAGAAAGGACTAAATATTCTTCCTAGAAAAGATCGGCAACAGCTCGGCTTTTTTTACCCACATGCCGTGGGAGAGCCTTTCCAGGATGAGGCGAGAACGACAAAGAGCCTAATGGGAAGGAACTTCACCGATCAAAGTATGCGCCGTTGTTGACGTCACACGGACGGGCGCAAGGTCACCCGGTTGCGCCCCGTTTCCAGGGAAGACAACGGTCTTGAACTGTCCGTTCTTCCCCGAGAGCCAGTCTGCTTGACGCTTTGCTGGCCCCTCAACAAGGACCTCGACTGTTTGTCCAATGATGTGTCGATTGATTTCACCGGAGATTCGCTCTTGCAGCGCGATGATTTCCTGGAGGCGTTGGCCTTTTTCTTCCTCGGATAAGGTTTCTTCCCATTTGCAGGCTTTTGTTCCTTCCCGGGCCGAGTATTTGAACATGAAGGCTGAATCGTACCGTATCTCTTCCATGAACTCATACGTTGCGCGGAAATCTTTCTCTTCCTCGCCGGGGAAACCAACGATAATGTCAGTGGATAAGGCGAGTGTGGGAATGGCGGCTCGTAAACGGGCAACTAAGTCTGCGTACTGCTCAATTGTATAACCGCGCTCCATACGTTCCAGTATTCGATTCGCGGCGGATTGCAAGGGCAGATGAAGATGCGGCGCGACTTTATCGCAGGCCGCCATCGCTTCAATCGCTCGCTTGGTCATATCCGCTGGATGTGGCGAGGTGAAACGAATGCGTTGGACGCCGTCAATCTCAGCCGTTTTTCTCAAGAGATCGGCAAAATCATCGTCGCCATCGCGGTAAGCGTTCACCGTTTGGCCAAGGTAGACGACTTCCTTATATCCCTGATCAGCAAGTTCTCGAACTTGAGTAAGGAGCGCTGTGAGCGGTACACTCCGTTCACGGCCACGGACGTATGGCACGATGCAAAAGGTACAAAACTTGTCGCAACCGCGCATAATCGTCACCCAAGCGCGTATGCCTTCAGCGTGCACGGGTGAGATATCCGCATACGTTTCGTCGCGGTTGAGACGAACGGCCACAAGCGGCTCGTTTTGGTCTTCTCGCGCCAACAGCGCTGGGAGGCCGCGATACGCATCCGGACCAAGCACGAGGTCGAGGAACGGAGCTTTATCAAGTAAGCGTTCCCGGTGATGTTGGGCCATACAGCCGGTCAGACCGAGCAGTACTCCTGGCTTTCTCGCTTTATGACGGACGAGTTCACTGAGTCGCTTTAACACACGCTCTTCAGCATGTTCACGGATGGCGCACGTGTTTAGCAGAATCACATCCGCCTGATCAGCTTTCTGAATCGGTTCGTAGCCATGCGGTTTCAACAGACCGATCAATAGCTCGGTGTCGGCAATGTTCATCTGGCAGCCGTACGTTTCAATGTAGACTTTGCGCGTGTCCATAACAATTTTACGAGGGTTTTGTTGTAACCTCTCCTACGAGCCAAGGCAATGGCTTTGTTGACATTTTGGTTCTTAGCTATTAGCTCTTAGCTGTGCGTCAGACGAAGAGAGCCTCTGTCTTTTGTTGCTGGCTCAAAACGAATTACTAACGACTTGCGAAGTAAGGAGACCCATCGCGTGGCTCGAAGGCCTAGTTTTGAACAACTCGAAGCGTCGTTACTCTACTGTCCGCTCTGCCGAGAGGCGATGCCGGTGCGTAAGAAACTCCTGTTGATCCTTCCTGAGGGTAACAAATTTGAGTATCTGTGTACGACCTGTTCCTCAACTTGCGGCGAGAAGATCGAGCCGGATGATCAGAAGCCGCGTATCCTCATGTAGGTTTCTTACTCTATGAACGCCCCCCAACGCATCGTGTCTTTGTTACCGGCGAGTACGGAAATACTTTCCGCCCTCGGTCTGCGCGACCGTCTTGTGGGGGTGTCGCACGAGTGTGATTACCCAACCGACGTGGTCGATCTTCCCATTTTAACCGAGCCAAAACTTGACCCTCAGGCTCCGACTGTGGTGATCGACACACGAGTGCGCCAGCTTATGCAAGAAGGACTGAGCATCTATCGCATCAAGACGGAACTTTTGCAGCAACTGCAGCCGGATCTCATTGTGACTCAAGATCAATGCGCCGTGTGCGCGGTCTCTCTACCGGAAATAGAAGAAGCAGTGCGCTGCTTTCTCACGTCCGCAGTGAAAGTCGTTTCACTCAAACCGGAACGCCTAAGCGATATCTGGGAAGATATCCGCCGGGTGGGTGCGGCTACGGGTCTGGAAACTGCTGCCGAAGATCTCATCCGCGGACTCAAGCGCCGTCTGTGGAAGTTGGAACAGCAAACCCGCCGGGTTGTTCGCCCGCGTGTCGCATACATCGAATGGTTTGATCCGCTTATGGCTGGCGGCAACTGGATCGCCGAGTTGGTCGAGATTGCCGGTGGGGAGTATGGCCTTGCCGCCGCGGGCGCTCACAGTCCGAAACTGACCTGGGAAGCGTTGGTTGAGTATCAACCTGAGATCATCGTCATTACGCCCTGTGGATTCAAAATCCCGCAGACGCAAACGGACTTATCCATAATGACCAGCCATCCACAATGGCAAACCTTACCGGCGGTCAGAACGAAGCGTGTGTACGTGGCGGATGGCAATGCGTATTTCAATCGACCAGGACCGCGAATCATCGAAAGCGCGGAAATCCTGGCCGAGATTTTTCATCCTGGAGAATGCGTCGGCCTAGCTCCTAGCGGGTCGTATGTACACCTGTAGGGAAGAAGCATTGACGATGATGTCGTCACCGGTGTCTACTCGGTTGGCAAATCCTTCTCCTCGCCGCAAGGCCGTGAGCATTGTCCCAATGTTTCATGTCCCAATTTGGTCAATTCTCTAATCCCGGGAAAGGCGCGGCCAAGCGCAGTCATCCCTTCAGCATATCGAGTGCATGGAGCGCGGCGGAGAAGTACACCGGCGAAGGATTCAGCGCGTGTTCGCGGAGACAAGCTTCTGTGAACTTTATGGCGTGCTCATCGCCGTTGGCGACGGCCATGTCGATGAGCGTCTCACGTGATTCTTTCGGCAGCTCGATTTCATGTTCAGGTACAGAGCGATGCCCAAAGGCGGCGTAAAGACCGCACCCGGCTTGCCACGCATAGCGCAATGCTTCACGGACGGTCTGCTCGTGTAGATGTGGAGCCAGGGAGCGCAGCGCCACGACTCCCGTGACGCTGTGGATGAAGACAATCGTACTCAGGACGTCCTGCGCATTGGCGAGATAGACGCGGGCGAAAGTCTCCGTCAAGCTGGAAAGGACAAGGGACGGATCACCGTTGAGATCGACGAGTCCGATAACCAGCGCGAACGCGGGAAATTTATCGAGCCGCTCAAGCGAAGAAACAATGGTTCCCGTGAATTTGCGTTGTTCGGGGGGAACGATAACAACTCGCAGAATTGCTTCGCTCGGACGTAGCGCTGCGGGTTGTGCGGATAGGTCAGTCGGTAGTGTCTGATATGTTGCCGCCCAGTAGGCAAGGCCGTCAGCAAGTTCAGCGACGCGTGTCGGAGTTTCCGCAAGCGCGAGCGCACGCGTGACGTGGCCGACGCGCAGAACGCCATGCATGGCTGACGCGCAGATAGCAGGTGCGAAGCGCGCCGCCCAGCGATCGAGCACTTCGCGCCAGGGGGCCTCCTTGAGTTCGTTAGCGAAGAACTCG
>JBFWZL010000001.1:0-36900 GCA_050185455.1 Binatia bacterium | reverse complement strand
CGGAGAACAGTCCCTTGTGCTCGGCGACAATCGCCGCGATGTCCTCATTTGTCGTGCTCTCCTGCGGGTCAGGCACGGTCCGGCCCCAGACCACGCCGTGTGTGACATCGCACTCTTGCAGTTCAGCGAGCAACTTGGGCAGCGAACGCTCTTTGGCTGATGGCGCCAGGGAACCGAACAACGGCGCGGCAACCAGGTTCTCCACCCACTCGATCTGCGTGTAAATACTCAACCTGAGAAACGACTTGACCGGCGGCCGCACGCGAAAATCAATAATCATTGGTGTTCCTCCCTTCTGCCTTATATGTTCGTGGCGCCCTTCTCATGACAAGTCCGCCGCACCTCGGTACGTCACGGTCGCACCCCGGCTTTCCGTTTCGGCCCCAATCCGCCGCGCAGCGCTGACTGCGCCGCTTCGATAAATCGACATAGCAGTGGCCGCGTCTCGCGCGGATCAATAATGTCTTCCACGCCAAAAGCTTCTGCCGTGCGGAGGGGTGAGTTAAGGGCGCGCAGTTCCTCTTCGATCTCCTGTTGCCGCTTGGCCGGGTCCGCCGCCGTGGCGATTTCCCGCCGGTAGGCAACCGCCACGCCTCCCTCGATGGGCAGTGACCCCCACTCGGCGGATGGCCACCCCAGCCTGAGTTTCAGCGTATCGGTCGAGGTGGGGAGCCCACCGCCCATGCCGTAGCACTTGCGAATAATCACGCTGAGCTTGGGCACGGTCGCTTGCTGCACGACATACAATGCCCGCATACCGGCACGCAGGGTTCCCGCCTGCTCCGCCTCGCGTCCGACCATGAAGCCGGGGGTATCGACCAGAAAGAGGAGCGGGATGTGAAACGTGTCACAGACCTCGACAAAGTGTTCCTGTTTCCGCGCGCCCGCGGCATCCAGTGCGCCGCCACATACCATCGGGTTGTTGGCAATGACGCCGACCACATATCCGTGCAGACGAGCCAGGCAGGTGATGACGGTCTGGCCGTGCGTGGGCTGAATCTCGAAGCAGGAGTCCCGGTCCACAATCAGTTGGATCACCCGCCGCATGTCATACGCCCGGCGACGGTTGCGCGGGACGATCGACAGCAAAGCTTCTTCCTGACGGTCCGGCGCATCGTTACTGGGCACACGGGGAGGCAATTCCCACACGTTTTGTGGCATGTAGCTGAGGTAGCGACGAATCAGGGCAAAACACTCGGCTTCATCGGCTGCCCGGTTGTGAATACAGCCGCCGGTATCCACCGCCACTTCGACCCCGCCCAGTTCCTCTTTGCTCACCTGCTGACTCAACGCTCGTTCCACCACCGCTGGCCCGGCAGCGAAGATGTGGCCGGTGCGATCAACCATGACTGACCAATGAGAGAGTACCGCCCGCGCGGCCGGTCCGCCCGCGCACGAGCCCACGACCGCGCCCACTACCGGGCCGCGCTCTAGCAACTGGACGCAGCGCTCAAACGAGTCCACCCCCGGCAGCCGCGCATGACCGCGCGCCTTTGACGTCACCGTTCCCCCGGCACCGTCGCAGAGATTGATCAGCGGGATGCGGTACTCGTAAGCCAAGTCCTCACTAAAGCCGCCCTGGCCGCCTTTGCGACGATCCAGTCCAGCACTCGATCCGCCACGGACGGTAAAATCCTCTCCCCCTACGGCGACAAACCGCCCGTCGATCTTTGCCAATCCCATGACATAGGGAGCAGGGATAAATTGTCGGAGTTCGCCATTTTCGTAGGTCGCCGCCCCGGCTAATTGACCAACCTCGTGAAAGGAGTTGGGATCAACGAGGCGGTCGATCCGTTCCCGGATCGTCAGTTTGCCGTCGTCATGCTGACGCTGGACGCGTTCGGCTCCGCCCAGCTCGCGCGCCAGATCGCGTCGCCGTTGCAGCTCTTCGACTTCCGCTTGCCAGCTCATATCGCCTCTTAGATCACGCCTTTTGTCCGCAGCTCCGCTAGGGCGGCATCGCTGACGCCAAGCACGTTCTGATAGATTTCCTCGTTATGCGCACCAAGGAGCGGCCCCGGTTGGTCGAACTGCACCGGATGGTCAACAAAACGGATCGGCATGCCAAAGCCCTTCGCTCCCGGGATCGGACCGGTCGTAGGGTGCTCCAGGTCAATTACCATCTGGCGCGCTTGCAATTGTGGATGGTGGAGCAGTTCGGGCAGCGTCTGGACAGGACCAGCGGGTACGTCGTGTCGCTGTAAGACGGCGACCGCCTCCGCCGTCGTCCGGTCTTGTAACCACGCGGCCACCATCTCGTCGATCACCTGAATATGCTCACGGCGCGACAGGGGCGTGGCAAAGCGCGCATCGGTCTTAAGGTCTTCTCGTTCCAGCGTGGCTAACAAACAGTGCCAATTCTTATCCGTCGCCACGGCGATCGTCACAAACCCGTCGCGCGTCGGATAGGTGTTGAGCGGTGTCCCAGCAGCGTGAGAGTTGCCGCGCCGCCGCGGCTCCTGACCACCATTAAGATATTCCAAAAGCTCCGGCAATAAAAAGAAGGAGGTGTCCAGCATGGCCACGTCTACCCACTCCCCCGTCCCGCCCTGCTCGCGGCGGCGTAACGCCGCCAGAATGCCGATCACGGCAAACAGCGGCGCTACCGTGTCGCTGATCGCCGCGCCACAGCGCACTGGCGGATGATCAGGAAAACCGGTTACGCTGGCAATGCCGCTCATGGATTGGATGACCGGATCGTACGCCCGCCATTCTCGCAGTGGTCCTGTCTGACCGAACCCCGAAATCGAGCACAGGATCAGGGCAGGATTCAACTCTTTCAACACCGCGTAGCTCACGCCCATCTCGTCCATCACGCCGGGGGAGTAATTCTCCACCACCACGTCCGCTTTCTGGCATAGCGCCTTGAACAACTCGCGGCCTTCCGGGTGATACAAATCGAGGGTAATACTCTTTTTGTTACGTGCCCGATGCAACAGGGTCACGCCCATATCGTCCGCCGTCTGCCGTTGATAGGCGGCGCCCTGGGGACCGCCAAAGGGGGGAAACTGGCGATGCAGGTCGCCTTTGCCCGGCGGCTCAATCTTTATCACTTCAGCGCCCAGCCCGCCCAAAAGCAGGGTGCAGTATGGTCCCGCCAGGTAGCGGGTCAAATCTAACACGACGACTCCCGACAGTGGTTTTTGTGTCATCTTCTTTTCTCCCTCGTTTGCCTGCCCACCACGCACCCGGCGACACCCATGGGCGCCGGTGTGCCATACAGGTCACTGTCAATGTTTTAGCGGACTGCCACTCGTGTTGGACATGACAGCAGCGGCAAGATCCTGGTGTTCCTCCCGGACAGGATACTACATCCGTTTGCGTGTATAGACAATACCGTAGGCGCTGAGCCGGCGGGTGACCGTCGTGCGATGCACCCCCAAGGCTTTTGCTATGGCAGTCACATCTCCCTGATGCCGCTGACAGAGTTCCCGCAACCGCCGCGCCTCAGCGATGGAGTGTTCGAGTACAGTAGCGACTCGTGTCCCTGAAGCCAGCGACGCGCCTGACGACTCCAGCGTTTGGAGCAGATCGGGAGGCAGCATCTGCCACGTAATCTCGCTCCCGGTCCCACCTAACTCGGAAGCAATCTGCCACACCAGGTTTTTGATTTCGCGCACGTTGCCGGGAAAAGGCAACGTCTGGAGCCGCGCCACCAAGTCGGGATGAAACGCACAGCGCGCCTCGCTCTGCCGGTTAAACTCCGTGAGCGCGTAATCAATGAGTTCGGGGATGTCGTCGGGCCGTTCCCGTACGGGTGGGATGTGCAGTTTATGCAACGCCAAACGATAATAGAGATCTTCTCGCAGGCTCTGTCCCTGCACGAGGGTATCCGGGCGTTTATTGGTCGCCGCCACGAAACGCACATCGACCGGGAGCCATTTCTCACCACCGATACGGCGGATGACTTTCTCTTCCAACACGGTGAGCAGCTTGGCCTGCATGCCGGGCGGCATATCGCCAATCTCGTCAAGAAAGACCGTGCCTCCCTGCCCCAGTTCGATCACCCCTTTCCGTCCCTTGCGCGCGGCATCCGTGAAGGCGCCTTCGCTGTAGCCAAACAGTTCCGCCTCGATCAACGGTTCCGGCAAAGTAGCGCAGTTGACATGGATGAACGGCCCCTGCGCCCGCCGACTCATGACGTGAAGGTAACGGGCGAGCAAGTTCTTCCCCACGCCGGTCTCGCCCGTGAGCAGGACACTGCCATCGACACGAGCAAATTTGAGGGCGCGCTCCAGCACCTTTTGCATGATCTCGCTACGCGCCACGATCTCCTGGCCCAAGACCTGAAGGTGCAACGTACGCAGTTGATCCTGATAGAGGGTGGTCAGTTTTTGCAGCTCGTCGATCTTCCGCCGCGCTTCGTCAAGATCAGTCGCTGCACGGATGGTGTAGATAGCATACTGCACGGCATCGTCCTCATCACGCACGTAGGTCCCCATATAGAGCAGTTTTTTTCCGTTGGTGAAGACCATGTAACCGGGGGAGGCGTAATCTTCGATCTGCGTGCTGTAGGTCGGCAACGCGGTGAGCGGGCGACCAGCAGCGTCTCGGGTCACGAGCGCCTGGACGGTTGGCAGGGTCGCGATCTCGCTCACATTGCGCCCGATCAACTCAGCGCGCAGGAGACCCAGGATCTGGCACGCCTTGTCGTTAATCCAGATCAAATCGCCGTTGCGGTCATAGATCGTCACCCCGTCTTGCAGGGCGTCGAGGATCAGACCAAAAGGCTGACATTCCATAAAGCAGGGCAACATACTCCCTCCTCGCTCAGGCATCCTGATGCAGGTGATCACGCTGCGTACTGCCAGCGTAGTCCTCGCGAAACAGCCCGCGCTTCTGAAGCACGGGGACGACCAAATCCACGAACTCCTCGATTGCGCCCGGCGTGTAAATCGGCGAGAGCATGAAGCCATCGCCACCGGCCTTCTCACAATAGGCTTCCAGTTGATCCGCCACCTGCTCCGGTGTACCCACGATTTGGGGCAGACTTACGCTCTGTCCATGCATTTGCGCGACTTCCCGCAGGGTAAGTTTTCGCCCCGCCATCTTGCCGTACATCTTGCTGAGCCCCTGAATACTGAAGTCAGGGGAGTATTCCATCATGTCATCAAGGTTGAGGCGGGAAAAATCATAATCGAGGTGCCCGGAGAGAAGGGTCAGCCCCGCTTCCACAGGCACGAGACTATTATGGAACTCTTGCTTCTCACGCGCCTCTTGTTCCGTGCGTCCGACGATCGGCTGCACGCCAAAGAGGATCTTGCAGTGATCGGGATTGCGCCCCAGATCCTCCATCCGCCCTTTGACATCGGCATAGTATTCGGCTGCACCCTCGGCAAAGGGATGAATGGCAAAAATGGCCTCGGCGTACTTGGCGGCAAACGCTCTCCCCTTCGCGGACGCGCCCGCCTGGATAATCGCTGGTCCGTTCTGGGGTGAACGCGTGACATTCAGCGGACCACGGGACTTGAAGAAGCGCCCGTCATGCTCAATGCGATGCACCTTGGCGGAGTCAGCAAAGATCCCTCGCTCGCGATCCATCACCACCGCGTCCGCCTCCCAACTATTCCACAGCTTGACGCAGACCTCCATGAACTCCTCGGCACGCTCGTAGCGCAAGTCGTGCGCCAACAACTCTTCGCCATAATTGGCCGATTCGTTGTGGTTGATCGACGTCACCACATTCCAGGCCGCCCGGCCACGGGTGAGATGATCCAAGGTCGCCCACAGACGCGCGACATAAAACGGATGCTGGTGGCTGATCGAGAAGGTGCCGCCCAAGCCAACCTTGCGGGTCACTGCGCCAAGCCAGGAAAGCAAAGGAGTCGGGTCATGGTTGGGCGCCTGAGTGGCGTAGCGAATCGCCGGGTCGAGGGAGTCAGTATAGGTGTCGGAGATGAAACTGACGTCAGCGAAAAAGACCATGTCCAATTTGCCGCGCTCACAGACCTGCGCGATATGCTGGTATAGCTCAGGCCGTGCCCAGTCGTAGCGCGGTTCTGTATGTGGATGTCGCCACATGGCCAGACTGTGGTACGTGGGGCTGTGCATCAGGAACTGGGCGAAGTGCATCTTCTTCTTGCGCATTGAGGAATCCTCTTCCTAAAGCGGACATCCGCGCCCTTGAGGCGTACAGAGCAGGTGCATAGGTAGAGAGCAAGAGCCGTACCGCCTGTGTCTATTAGACTGACCAAGGTAAAACGTCGGGAAATCACTCCTTTATTCACGAAACCGCAAGCAGCAACACGCGTCTTTGTGCAATCCGTGTGCGCTCGGCACATGGCAAAACGCACACTCTGCACTGTGGGCAATGGCTTGGAGTCGGCTTGTGTAGACTGTCTACCCCATCATGCGGTTTTCACCGCTGATCGCAAAGTCTCCTGGGCAGCGACATACTCCGCTAACGGGCAGGTCGCTCCACACGCGTGCGCTCCAGCCAGCGCCAGCGCTCGCCGCAGCGCCACCTCCATGGCGGTAAACCATCCAGCTTGGGCGGGAAAGAGATGCTCTCGGCCAAGACGTTCAGCCACACCAGTCCGCTCGAGTAACTGCATTGTCGCAGGACGTACCCCAAGGAGCAGAAGCGTTTTCCCTTCCCGCGCCAGCTTGGCGGCGGTTGCTTCCAGAACACTGGCGGTCGTCACATCTACAGCGTCCGCCTGTCGGAGCCGCAGGATAAGCACCCGCAGCCTGGAGTCGCTCAGGAAGCGGTCGAGCAAGGACTGTAACTCCCCCGCGGCGGCGAAAAACAATGGCCCTGTCAGGTTCATGATGCGAATCGCCGAACATGATCTCCCCGTTTCATTCGCGTCGGGATCGATCTCGCGGAACCGTCGTTTCTCACTGATCGTCATTTCGCGGATCGTCAGCAAGCGCGCCCGCCGCAGGAACAAGATGATGCTCATCCCCACACCCAAATAAATCGCTTGATCGAGCGGAAGGACCCAGGTTCCCACGGTCGTCGCCACAAACGCCGCCCGATCACTCATGGTCCCCTGGAGCGTCATCCGGATCTGCTGACGATCGACGAGGTCATTGGCTAACACGAGTAGTAATCCGGCAAGACTCGCTACTGGCGTTCTCCCAACCACTGGTCCTAAAATAAGCAATACTGCGAGCATGAGTAGCCCGCAAAACAACGCGGACAGCCGACTCTCCGCTCCGGCTTGTTGATTCAACGCTGACCGGGAGAGACTGCCGCTCACCGGATATCCTCCGGAAAAAGCGGCGGCCAGGTTCGCCAGCCCCTGACCTGCAAATTCCGCCGCCATATCGAGCTGTTGCCCTGTGCGAGCAGCGAGCGCACGCGCCACCGAACTCGACTCCACCAGTGAGAGGACAGCGCAGGCGAGAGCGGCAGGAGCCAACGTTCCCCAGTACTGCACGGAGGGAACCGTCAAGGGAGGCAGGCCAGCCGGTATCGGCGCGATATCCGCCACCACCCTGAGTCCGTGGGCATGCAAGTGCAGCATACTATCGGCGCCAATGCTGACCACCATGACAATGAGAGAACCCGGCATGCGCCGGTCGACCCAACGGAGGAGGAGCACGATGACCACGGTGCCACAGGCAAACGTAACGGCAAGTGGGTTGGGGTGAGACAAGTCCCTGCTCCAGGCTACGAGCATGGGCCCAAGAGTCCCGCTCGATCCTGCCGTACCAGTGACATTCGGCAGTTGGCCGACCGCGATAAGAATGGCGGCGCCGGTAATGTACCCACGCACGACGGGCAGAGAAATGTAATCGGCGACGGCATCGAGCCGCAGCAGGCCGGCAAAGAACTGCATGAGCCCAACGAAGAACGCCAGCGTGACGCCGACCTCCATGGGTCCAGCGCCAGTATGGGCTGCCGCCCCCGCCACCGCGCTGCCGACTAGCAAACTGAGGGCATTGGTAGGCCCGGTGACGACATGGCGCGAACTACGAAAGAGCGCCCCTACAATCGCTGGCACGGCGGCGGCGTAGAGTCCCATGGCTGGAGGAAGCCCAGCGATCATGGCATAAGCGACGCCTTGAGGAATATCGAGAAACGTGACGGTCGAACTCGCTAACAGATCTCGACGAAAAGCACGAAAGCGATAGGAAGCCAGATCAAGAAATGGAAGATACCGGAGCAACCACATGATAATGTCAGTTCCGTCTTCCCTCTTATTCCCCTTTTCCGTCTTCTGCTTGTGGCAGCCGATAGACGGCGCGGGCCGGTTTTAGCGGGCGGAGCAGCCAGTAAGGGCGGCGCGTCCCATCGGGAGAGAACTGTTCGGCCGGGCGCGTGCGCTCTAGCCAGTGTTTGTAGGCGGCATGCGACTTCTCGGTATCCACGTGAATGTCCCCGTAGCGATCGTCCACCCGCGCCCGGGTAACGCGCACGGCCTGATGCCAGCAGTGCATGCCGGAAATGGGATCGGGATGTACGGGGAACGTCAGGTTTTGGTGCACGCCCGCGTCGGTCCACCAAATACGTTGGCTGTCGGCATCGGCGCTCGCAAAAGCTTCGACTCCTTTCTTACGGCTCAGTGTCCAGTGACTGCCCTGACGATCAAGTCCAACCGTCGCCATCATTTGCCGTTGTCCGTCATTGGAGAGTTTCCAGCGGCCCATATGATGGCTGCATCCAACCACGCCGGGCCGGATGCCTTCGGTCACCCACGCCTTCACAACGAAATACCCGATCTCGGTTTCCACTCGCGTCAAATCGCCAGTGCGCACGCCGATGCGCGCCGCATCCTTGGTGTTGATCCACAACGGATTGGTGTGGGCAATCTCGTCCAGCCATTTGGCGTTGGCGCTGCGCGTGTGAATCTGCACGGGCAAGCGGAACGTGGGAATCAACACCATCTGGTCTTTGTCCAGTCGTTCTGGATGGATATGGCTTTGGATGTAGGTGGGCACTATGTAGTCCGGCCACCCCCAATCTTTCAAGGTCTGAGAGTAGAATTCGAGCCGCCCACTCGGCGTGGGAAACCCGCGCAGAATCTTGCCGTCTACTTCCACCCCCACTAACCGCCGCCCCTCGGCGTCCCCGTCCGGAGTCGGGAGGGGAACGATATTGGGACTTGCGGGTTTGGGAGCGCGCGTGAACATGCGTCCAATCTCGTCGGTCCGGCAGTCTACTAATTCCTCTCCAGGAACTTCCTGTTCGTGCAGGGGACCGATGTTCTTCTGGACCTCGAAGGCGCCGTAGCGACGCATGTAGGCCAGCGGAGAGAGGCCCTCGGCCGCCGCGCGTTCCGGCAGACCCGGGACTGAGTTGGCAAAAATATGACCGTAATACTCATCGACGGTGAGTTTCTCGCCGGGCCGCTGCTGCGACTCGAAGAACTTGCGGATGCCGAGCGCGCCATCTGGATCAATGCGCCAGGACAGCTCGATCCAGAATTCGTTCTCTTCCCACACTTCACCAGGATTGACTTGACGGGTATCAGTGATCGTCTCCCCCAGACGTTCACGGGCGGCGCGTAGTACGGGTTGGCGGAAGCCGAGCCACTGCGCGTCATGGGTTTCATAGGAATGGATGTCATGCCGTTCGTTGCCCAGACCCATGGGAAGAATGTAATCCGCGAAATAGGCCGTCTCACTCCAGGTGGGCGTGAGCGCGACGTGCAGGCCGACGAGCGCTTCGTCGCTCAGCACGTCGATCCAGGTAAAGCCGTCGGGATTCGTCCACACCGGGTTATACACACGAGTGAAGTACACATTGAGTTTGCCGCGGCCTTCCTTCAAGAAGTGCGGCAAGAGGAACGAGAGTTCATTCATGGCCAGCGGGTACTCAGTGGGCCACGTGAGCGCGTTCCACACGTGTGGATGTGGAGGAGTATAGATTGGCCGCGGGACGAATTTGTTCCAGGCGTTGGGATACACGCCGCCTTCGGTGGCGACGGCGCCAAGCAGCGTGTTGAGCAGAAAGAGCGAGCGTGAAATCTGCCAGCCGCCGAGATTCCCGGCAGTGGCGCTCCGCCAGGTGTGGGTCGAGAGCCGTGTCCCCGCGGTCGCCACCAGGCGGGCGATCTCCTCAAGCGTCTTCACTTCGATCCCAGCCTCCCGCGCGGCGAAGTCAAAGGTGTAATCCGTGTATAACTGTTTGAGGATGCCCTCGAAGCCCTCGAACGTCGGGGCAAGGTCGGGATACTCGACGCGCAGGTATTCCTGCCAGTTCCACCAGCGGCGGATGAAGTCGCGGTTATAGAGGTCGTGCTGAATCACATAGTTCGCGATGGCCAAGAGGATCGCGGCTTCCGTCCCTGGGTACGGCGCTACCCAGTAATCGGCGTGGGTGGCGCTGTTGGAGAGGCGGACATCGAACACGATCAGCTTCGCACCCTGCCCTTTGCCCTCCATGATGCGTTGCGCATGGGGGTTGAAATAATGACCCGATTCCAGGTGAGCGCTGATGAGCAGGATCACTTCCGCATTCGCATGGTCGGGACTGGGCCGGTCAAGCCCCATCCAATACTGATACCCCGCGCGACCGCTCGACGAACAGATGTTGGTATGCGAGTTGTGACCATCAATTCCCCAGGCGGCCAGTACGCGCTCGGTGTACCCATCCTCGCCTGGCCGTCCGACGTGATACATAATCTCGTTGTGCCGACGCTCCTGAAGGGCTCGGCGGACCCGTCCAGCGATGTCATCAAGCGCCTCATCCCAGGAGACGCGCTGCCACTTGCCTTCCCCACGTTTGCCGGCGCGTTTGAGCGGGTACAGAATCCGATCCGGATCGGTCACTTGATTCAGCGTAGCCGGTCCCTTGGCGCAATTACGACCGCGTGATCCCGGATGTTCAGGATTGCCCTCAAATTTTCTAATGGCAAGCGTCTCTCTCTCCACGTAGGCGAGCAGCCCACACGCGGACTCACAGTTGAAGCACGTCGTCGGCGTCAACATATAATGGTGCTCGACCCGTTGCGGCCACGCCCGTGAGTCCAGTTCCGCCCAGTCATCCCACCGCTCTTTAGGGGGAAACGCCGCCAGATGAATATGGCTCGGCCCTTGATAGAAGGTTTCCTTGCGCGCTTCAGTTTCCTGCTGTGTCACCCCCACCTGCTCATCACGCTTTGTCACACTCATGCTCTTCCTCCTTCTCATCATTATGCGAGGGGCACAGCCTGTCCGGCCTGCACATAGGCATGTTCATGGGCGAGCAGTCCGGCAAGGGCTGGTAGGACCGCCGGAATGCCGATCCACGGGGCAGCGATGCCCACAACTACCAGTGCGACTCCAGCCCGGAAGTACTGACGGAAAGCTCCCACCGTCATTTCTTCAGCAGCCAACCGGGCATGCGCCGTTGGGTGCGCCAGCGTGACTTCGCTTAACACCAGTAGAAGATGCAACAGGCAGATCCCGCTGAGGAGCCACGCCAGCGGCGGCGCCGCTTCTGGCGCAAACATCGCCGCGCACGGCAGCAACACCGCCGAGCCCGCCAGTAGCGCTTGCACGAAAAAGTGGAACGGCAGGAGGGGATTCTGCCACAGGTCACGCGCCGCCGCCTGGGCAAAGAGATAGGCCGTGTAGACAGCGGTCATCACACTTAAAGGGAGCCCCAGCGCTGTCAGGGCCGTCTGAAGAGGTTGACCGGCTTCGTGCCAAAAGCTGGCCAGGAAGTGCAGGCCCAAGACGAGCGCGTAGCCAGTGATGATAAACGCACCACGCACCAACCAACTTTTCCACTGCCGACGGGTGAAGATGAGATAGAACCGTTCGGGATGATCGAGGTCGGCAATGAGGATCAGGCCGGTGAGCGCGAGAAAGAGCCCGGCGACGAGTGGCGTGACCCATTGCCACAGCGGGCTCTCCGTCGGTAAGAGGCCAAACAGCACGAGCAGTGCAGGGATGAGGTAAGCGCCTGAAGCCATGCCTTTCGTCCACGTATACAGGCTCAGCCGCCAGTCCCACGGCGCGCGATGCGGCACGTCATACGAGAGCATGGCCGCGGCCGAGGAATTCTGGTGTCCAGGATGCCCAGAGGTCACCTGGTGAGACACCTTTCCTTGCTCGCTCCACAGAAACAGTCCGCCTCCGGGGCGTTCCGCCGCCAGCGGATCAAGCGTGGCCTGGTGCGCGCCTTTGTAAAACAGCTTTGGGCGCGTTTCTTTTTCCGGACGGCGCACGGTGACCGGGGTGCGGCCAACCACTTGCGCTACTTTCGAGGAGGCATCGTTGAGGTCACCGATGAGAATCGCCTCGGTGGGACAGACAATCACACATGCCGGTTCGAGCCCGATGTCGATACGGTGAGCGCAAAAGTTGCACTTCTCGGCTGCATGGTCTTCCGGATTGATAAAGATCGCGTCATAGGGACAAGCCGCGATGCAGGCTTTACAACCGATGCACACGGATTTATCGAAATCGACAATGCCGTCAGGCCGGGCGTACATCGCCGCCGTCGGGCAGGCGGAGACGCACGGTGGATCCGCGCATTGATTACAGCGGGTGACCTGAAACGCCCGCCGCACGTGTGGGAACACGCCCACATCAACATATTTGACGTAGGTGCGGTTGACTGACAGCGGCACCTGATTTTCCGATTTACATGCGGTGCTACAGGCGTGACAGCCGATACACTTGGTGTGGTCGATGACTTTCGCCCAGGTGGCTGGGAGCGTTTCCTTCGTCATTGGTTCAATCATAGCGATCAGTTTTCAGCCTTCTCTATCTCTCTTCTTTCTCTCTGCCGCTCCTCTAGGAATGGCGTCCGTTGACGGGCACAGGAGCTGCAGCAGATGCAGCGGTCTCGGCGCGGGGCGAACGGGCAGACTTCTTCCGCGCATACCGCAACCCATAACTCTTGAGCTTGCGGATCACGGTGGTTCTGTGGAGGCCCAACGCATCGGCGATAGCGTGCACATTCCCCGCGTATTGTTGACACAGCTCACGCCAGCGCTGCGCCTCGTCGGCGTCGTGTCTAGCAGAGGAAATAACAAACTGTGAACTCATTCCAGCGAGCCCATTTGCGTCCACCAACGCTCCCATCAAATCAGCGGGAAGCATCTGGAGCGTGACCGCTCCATCCTCCCCTTCGTTCTCCGAGGCGATCTGCCACACCACGTTCTTCAGTTCGCGTACATTGCCCGACCAGGACATTCCCTGTAACTGATGCACCAGATCGGGGTGGAAGGACAGGTGGGTTCCGTTCTGCTCATTGAATTCGGCCAAGGCATGGTCGATGAGGCTGGGAACGTCCTCCGACCGTTCCCGTAAAGGCGGGATGTCTATCCGGTTGGTCGCCAACCGGTAGTACAGATCCTCGCGCAACACTTTACCCTGCAGCAACGCGTCCGGCCCCTTGTTTGTGGCCGCCAGAAACCGGACATCGAGGGTGACCCATTTCTCCCCGCCAATCCGTCGCAGCACTTTGTCTTCCAAGACCGTAAGCAGCTTGGCCTGCATCGCCATCGGCATGTCGCCGATCTCGTCCAGAAAGACCGTTCCTCCGTGCCCTATCTCGATCACGCCTTTGCGCCCCTTGCGTGAAGCGCCGGTAAAGGAGCCTTCGCTATAGCCGAACAGCTCCGCCTCAATCAGCGACTCTGGCAAACTGGCGCAATTCACATGGATGAAGGGCCCCTGGGCGCGGCGGCTCATCACATGGATGTAGCGGGCCAGCAAGGTTTTCCCAACACCAGTCTCTCCGGTCAGCAGGATGTTGCCGTCGAGGCGCGCCAGGCGCAGCGTGCGCTCCAATACTTTGCGCATGACCTCGCCTTGGTAGACGATATCTCGCCCCAAAACCTGGGTGTGCAAAGTGCGCAGTTGCGCCTGGTAGAGTGAGGTCAATTTCTGCAGTTCGTCGACTTTTTTTCTTGCCTCATTGAGATCGGTGACATCACGAATGGTGGCAATGGCATATTGGATCGTCCCCTGTTCGTCACGTACGTTTGCGCCCATGTAGAGCATCTGCTTGCCGTTGGTAAACACCATGTAGCCGGGCGAGGTGTAGTCTTGGAGGCGGGTAAAGCGAGCGCGGATCTCGCTGAGCGAGTAACCCGCGAGTTCAGGAGCAACGATAGCCCGCACGGTCGGTAAGGTGGAGATCTCACTCACGTTACGTCCGAGCAGCTCTTCTCTCGGCATGCCCAGGATTTGACAAGCTTTGCTGTTGATCCAAATGAGAGCACCGTCTCGATCATAGACCGCCACCCCGTCCTGGAGCGCGTCGAGAACGACGCTAAATGGTTGGCAGTCGAGAAAACACGGAAGCATGAGTTCTCCTTTTTTTCGTTATGCCTGTGGTCGCTCGGTCCTTCGCCGGAACTTCGCGCCTAGTTCTTCCTCATCCTTCAAATACTTGGCCATGCGTTCATTGTTGTAGCCATACGGTCCACTGCCGAGCAATCCGACTTCCGCAATCGCCAGTTCCTCAAATTCGGCTTGTGCTCCTAACCCTTGCTCGGTCGGAAGCCCTGCTCCCTTCCATGCCTCGAAACCGCCTTCACGGACGGACACGCTGTGGTAGCCCAAGGCTTTCAGCATTGGCATGGATAGCGTGGATTCCGCGCCTTTGCGACAATAGAGCACTACTTCGGCATTCTTGTCCGGCGCTTCCTGCTCGACCTCGAGATCCAACTTCCCACGCGACAGCCAGCGGGCGCCAGGGATATGGGCGGTGGCGAAGTCTCCAGCACTGCGCAGATCCAGTAACGCACACCGTTCACCAGTAGCGAGCCGAGCTTGTAATGCCCCTAGAGCGATAAAATTCGTCTGCGCGCGCGCCTCAGCCAAACCGGGGACCGGCAGTGCTTGCGATTCCACCCCGGCAGGAAGCCCGAGGAGGAGTCGAGCCAGCCAACCCGGCTGGCCATAATCGACTTCGTGCGGGTCACCCGTTTCCAGCGCAAACCCGTTTGCAGTCCACGCCGTCGTTCCGCCGTCGAGCACGAATACGTGGGGGTAGCCCATGTCTTTAAACAGAGCGGCGGCCAGAATGCCGCGCGCCCGGCTATCGCACGTCGTCACAATGGCGGCATTCTTGACGCCAACGAAACACTCGACCAATAACGCAGCCTGCGTCCCTGGACAGAAGCGCGCGCCGGGAACATGACCGACGCGATATTCGTCGAGCTGACGCACATCCAGTAAGTAGCACAGTTCCCCCTGTTCCTGTCGAGTTTTGAGTTCACGCGGGGACATGAAAGGGATGCTGTCTTCAGTAGTAACCCGTTCGGCAAACTGGGCGCAGGCCGCCTGCCCCACCGCCGAGATCGGTGGAACAGGGACGCCCGGGCCTGACTGTAATTCGCCGCCATACCCAGCGATACGCCACGCGCCCGTGCCCCCTTTGAGCGCGTACACCTGGGGAAATCCCATCCGCCGCAGCAAATGAGCGCCAAGCAAGCTCCGCGTGCGACCGGCGCAGGTCGTCACGATGGGAATGCTCCGCTCCCGCACGATATCCGTGACGGTGACCGGAAGCTGGCCGCCGGGCGTGCTATACGCCCCGGGCAGATGCGAGTTCAGAAACTCAGGTTCGGTCCGCGTGTCGAGAATGTAGAGCTTCTCGCCCTGTGCGAGCCGGGTATGGAGTTCTTCCGCCGTCAGCTCCGGGATGTCTTCCTCCACCTGTAACCGTTCCCCATATTCCTTGCCGCGCAAACTCCAGCCGTGGATCGTCTCATAGCCGGCCGCTTTCCAACTGCGCAGGCCGCCATCTAAGACTGACGCGTTCGTATAGCCAAGCGACTCTAGCGTCGCGGCAGCGCGAGCTGAGCGTTGGCCAGCGTCACAGTAGAGAATGACGTGGCTGTCTTTCTTAGGGACCAGCACGGCAATGTATTTTTCCAGATGTCCGCGCGGCAGGGAGAGCGTCTCGGGAATCTGCCCCAGCGTAAACTCACCCCAGTCACGCACATCGAGCACGGCATACAATGCGTCACTCTCCATAAGTGTCTTGAGCGCCTGCGCGCTAATCATGGTCGCCATAAGTGTCCCTCCTTTGAAAAATAGCTATCAGCTTTCAGCACAAGACAAGAACCGGGCAGTCGGGGGTTTCTTCTCCCCGTTTCACCGTTTCCCTCTGTAAAAAGCTGACGGCTGAACGCTGAGTGCTAATCGCTCTTTTTCAGATACCGCGGCCAGTAACTCTCTTCGATACCGATAGTCTGGAAGATATAACGCGTACGCTCAGGAATATGCGCGAACGCTTCCATCACTGCCGGGTCCATGCCCAGCTTGCCCACCACAAAGGTCTCAGCATTGCGGCGGTTGGCCTCCATCGCCGTTTCCAGCAGCGTTTCATTGTCCGCCACCATTTGTCGATTGCGCCGGTCCTGTTCCTCTGGCGTGCCGCTGTGTACATACTCGCGCATCGCCGGATAGAGAAACGTCAGATGCCCAGCTTCCTCTTGAATCTCATTGGGCATCCAGCGCACCAACACCGGGTCCAACGCAAAGGGCTCTAAGATGTTGGTCTCCGCCGGATAGGCTTCGGTATGCAGACCAATCGCGGCGAAAAACCCGCCGAGGTCGCGCCGCAAGATGGGATGGTATGTCTTAGCGATATTCTCACGATAGGGCACGTCCGCGATGCCGTTCCAATAGTTCTCCCCGCTCAGTTTGCAGCCGCGGGTGATGTAGCTGGCCGCGTGTTGCATGTCCTCATACGCCTGTTTGATCAGGCAGGTGCGCCAGGCCGCCGGCATTTCGTAGTGCGTGGCGGCGTAGGTGCAGCCCAGGACGATCATTTCCAGCTCGGCTAAACCGACCACGGCCAGGTAGCGGGCGAAGTACCGTTGACGTTTGGCGTCCAAGCCCTCATAGGTCGGCCCCTCCTGCCGCACCCGAGCCCGCGCGGCTAGCCACTGCCGCTTCCAGCTTGGGTCGATTTCCACCACGGCAGGTACGTCATCGGGAATAGTAGGGAAATTGCTTTCACCGTGCTCAATGTCGCGGCGAATCAGTTGCGGAAGGGTATTGAGATCGAACATACACGCTCCTTATTCTTAATCGTACTATGCGATCGTCACCTGCACCGGCACGATGCCATCGAAGTTCTTGCGCAACTGGTTCCACCGCGCCTCGCGGCTCTGTACCCGTCCGGCTTCATCCGTGGCGCGACACAGAATCGCGTATTGCCCTGGTGCTTGAAAATCCCACGGTAGCGACCAACGCGTCCACAACCATTTCTCTCGCGGCTCTTCCAGATGCGCCGCCTGCCAGGTCTTACCGTCATCCAGGCTGACTTCCACACGCGTAATCGCCCCCGCGCCACTCCACGCAAACCCTCGCAGGACATGGCGACCGCGTGACAGCGTCGGATTGTCGTCTTTGGGGTAGGTCACCATCGATTTGACGGGCAGGGTCGTAATGATCTCGCGCTGGGGATCGTCTGGCGACTGACTATAGTAATAGTACTCGGTCTGGTACCAGCAGGTCGCCGGACGATCGAGCACCTCGATGCGTTGCACCCACTTCACCGACCAGTTCCCTGGCCAGCCGGGCACGACCAACCGCACCGGCGCGCCATGAACGTGGTCCAGGGCTTCGCCGTTTTGCGCCCAGGCCAGAATAGTATCCGGATGCAACGCCTTCTCCATGGGCAGACCTTTGTCATAGTTAAACGGCGGCACCGGGGTGTCTGATGGCGGCAGACCATGCATAACCAGGTCGGGCGCGCCGCGATCCGTCCCCTCCACACGCACATTGACGGCATTAGGTTTGAGTCCGGCTCTCTCCAGCACACTGGCTAACGGCACGCCAGTAAACTCTCCCGCCGAGATGAGTCCTCCCTGCCAGCGCTTCCCCTGATAATCGGGATCGAGATAGCGCATGAGGCCGATAAAGCGCTCGGCGTACTGCGCATCGAAGAATTGCGCGTCGTTACCCGAGCATTCCATGACCATGCGCACCGTGCGGCCCGGCAGCTCGCGCAGGTCATTATAGGTCAGCGTCACTGGCTGTTTGACGTGACCGCCAATGGTCACCTTCCAGTCTTCCGGACGCATCACGGCGGGTACGTCAAAATGTTGGACCACATAGGATGCCGGCGTCGGCGTAATCAGCCCTTCCTGCTCCAGCACCGGGGCCATGGCCCGGAAGATCTGGCCTTCTTTGTTGGTGAAGCCTTTTGCTTGTAGCCGTTTGCGGCTCTCCCAGCCCATCACCAGTTCGGTCTCTACTTGCTTCTGCTGCGCCATGCGAGTCTCCTCCTTTTCGGTTCATCTCAAAATGTTGTCTACAGTGCCGCCGCCGAGGTCGCCGAACTCTTTGGGAATCGTCAGCTTCCTAACAGTCCGGCGCGGCAATTTTTTCCTTGGCGATTAGGTGGAAGCGCGCACGAATGTCCTCACACTCATGTTCGCTCATAGTGCGGCTCGTCACTGCTGTACTTCCCCTCATCTGTCCTCTTTCCCCCTTACGGTAGAGGTCAATGCCTGCTCTTGTGCGTCAAAGACTAGATGCCCCTTGGCTTCTTGGGCCTGAATGCGGGCCGCGAGTTCTGGCGGCAGCACAATCTTTCGGTGCCCAGGGAACTTGTCGCGATCAAGCGCCGGACGGAGAAAATACTGGTCAGCAGCAGTCACCTCTGCCTGACTCTTGAGCGGCGCAAAATACCACTTCCGCGGCAGGACCGCCGGATTGAAAAAGACTTCTTGGTCGCGCTTGGACCACTCCCGCACCTCATGGGCGTCGTGCACGCTGTAGCGCATGTAGTCGAGGGTCACGTCCCAATAGTGATTGAAGAGCATCCCATACCCCTTGTCGCCCATGGCCGGGTTGAGCAGTTTAGCCAGGCGTGTTTCGATAAAGATGAGATTCCCCGCTGTGTCGTACTGTTCAATGCGTAGCGGATAGAAATAGTGCTGATCAAGCCAGTACAGGATCGTGGACGCATAGTAGTGGGGCAACCAGTCCTCTTTGACCTGGGCTTTGACCACCCAACACTTGACCCCTCTTTCAGGGGTGTAAAAGGGATACTCCTCCCCCATGAGGCGTAAATCTTTGGGGGCAACGGGGTAGAACGTGCCATCGGGCCGCGCCAGAGTGACCGTGGGGCGGGTCACCGGAAAGCGTACGGTCTGAAACAGCACGTCCGTGCCCAGCAGCTCCCACCTGAATTCCCAAGGGTCGCGCCCGAAGACGTCATCCAAGCCTTCTGCGCCTTGCGCGAGTTTGTCCCCACGGCGGGGTGAGGGTTGGCGGCGCACCCGACGCAATCCCTCACTGTAGAAAAAGAGGTTCCATCGGGTTGAGTGCTCCTGGTCCGTGCGATACTGGATCATCACCATTTGATTGCCATAGTTTTCCGGCGGAAACACATCCTGGCCGGTAACCTGGCGCGTGGGTTCGCCGGGCTTGGTACCATAGAGTTCACCGGCAAAGCCGGTCAGCCCCTTGGCATTGGGGACATAGAAAATCGGGCTGTAGAGCTTAGAGGTAAACAGATAGCCCTCACTGGTGAGCGTGCCGGTGACATCGATGAGGTTACAGGACCAGCGGGGCGAGTGACTAAATTCCATGGCCCGATACCCCATCTCTTCGGCGGTGTACGGGGGCTCAAACGGGTAGCGCTCCGCGGGTATGTAGGGGAAGGTGGCGTTGCGGGGCGTTTCAGCCCGCCAATCGACGAGCGTCCGCTCCGCTACGGTCAACTCGGCCACGGTGCGCCAGGTGGGTGTCGTCTTGAGATTGGCAGCCGGGTCCGCGGCGAAGGCGGCCAGGGGCAGGGCCATCAACACAAGAAGGTTGACGCCCCAGCTGCCAATGCATATTCTCGATGTCCTGCCCATAAAAGTCTCTTCACCTTTTCTCGCTGGTTCTTTGTTCACACCCGTACAACCGCGCCAGCCTGATCACGTACGCTCATTGTTGCTCCCTTCCTTCTTGAGGTGGTATGTTTTCATTCCCCTGTGAGACTCCCCGGCAATCCCCCTCTACCAATTCCACCCCCGCTGACTCGGGTGCGTCCACACGCCTGCCTCCGCTAGTAACGGCATCACCTGTGTGCCAAAACGGCGAATCTCATCCTCATGCCACAAGGGAAACGTCAGGAGTAATCCCTGGCAGCCGACCTCGCGGTGCAGGTCGATAATCGAGCGGGCGATCTTTTCCGGCGGCCCGCAGCAATAGGCTTCGTGCTCGCCTACCGCACCTCCCCACACGCGCAAAAGTTCCGCCTCATCCCGGTCGCCGAACGCTTCGCGAATGCTTTCAATCCCGCCCATGAGGGCCGCGACAAAGTTGCGCGCCGCTGGGAGATCAACATTATTCGCAATCCAGTGCCGCGCTTGATCCGCTTCTTCCTGCGTGTCGCGCACGATCACCCGCGCCGCCATCATCAACCGCACGGCGTCCGCCGGGCGGCCAAAGGCGACGGCCTGCTCCCGCGCGCTTTGCATACGCCGGAGAACCCCTTCTTGTGAACTGTCGGTAAGGAAGATGTAATCACAGTGCTCAGCGGCGAAGCGGCGGCCCGCGTCCGACGCGCCAGCATTGACCAGCAGCGGATACGGCTGTTGCAGCGGTCCCGGTCCCACCACCGCGCCACGCATGGTGTAATGCGTGCCCTGCCAGTCCACATACGCGTTTTCCCGCCGCATGCCGTCCCAGATCTTTTTGATCAACGCGAGCATCTCACGCGCCATATCGTAGCGGAGGTCATGGGCCACGCCGCCCTTGTAACCGAAGATTTCCATCTCATCGGTAGTGACGCCAGTCACGATGTTCCAGCCCCAGCGACCGCCGGACAACGTGTCCAGGTTCGCGCCGATACGGGCAAGATGAGCCGGATGGAAATAGGTGGTGTGCAGCGTGGTGATAATGCCGATACGCTCGGTCATCCCAATCAGCGTCGCGCCCAAGATGAACGCCGCTAGCATCGGGTCCTGATGATGCGCGGCGGTGGACTCGGGACCGTACGGCGCCCAGCGGTCGGCGATAAATACATAATCAAGGCCAATCTCTTCGCTGACCGCGGCAATGCGCCTGTGTGTCGCCAGAGACATCGAATCGGGATTCATATCCGCCACCACGCGCGAGGTCACGTGAATCGACGGGGTGTTTGGGTAAAACAGCCCAAGCCGTAGTGTGTTGTCCGCAAGGGCAATACGTTTCACATCTACCTCACTCACCGTGTTATCAGTTTCTCAACATCTTTTTCGACCCGCGTCCCCTTGAAGAAATGCGGGTTCATATCCGTCCACAGCTTCGTGGGATTCACAAAGACGAATTCGCGGAAGTCTTCTTCCGTCATCTTTCCCTCCTCCACTAACTCATACGCCTCTTCGGTCACTTCCGTCATGTCCGGCACATCCCAATGCCCAATATCGGAACTGAACACGGCCTTGAGCTTGGCTCCGAAGGGGTTGATTTTGGTGTTAAACGCGCTGGCGTTCATGGGATCATCCGCTTCACAGCCAAAGTAAAAATTGGGTACGAACAGGGCTTTAATGTCTTCGGGCTTCTCAATCCCACAGCGCCACCAGTCATCAATCGTCGCCGGGTCTTCTGTCGTGCTCGCCAACATGCTGCCGCCAGAGCCCTGCCGCAGTTGTTCCAGTTTGCCTTCCACCATCTTGCCGCCATAGCGCTGAAAAAGATCAAGCAGCATTTCCGGGTTCAGATTGGCCGGGTTGTAATTCTCCATGGCTTTGCCATTGCGTTTCGCCCAATGGCCGATCATGTCAGCATACAGGCTGCACGCCCAGCTTACCCCACACTCCAAGAACCCGAAGCGTAACGTCGGGAAGCGGCGCGTCACGCCGCCAAAGAACAAGGCCTTACACAGAGCCTCGCCCGCCGAGGCGAAGTGGCCGATGTGGTTATACATGTAGTTAGAGGTTGACATACGGCTGCCCCAGCCCATGCCAGCGGAGTGAAAGGTGGGAACTACGCCGAGTTCGACACACTTGGCCCACACCGGATCATAATCGTATTCGCTCTCAAGACAAAACGTATCGAGCCACAAGGCTTTCCGCCCCGCGCCCGGCGCGATCCGCGCGGCCGCCGGAATAGGCCGACGGACATGGCCGGCCATGACAATGGCCTTGAGACCGAGCGTCTTGACTGCGTATTCCAGTTCTTCAATCGCTTCTTGGGGCGTGTGCATGGGAATAGCCGCTGCCGGCGTCATACGATCGGCGTGTTCGCGAAAAATCTCGGCATGGAAGGTGTTGAGCCCCCGGCAACAGGCGCGCCGGAGTTCTTCGTCGTCCAGGTGAGGAAAGAACAGTCCCGTGGTCGGGTACAAAACAGTGAAGTCGAGGCCGATGTCGTCTAACCGCTCGGCGAGCAGCTTTGGCAGTGTGGCGGTGGCGCGATCGAGCGTGTTCTTGGTCGGCAGCGCCCACCAGGGTGGACGGACGGTGCGATGCTCACGCCGTTCTTCGGGAGACCGGCGATACCAGCCACCCCACCCACGTCGGGACAGATACCGCTCCAGGACTGACGCGCCGCCAACTTGCTTGATGTAATCGTACAGTGCAGGTTCGAATTCGACGGTATGCCCATCGGAGTCGATAACCGGATGTGTGAGTTTGGCTCGTACGGCCCGTGATTTACTCTGTTGCTGTGTTGCCATGTCTTTCCTCCTTAGTGCTTGAGTCTCTTGCGTCTGGGGGTCTGTCTCTTTGACTCTAGACTCTTTGACTCTCTAGACTCCCAGACCCTGTTTAAGATACGCGGGCCAGTAGCTTTCTTCGATCCCAATGGAGCGGAAGATGTGGCGCGTGCGCTCATCGAGATGCTCATAGCCGTAGAGTATTGCCGGATCTTGCCCCAGACGGCCCACCACGAATTCCTTCGCGTTCTTGTAGGCTGGCTGGACCGCTGCTTCGAGAAGAATTTCGTTATCCGTCACCATCTGCCGCTTACGGCGGTCTTGTTCCTCCGGGGCGCCCGTGTGCAGATACTCTTTGATCGCGGGCAGGAGAAACGTCAGGTGCCATGCCTCATCTTCGATCTCTTGTAAGCTCCACGCGCCGACGGAGATGTCCGCGATCGGACCGCCGCCGCTGAGATTGGTCCACGCCGGATACGCCTCGGTATGCAGCCCGATCGCCACCAAGAAACCGCCCAGATCGCGTCGTAAAATCGGCTGATAGGCGTCCACGGGCCAGAGATACGGTGCGTCCGTACCCTGCCAGTAGTCTTCGTTGGCCATACGGGACCCACGCGTGATGAAGCCCGCCGCGTGCTGCATGTCGTCGTAGGCTTGTTTGATGATACACGTGCGCCAGGCAGCGGGCATGTCGTACTGCGTCGCCGCGTAGGTACAGCCTTGGACGATCAGCTGTAACTCCATGTGGCCCATTCCCGCTAAATACTTGGCGACCAACTGCCGCCGCGAGGGATCTTTCGTCTTGCGAGGGGCGGTTTTGCCTTGCTCGATAGAGTTTCTGATGTTCGTCCACTGGCGACTCCAGCCCGGGTCGGCAGCGATAACAGCGGGCATTGTTTCAGGAATAGGCGGGTAGTGCTGTTCGGCGTACTCAACGTCACGGCGGATCAGTGGCGGCAACGCCGCTTCGATGGAAAAGGCCATGATCTCACACCTCCATGGGGAAATTGCTGTCTCGGGAAGAAAGACCCTGTTGATTGCATTGCGGCATGTCGTGTTTCTATCCCTGCGTCATAGAGTCCCGCAACGTGCGGCTGGTGTACTCCGTGCGAAAGACGCCGCGCTTTTGCAGCACCGGAATCAGCAGCGTCACGAGGTCCTCATAATAATCGGGGGCGTAATACGAAGGAGTAATCTGGAAGCCCTCACCGCCTCCTTCCTCCAACAGGTATTGCATGTAGTCCGCCACCTGCTCGGGCGCGCCGATCAGCGGGTTATCCTCGCTCGCGGCCAGGTAGGAGCCGGCGATCTCACGCAGGGTGATATGCGGGTTCGACCGACGATACATGTCGAGCAGGCCTTTTGTCCCGCTCACCTCTAGATTGAGTTCGCTCAGCGGCGTGTCGAGGTCGAGCTTCGTCACGTCGTAGTTGAAGTGGCCCGACATCAGCACTAGCGAGGCTTCCAACGGAATGCGGGCGCGAATGGCGGCTTGCTGCTCCTTGGCGTCCGCGGTGGTCCTGGCCACCAACGGTTGCGCACCCCAGATGATCTTGACGGTAGACGGGTCACGACCGTAGCGTTCGACTCGTGCG
The DNA here is from genome assembly GCA_050185455.1 of Binatia bacterium. GTDB lineage: Bacteria > Desulfobacterota > Binatia > Bin18 > Bin18 > SYOC01. The sequence goes on along the minus strand of JBFWZL010000001.1, from coordinate 12,819 downwards.
GCGATATCGTCGCAGAACTCGCGCATTTGTTTGATTCCCATGGCCGCGGCGAAGATGCATTCGGCATGCTTGGCGGCGAACTCTCGCCCACACTCAGACTGCCCTGCCTGGAAGAGGTATGGCCGGCGCTGCGGTGAGGGAATCACGGTCAATGGTCCCTGGGTCTTGTACCACTTCCCGTGAAAATCCACCCGATGGACCTTGGCCGGGTCCGCGAAGATGCCGTTCTCCATGTCCATCAGCAGAGCGTCGGGCTCCCAACTATCCCACAGCTGGTAACAGGCCTCCATGTATTCATCGGCTCGATCATACCGTTCGTCATGTGGCGGCAGGTCGTCCATGCCGAAATTACGCGCCTCCGCAGTGGAGATCGACGACACGATATTCCAGCCAATGCGACCTTTGGTGAGGTGATCGAGCGTGGCCAGTTTGCGCGCCAGCATAAAAGGTGGATAGAACGTGGTGGACATAGTCACGGCAAAGCCGAGCTTCCTGGTCATCGCCGACAGATAGGTAACCAGCGCCACCGGGTCGTGGTTGGGGAACTGAATCGCGTAGCGCACGCCAGTGGGGTTCGTGCCGCCCGCCCAGCCGTCGGCAAAGAAGAACATATCGAACTTGCCGCGCTCAAGTGTTCTGGCAATGGTCTCCCAGTGCTCCGGCTCGTGCCACTGATAGCGAATCTTCTCTCGAGGATATACCCACGACATGATCATGTGCGGCGCTGGGGCAAACAACATAAAACCGGTCAGATGCATCTTTTTGGTCATTGTTGTCTCCCTGGCTTACGCTCTTTTTCTTCCCCATAGGCTCAGCGGTGGGGGTCCTTGCAGCCCGCCTTGAAGAAGTTGCTGCAAGTCGATCACGGCCTCTCCGAGCGCTTGCAAATGCGCGCGCAGTTGCTCGTCTATAATCTCGCTGCCTTGGAGTTGATTGCCGCGCGCATACACGCTGCCCGGCACAAGATGCATATTGAACCACATCAGGATCGGTCGCAGTTCTTGATCGATGCTGAGGTAGTGATGGTCAGTGGCGCCGGTGGCGATCAGTCCGGCGACCTTGCCTATCATCGCTTCCACCGGCACGTGGTCCAACAAGTTCTTGAGCGCGCCCGTGTACGAGCCGCGGTAGATGGGCGTACCAATCACATAGGCATCCGCGGCCTGAATGCGCGCCACAACCTGTGGCGTGTCATCACCATATTCGTGCAGCGGCCGACCATCACAAAATGCAATCTGGACCTCACGGAGGTCCAGGACGGTGGTAGTAATATCCGGGTACCGTTCTTTGGCGGCCTGCAAGACAGCATCAATTAAGGTGCGGGTACTCCCGCCTTTCGTTAGGCTCCCAGAAATGCCGAGGAGGGTAGTTACCATTGCAGAACCTCCTTTTTCCCAAATCACCAGCAGAAATCAGTGGTAGGGGTCTACTACAAGAATGATGCCGCAGTAGAGAGGAGTCGTTCGGACAAGAAAAAGAATGCAAAACCAGTTACTTAGGGGGATTTGAAGGAAGCCTCGATCCACTTTCCGTGCAAACTGTGCTGGGGCATGGCAGGGTGTGCGCACAGATCGCACAGCCAGCCAGAGGCGGACTGACTCTCTCCTCCCCTAGTGCTTGCCACCTCCCTGCACAGACAGTGAAATGCTCCCGGTCTGCACGTCCGTGACCAGTTGCCTGGTTCACGCGGTTCTTCTCACCCCTTGGGCAGCCCTAATACGCGCTCACCGATGATGTTGTGTTGGATCTCGCTGGTCCCACCGGCGATGGTGTACTGCCGCGCGCTCAGGGCGCGGTTGAGCCAACGCGGCGCATCAGGAACACTCTCCGTCGGCTGATCGAGCAGCGCGTAGGCGCCAAGCAACTCGGTAGCAAAGTTAGCAATCCGCACGCCGAGTTCGGATCCGCACAGCTTGAGCATCGATCCCTCCGGTCCTGGCGGTTGGCCTTTGAGCTGGCGCGTGAGGTTGCGCTGCGCGGTGTATTTGAGCGCCTCGCACTCAATGGCGAACTGCGCCAGCTTCTGCCGCACCCAGCCTTGCTCCCATGCTGGCCGACCGTCGATCAGCACCTGTTGCGCTAATGCCGTTAACCGCCGGACTTGCGCGCCGTGACTGCCACCGCCAGCAAAGCTACGCTCAAACATTAAGGTCGTAATCGCCACCTTCCAACCTTCATTCTTCGGACCCAGCAACTGCTCGCGCGGCGCACGCACTTCCTCAAAGAAAACTTCGTTGAAATGACGGTGGCCGTTCATCAACACCAGCGGTCGCACAGTAACGCCGGGGGTTTTCATGTCGAGTAAAAAATAGCTGATTCCCTGATGTTTGGGCGCATCCGGGTCGGTGCGCGCCAGCAGCACCATCCACTGGGCAAACTGCGCGCCGGAGGTCCACACTTTCTGTCCGTTTACAACAAAATAGTCCCCCATATCAACGGCGCGGGTTTGTATGCCCGCCAAGTCTGAGCCCGCACCCGGCTCAGAGTACCCCTGACACCAGATGTCGTCCGCGTTGAGAATCCGTGGCAGGAAGCGCTGCTTTTGTTCTTCCGTGCCCCATTGCATGATGGTTGGTCCAGCCAAGCTCACGCCCATGTAGCCGGGCAGCACCGGCGCGCGGACTCGCCCATACTCTTCGTTAAAAACAATTTGCTCCATGAGCGTGGCCCCGCGCCCGCCGTACTGCTTGGGCCAGGACAGACCCACCCAGCCAGCGGCATGGAGTTTTTTCTGCCAGGCCACGCGTCGGTCAAACGTCTCTCGGTCTCCAGCCACGCGCTCATCCATGGCGTCGTCGACGCACAGGTCAGGCGTGATGTTCGCTTCTAGCCAGCGCCGTACTTCCTGGCGAAAGGCTTCCTGTTCAGGGGTGTATTCAAAATCCATAGATCCTCTTTGGCGTCGTCTGACGCCGAGATTCGGTCTCCAGCCTCGCGGGTCCAACTATCGGTCAGCGTTTATACCTCCCGGATCGCCGGGAGGACTTCTTTTCCGAAGAGCGCAATGCTTTTCATGGCCAGCTTGTGCGGCAGAGAACCGAACTGGAACATCGCCAGCAGCGTACCACGTTTGCCTTCCGTGCGTTGTCGGCGGATGAGATCGATACAGGTGCGCGGGCTCCCCACGATGAGCGTCCCATTCTGCAGCGCCTCCTCGAAGCCAAAAACCAGGGATTGTCCTCCCTTGCCGGACGTCGCCGCCAGCCAGGTGCGCATCCCACGGGGCGTCATGTGTCCGGGAATGAGCGACATGGTGTTGCTGTCAAACGCCGCCAGCGCCTTGGTGAAATGCGTGTGGACATGTTCCTCTGCCTCCGCTCGCGCTTGCGTATCGCTCTCGGCGCAATAAATCGCGCAGATGCCAGCAAACATGTCGTCAAAGTCTGTAGGCGCCACGCGTTCCTGCTGTTGCGCCAACTTATGATACGATTCATACACGAACGCACTCTGGGTGAGGGGCACCCACGGGGTCATCACATAGGACTGTGTCTCCACGGCGAAGTCCAGCGAGTCCAAACTGTTGCAGGCCATCCACACCTTGGGATGGGGCTGTTGCAGCGGTTTGGGCCAGAGGTTGTAGTTTCGCACACTGTAATACCGACCGGCATAGCTAAACGGTCCTTCCGTGGTCAGGATCTTCCTGGTGAGATGAAACGCCTCACGAAAGCGTCCCTGTGACTCGCTCGCATTGACGCCATAGTGCATATATTCAATTGCCGTTCCACGGAGCGCGCCCCAGATCAAGCGCCCCCCCGAGAGCTGATCCACCATGGCGATCTCTTCGGCGATGGTAATCGGGTTGTGCAGGGGGAGACAGGTGCCAGTGAGCGCCAGCTTCAGACGACGCGTCCGCTGGGCGAGGGCTGCGGCCATAATCGTGGTCGAAGGTACAAATGCGCAGAAGATGCCGTTGCCGTGGTGCTCCTGGCAGTTCACGCCATCAAACCCCATCGCCTCGCTCAGGTCGATCTCCTCCAAGAAATCCTGCAAAATTTTTTGGCCAGTAATAGGATCGAAATATTTGTTGTGCACCGGATAACTGCCCGGCTGGCCGACCTCGACGTCCTTGGGGAAGATTGGCCAACCGAACAACACCATGTTGAAGATCTTCATCGCGCGGCAACCTCCTTAGCGGAGAGTGCATACAGAAACTCCATCAACGTTGGCAGGCACGCCTCTGGTTGCTCAACATGGGGGAAATGACCTGCTCCCTGGATGAGCGCCACCTCGGAGTGCGGCAACCGCGTTTGCCATTCTCTCGCATGCTCTGCCCCCAAAATTTTATCCTGTTCACCCCAGAGAACCAGCGTTGGCGCTGCGACAAACCGTAACCGTTCTTTCAGTCTGCGGCTGTGCAAGTACGGCTGAAAAGCCAGGCGCATACTCGCCTCCCGGTTGTGCAGAAACCGCTCGTCCCACTCCTTTGGTAGCGGGACGTAGCGACGCGCTGCTTCGAGAGTGGCATCGGCAAAAAAGAGCCCGGCAAGCGCCGCTGGATCATGGTAGAAAACGTTCGGCGCCTGCGTCCAGTCGAGGGCAATGCCGAGCGGATTGATGAGCACCAAGCCCGCAAGATGAAGCGGACGAAAGACCGCCACCTCGGCGGCAAGCCATCCTCCCAGCGAGTGCCCGATGAGGATGGGACGCGCCAGTTTGAGCGTATCCAGGAAGTCGATGACCAGCGTCGCGGCATCCTCACTATCGACCATCCACGGGGGAAAAGACGAACCATGATATCCCGGCAAGGCAGGAGCATAGACGGTGTACCGTTCGGCGAGACGCTGGTGATGTAGCTCCCACCCCGGCTCTCCCCACAGGCCGTGGAGCCAGACGACAGGCGGTCCTTCTCCAGCACACAGATAGGTCCACGTCGAGTCATGACAAGTCACGATCCGTTCCGCAACTCTGGTATTCACCATACGCAATCCCTTCTCACCTGTTGCCGGTGGCCCTCAGTAGCCTCAGGTCAAAAGCAAGACCTCGAACGCACATGCGGTGATAATCCAACTGTAGAACAGTCCTCGTGGAGCAGGCGCAGGGTTCTTCATGCTGAGGGGGTCCGTCGCACGACCACACGGCTCTACAGGTATTGCAGGAGGTAGAGGTTACTGCCGTCCGGGTCTTTGAGCCCCACCAGCCGTGCACCCCAGTCCTGATCCGCAGGCTCGCCGAGGAAAACAACACCCTTGGCTTTCAGCTCGGCAGGCATCACGTTCACGTCCTCAACCAGGAACGAGATGTGGTCGAGCCCGGGCGGGTTCTGGGCCAGAGTCGGCTCTCGCTTCACCCCCTGGGGCTTGGTCTGCTTGGTCTGAAACAGGAAGAGCACTGCACTGCCGCAGGTCATGCTGCAGCCTCTCACATCAGCCTCGTAGTCCTGTCCCCTGACAAAGCCAAGCTTTTCGTAAAAGGCAATGGAACGATTCAGGTCAGTCACCGCGACGCCAACATTATCGATCCCTTTAAGCATACGTTTCCCTCCTTATGAAGCAAATTTGGCGCCTTAGAGGTTCTTCAGCAGCTCCACTACAGCGCCTAACATTGCTTGACCCTCCTTTGCGTGTTCATGAGTTGTAAAGAAACCACCGTTCCGGTCTCTCACCGCCCTTTCCCACCAAACTCTCTTCCCTTACACAAACTTCTTCTTCGCCCATCCCTGCTCGTACGGCGTCATGAACGACGAAAACACTTTGAGATGCGTGAACTGCCACTCGCCGGCCACCTTCACGTACTCCTCCTCATACCGGGCCGTCCCCCACACGGCTTGCTGGGCCTGAGTTTCTTCGGCCACCATGGTGCACGGCTCCAGCAGATACCACTGCCCTGTTGCAGTGTCCCCGTGAACCTCGATGATCGGGTTCATCACATAGTGCAGGGCAAAGGGCAAGGATTGCTGCTGCACCCCGCGTAAGAATGCAGCAACTCCTGCCCGGCCCTGCCCACGTCCGAAGGCGCCTCCCTCGAAAACCCCGTCCTCGGTAAACAGGTTGGCGTAACCCTCGGCGTCGCGCTCATCCGCACACTGACAGTAGCGAGCCTTGAGTTTCTTGATTGCTTCAATCGCCTCCAACGTCTCTAGCCGGCTCTTCAACTCTTCCAGATTCACCGCTGTTTCCTCCTGTGAGCTTGTTAGGAAGTTGTCTGAAGTGTTGCCTCCACGATTGTGCGGTCAGATGCCGTAAAACGCTCTGGCATTGTCGCCCAGGATCTTGTCCACCGACGCGGCAGGCAAGCCTGAGAGCAGTTCTCGTGCCTTCCGCACTGGGTGCACGAACCCCTCGGCATGGGGGTAATCAGACCCAATGAAGAACTTCTCATCCCCGGCAAACTGCACGATCAGTGGAAACATCTTCTCCTCCGGGTCCGCGTTGATCCAGATGTTACGCTGAAAGTATTCCGTGGCTGGCCGCTTCATCTGCGAGGTGTGTTTCATGTACTGGTAGCGGTAATTGAGCCGCTCGAGCCACTCGCCGACCCACCCCACCATCGCTTCAACGGTAGCCACCCGTAGCCTGGGAAAGCGCTCAAACACCCCGTCATAGACCATCGTGGTCAGCGCCATGCGCGGGTCCTGGATGACGTTCATGGTGACGAACATGAATCCGGGGTCCCGGTCCCGATACCAGGCACTGCCGATGTAGTCTGGATTGCCAGCCGGATGGATGCCCACACTGAGGTTCAAGTCCTGCGCCGTCGCCCACACTGGATCGAAGTCCGGATGACCAAAGCTTCTCCCCTTAATCGGCGCAGACCCTAACATGATAGCCCGGCACCCCAGCTTGGCCACCCGCTCCAGCTCTCGCACGGCCAACCGCGGGTCGAGCAGCGAGATGTGGGCCGCCGGGAAGAGCCGGTCTTTGTGGGCCGCACAGAGTTCAAACGCCCAGGTATTGTACGCGCGGCAATGGGCGTCGGCGAGCTGGGGATCAGTCACGGTCCCTTCCCACAATAGGCCGAGGGTAGGAAAGAGCACTTAAGCGTCGATCCCTTCCTCGTCCAGAAACTGCACGCGCTTGTCCATGTCCTGCCACTGAGCGTTAAAGACCAGGTGGCGATTGAAGTCGGTCAGGTTATGATCGGCTTCTTTTTGGCCATAGGCCACCACTGCGCCGAGCAGCTCGTCCACATCGAGAAACCGCATCGGTTTCCCATCGACGACCATACATGGGGCGCCGCTGGTCGGATCTTTCGCGACGTGCATCGCTCGGTCACGATACGGCGGATCGATGAACCGCTCAAACAGATCCAATGGTTCCATGAAGTGACTGTCACCATCGATAATTTTCATACGAGACCCTCCTTTTCTCCAGTTGGTGTTCGGGGACGTTGTGGGAATCAGAACACGAGATGTCCTGCTTGCTCCTGAGTCGCAAGACGTTGAAGTTTTCCCCTGCTTCCTTGGTGGTCGCGGTCAAAACTCATAACTGATCTCCCAGCCGATATTGTCCCACTTGTCGTATTGGCCAAAGGTGCTGTCGCGTCCGCCACCGTCATAGGTCGTGTAGATCAACCGCCCAGTAATGAAGCGGGAAAACTTGTAGGACACCACCAGCTTGCTCTTTGTCCCTTCATAATGGCGGCCCGGCGCGCCAAGAAACGGAAACACGGTAATGCTGGCCCGCAGCCGATCACGGGTGAAGCGGAACGGATGTTCGACATACACGACCGGTAACAGATTCCATTCGTTGCTGTCGGTGGCTCCGCCAAATCCACTGCCGACAATACTCTTGCGCCACCCGAACGTTGTAAACAGCGACGGCTGCACGATGAAGGACGTGTTCCCCGGCAAGGCGAACTCGATCGCAATCGCCGCCCGCAGGGTATCCCGACTGACATGCCCGCCACCGTCGCCGCCAGCGAATGCCGCGAGTTGTCGCTGGGCATCGGCAAACTTGACTCCGAAACTGTACAGCCCCTCAACACGTATGACCAGCGGCAAATCTCCGACCACCGGCATTCCTGAGAGAGTCGTGGCATAATCGGCCGTCACTCCGAGATGATGTAACCGGGTGTGGCGGGGCGTGAGAATCGGCTTGACCGTCTCGCCTGACGTATCCGCACCGGTGAGGAAGAAGTTCGGATTGTCGTTCCAGGCATAGAAATAAATCAGTCCCCACGTCAGCGGATCCATCGAGATGTCGAGCCGGGTGCCGTATTCATGGTCACCAAAATCGCCGGCGCTCGGCCGTTTGCGCCTTTTAACGATCGCGTCCAGCGGCGGCACGGAGGGAGGGAACCACGGCGAGCCCACGGTGGGCAGCCGCTCTTGCTCAAAGTTCGGGATGTAGAGGAGTTGCAGAGAATTGCCGCCGAAAAAATAAGTCGCATTGGCCATCCACGTAGGCAGCCGACGGTACTCAAAATCACTCGCTTCCAGTTGCACCGACTCGCGCACGTCCATGGGGTTAATCATGTCGATGAAGCGTCCATCCATCTTGCCCCAGGCGATTTGCTGCTTGCCGATGACGATGTCAAAACTGTGGGTGCGATAACTGAGGTACAACTCGCGCACGATGCGTTCAAAATTATGGTAGTATCGTGCGGTTTCGCTGACACGGGGCGCAAAGAGGCCGCCCGAGTCCTGCCAGTTATAGACGCCATCGTAGAGGAAGTGATTCACGCTGGTCAGTTCCAGATTATTGGTGATCTGATAGTGGAGTTCGATTTCCAGCAGGTTTTGCAATTGGAGAAAACGGAAGTCTTTGTTACGAAAGCCGACTTTCTGATTGCGGTGGAGATTGAGGTCGGACCATTGGCGAAAGAACCCTTTGAACGTGAGCGCCGGGATGGCTTTCTCAATGGGTTGGCTGATGTAGTCTCCCGCCGGATCAAAGATCGACAAGGCCTGATCAAATTCGCCCCAGGCGTTACTCAGTATGTTTCCGAAGCATCGCGCTGGAGACAACACGCTCACGGTGAGCAGCACTGCAAAAATAAAACCTGCGCCCGTCTGTCTCTCTCTCGCAACGCAGAGACGTCTGGGACCGCTTCCGCACCCCCGCGTTTGCCTCTCGTGTGTTGCATTGTTGATTACTCCTTGATGGGTCCGCGTGCCGCCGTTCCGCTGCTTCGTGTTTTCCGCCATCACCCTTCCCTCACCACTGTGCTACTCTGCTTCGGCTACAGCCTGGTTAAACACCAACCGTCCCGCAGCATCTTGGGCGTGAATGCGAGCGTCGACCTCTGGAGAGACGATAATCTGCCGTTCGTCAGGGAATTTCTCGCGATACAGATGGGGCCGCAAAAACATCTCCGCCGGCGTACGCACGGTGGCCTGCGTCTTCAGCGGGATCGGGAACCACACCCGGCGCATGAAGTCAGGGTTAAAGTACGTCTCTTTATCTTTGTCCGTCCATTGCCAGTGCTTATGCGCATCGTGAATGCCATAGGCGAGAAAATCGAGCTGGGCATTCCACCACACCGTGATCAGGTTCTGATACCCGCGCTCTTTCAGGTCAGGGTTGAACAACGCCGCGAGTCGCACCTCCATGGCGACCAGGTCTCCGTCCGGTCCATACTGTTCCGTGCGCAGTGGATAAAAGTGCTGCTGATCCACCCAATAGAGGATGCGCGGCGCATAATAATCGGGCAGCCAGTCGGGCTTAGCCCTGGCTTCGAGTACATAACAGAGGACACCGCCTTCTGGCGTATAATACGGATACTCATCCCCCATCAGTTTGAGACTGTTGACAGGGACATCGTTCAGCGCTCCGTCCGCGAAGGCTAACGTGATGGTGTCTCGGGTGGCGGGAAACCGCACCGTCTCCGAGAGGACATCAGAGCCGATAATACGCCAGGTGAACTCCCAGGCGTCGCGCCCGAGGAAATCGTCAAAGGTCATGGGCTGGTCCGGGAAACGGTCCTGGCGACGCGGCTGCGGAAAACGACGCACACGCCGCAAGACGGGGGAATAGGCGAACATATCGGTCTTGGTGGTGGCGGTCTGGTCTGTACGGTGCTGCATCATGAGAAATTGGTTCCCCAGGTTCTCCGGTGGATACGTGTCTTGCGAAAGCCAGCGGGCGTACACCTCCCCGGGTTTGGCGTTGAGATAGCCGACCAGTCCTTCCGGTTCGGGGTAGACGGACAGCACGAGAGTTTTGCCGGTAAACAAATACCCCGTCGGCATGATCGAACCAAAGTCTTCGATCATGGCGAAGTTCCAGCGCGCGATGTGAGGAAACTCCATGGCTCGCAGCCCCATTTCTTCGGCGGTGTAGGGCGGCGTGAAAGGATACGGCTCGGCAGGGAGGTAGGGCAGTGTAGCGTCACGGGGCGTGTCGGTCCGTGAATCAATGGCGCTCCGCTCAGCCTCAGAGAGTTCACTAAGGTATTTCCAGCTCCATGATTCGGCGCTTAACATTCCAGGCGAGGCAAGGAAGACGCTCAGCGACAAGACGCGGACCCAGGTTCGGATTGTTTCCATAGCAGACTCCTCAAAGCAAAAAACGGAGACCGCCGGGGACAGCTGGTCTCCATGAAAGGGGTGAGGTCTTTTTTATTAAAGGCGTCACAAAACTGTTGCGTTAGAGATTGGATCTCTTGCACGCTCATGACGATTCCTCCCTTTTTTGTGTACGTTTCGGAATAAAGAACATGGGGGTAAGCAGCAGGGTGGCGGCGCCTGTATTCTCCTGTTCACCCTGCTTTTCCGAGGAGCAAAGGCCATCCCCTCTGCTCCGTATGGTTGCCTGGCTGCGACTATTTGAGGTTGTAGAGCTCGGCCGCGTTACTGACGACGATCTTATGCACCAGCGCCTCCGGTATACCGGCAAAATCCCTGGTAATCGCCTCGCGTGAGTGTGGGAACGTACCTTCGGTGTGTGGATAGTCCGACCCCCACATGATGCGATCCGGATTCAAGATGCCCTCGCGCGCCAGGATGACGCCGGCCCGATCCTCTTCAAATGTCGCCCAGAACTGGCGGTTAAAGTAGACACTGGGCTTCTCGTCTAATTTAGGCTCCATCCAGCGACGATGATCCGTCCACCAGTGATCCATGAAACCAACCAATGACGGAATCCAACCAATACCACCCTCGGCGATGATAAACCGTATCTTGGGATAGCGTTGCGGCACCCCCGCCCAGATGAGTTCGGCCACCGCCCGTTGGCCCGTAATAATCTTCGCTTCGACCACGCCAGGACCAATGCCCAGCTTAAGGAAACGATCATAAAGCGGCTCACCCGTGGTGCCGATGTGAATGGACACGGGCATGTCGGCCTCCTGGAGCGCAGCCCATAGCGGTTCGTATTCTGGACTTGCATAGTGCCGATCCACCATTGTCGTCGGAATGGAGAGCGTCTTGATGCCTTTCAGCTTGGCTGCACGATTAGTTTCTTGCACTGCCAGTTCGATAGGTCCGCGCATCGGGATCAGCGCTGCACCTAAAAACCGCCCTGGGTCTGCGGAACAGAACTCACTCACCCAATCGTTAAAGACGCGACAACACTCTGCCTGATACTCTGCATCAGGCGCCGCCCAAAATTGCAGCCCAAACCCGCCCGGATACATGACCTCGGCCGTAATGTGATCGAGCGTCAAATCGGCTAACCGCGCTTTCGGGTCCCATGCCCCTGGGCGTGTGTTGGCATGCCGACGCCCACCCATCATTTTAATTCCTCCGCTGAGCTTGTCTTCCATCGACGCCCCTTCTAGGCCCACCGGGAACGGCGTCACACCGTCAATGACATACCAGTCAGCATCGGTGCGCGCCTCGACGTGCGGCGCGCGGTCGCGAAAGCGTTTGTCCATCCGCTCCACCCACAGATTGGCCGGCTCGACAAAATGGCCATCCGCCGAAATGTAATTGCCTGCAATACTCGTCATACGGTAACCCCCCTTCTGGTTATTAGAGCAATCCTTTGTCAGCCTGTGGCCCGCTCACTGCGTTCGCTCTATCGCCCGCTTCGCTTTATAGCCCGCTCATTATGTTCGCTCTTTAGCTCATGGCCAGAGCTTTCTTGCCATAGAGTGAGCACAGGGAACGAGCCATCTGCCATAGAACGAGCGAAGCGAGTGGGCCATAAGCTACAAGTCATAAAGCGAGTGAAACGAGCGAGCCACGTGCAATTACGCCGCCTGTCCGTTGCGCAGCAGGGCGCCAGGCGTCGCGCCGGTGCAGTTGCCATCCTGGAAGGTTTCGACACCGTTCACCAGGATATGTCTGTAACCCTCAGCTTTCTGGACACGTCGCCATTCGTTGGCGGGCAGTACCGAACTCCCTGATCCGTCGTGCGGGAGGCCCTCTCGCTGAGTCCAGGGTCTTCTTCATAATCTCCATTCCAAGAGCAGAACTCCTCTCAAAAAGCGGAGACCGCCGGGGACTGGCGGTCTCCGAGGAGGGAATAGGAGGGGTTGTGGTCCATGGGTCAACGCCACGGTTCCCTCCCTCCCGCTTGCTGCATCCTGGAGGGCACACCAGGAGCAGACACCGTATTTACAGCCCGTAGACCTGTTTCGTGTTGTCGCCTATGACCTTCTGGCGAGTGGAGGCCGACATGGGCTCCACCAGCTCGCGGAGTTCTTCCATGTAGTTCCCCGGATGATCAAAATGCGGGAAGTCCGACGCCCAGAAGAATTTATCCGCCCCCACAAAGTCGACAATGTGACCGAAGGCTTTCTCGTCTGGATCGCCGGAGATCCAACATTGGCGATAAAAGTAGGTGCTCGGCTTCTCTTTGAGCCGCACCGTGTCGCCCAACGCACTGGCATACACCGCATCCATGCGGTTCAGCAGATACCCCGCCCAACCCGCGCCAGATTCTAGGACAACAATCTTTACCTTAGGGAAGCGGTCAAACAAGCCATACTGGAACA